>JAUHZG010000124.1 GCA_030425845.1 Gammaproteobacteria bacterium
CAATCCGTCGGCTTTCGTGACGCTCTGTAGCGAGAACAAAGAGACCACCAGCCTTTTTGACCGCGTCTTCATCATCTTTGTGCTGCGTTTCAATCTGTTCACGAATTGCCGCGTGATCACCATCTGGGCTGGCTGCAATGGCTTCCAGAACTTTGAATTCGACGTTACCACCCAGTTTAATATCGGTCCCCCTACCGGCCATGTTTGTGGCAATCGTCACAACCCCTGCACGCCCAGCACCTTCAATGATAGAGGCTTCTTGAGCATGCTTCTTCGCGTTAAGGACTTGGTGAGGAATATTCTCTTTGTTAAGTATTCCTGACAAATACTCAGAGGTATCAATCGAGGCTGTCCCCACTAAGACGGGACGCCCCTTTTCACGGCAATGCTTGATATCTTCAATCACGGCTTGATACTTATCATTGGCTTTGAGGTAAACCAAGTCAGAATGATCTTTACGCGCGATAGGTTTATTGGTTGGGATCACAAGTACTTCTAGATTATAGATGTCTTGGAACTCATACGCTTCGGTATCGGCAGTCCCAGTCATCCCAGAGAGTTTGTTATAAATCCTAAAGTAATTCTGGAACGTAATAGACGCGAGTGTTTGGTTTTCATTTTGGATGGACACGCCTTCTTTTGCTTCTACCGCTTGGTGTAAGCCTTCCGACCAACGACGGCCATGCATAATACGACCGGTATGTTCATCGACAATAATCACTTCATCATCTTTGACAATATAATCGACGTCCTTCTGATAAAGCGTGTGTGCACGAAGCGCCGCATTAATATGGTGCATTAAGGCGATGTTAGACACCGAATACAAGCTATCGCCTTCTTTGAGTAAGCCTGCCGTAATTAAACGCTGTTCGATAGTTTTGTGACCTTGATCAGTAAAGAAGGCTTGGCGCCCTTTTTCATCCAAGGTGTAATCACCCGGGGCGTCTTCTTCTTCATCGGGACGTCGCTCTAATCCGGGGATAAGCTTGTTGACCGCGCGGTAAAGCTCTGAGCTATCTTCGGCAGCGCCGGAGATAATCAGTGGCGTACGCGCTTCATCGATTAGGATCGAGTCCACTTCATCGACGACAGCATAATTAAGTTCACCTTGTACTTTATCTTCAAGACTAAACGCCATGTTATCGCGTAAGTAATCAAAGCCAAATTCGTTATTGGTGCCGTAGACAATATCGCAAGCATAGGCGGCTTGTTTATCGGCATGCTCCATGTCGGGCAAAATCACACCAACGCTAAAACCTAAGAACTCATAAACAGGACGCATCCAGTTCGCATCACGATTCGCTAAGTAATCGTTGACTGTAATGATATGTACGCCTTTGCCGGTTAACGCATTCAAACAAGCAGGTAAAGTCGCCACCAGTGTTTTACCTTCACCGGTGCGCATCTCAGCAATCTTACCGTGATGCAGGACCATGCCCCCGATTAACTGCACATCAAAATGGCGCATCTCAAGGGTACGCACAGCCGCTTCACGTACTAAAGCAAATGACTCCGCCAAAAGTGAGTCTAGCTTCGTCCCTCCCTTAGCCTGCTCCTTGAGGGCTTGTGCTTTCGCTTGCAGTTCCTCATTTGAGAGACCTTGCAAGCTCGCTTCGAGTGAGTTGATTTGCTTTACGTTCTTTTGAAATTTACGAATGGCGCGCTGATTACGACTACCGAAGATTTTCTTTAACATGGATTTTTCAGAGTTCCTACATTACTTGTAAAAATAAAGGGTTATATTACACCATAATTAGTGGTTTCGCACTAAAACGACCGGATTGATGCCACTCAAATTGAAGTGATAGCTAGGCTGTTGAGAAGCTTAGCTCGTAGGCCGTGAACAACCATCCGATAGTAGCTTACGCGCTACTTGCGAGTCCCCACCGCTTGACCGCGGGCCGCATCTTCACAATAATGTCCCCCATGACCAAAATGCCAGATAACAGTGCTCTTAATCACCTCTTGGGCCATAAGGACTCGCCGTTAGCCTTTATGGCACGCAAAGCCCAGGAAATCCAAAAACTCAGTCAGTACATTAAACAAGCACTACCAGAGTCACAGCGTGATAAAGTAAATGTCGCCAATGTAGAGAATGGCATAGTGATCCTATTTGCAGCCAATCATAGCTTAGCAAACCAGCTTCGTTATCAGCAAAGCCAGCTTCTCACGCATCTACGTCAACATGAAAAGTACAGTGGATTGGCCGGTATCAAAATTGAGCTCGCCCTAACTCCACCCAACGAATCCGCGAAAATACCCCGCACACAGCGTAGCCAAACCAGTAACGAGACAATCATTCAGATCCGCGAAACTGCTAGCACTACCAGTCACCCGGGGCTCAAAGCGCAGTTGCTCGCCTTGGCCGCGAGCATGGAAAAAGCAAAAGGCTGAACACTTTCGCCTTCAGCCTTCGCGGATAAACTTTGATCTGTATGTTATGCAGGGTCAAGAGCCAAGCCAAATGAATCCGACCAGTTTTTGGCAAGACTTGAGGCTTCTTTGTCATCAAAAGTTACATACTCCCAAGCCTGCTGATTCGCGAGTAACTTGCGAAGTAACAAATTGTTGAGCGTATGGCCTGCTTTAAACCCTTTGAAGTGCCCAATCACAGGAGAACCTAGTAAGTACATGTCACCAACAGCATCTAGGATCTTGTGTTTCACGAATTCATCCGGGTAACGCAAGCCGTCTTCGTTTAGTGTACGGTACTCATCAAGGACGATAGTGTTATCAAGGCTGGCGCCACGCGCTAAATCTTGTTCGCGCAATTTTTCATAATCGCTAACAAAACCAAATGTCCGTGCGCGACTGATTTCTTTGCTAAAGGTTAATGCCGTCAGGTTCACAGAGGCAGACTGTGCATTATGCTCGAATACGGGATGATCGAAATCCAAAGTGAAGGAAATACGAAAACCATCATACGGGTGTAACTCTGCCCACTTATCACCCTCTTCGATACGCACTGTTTCTTTGATTCGGATGAAACGTTTCAAAGCGGGTTGCTCTTCTACCCCAGCAGATTGTAATAAGAAAACAAACGGCGCGGCACTCCCATCCATGATAGGAATTTCACTGGCAGACACGTCAATATAAGCATTGTCAATGCCTAAGCCGGCTAACGCTGACATCAAGTGTTCAACAGTAGAGACTCTCACTTGCCCATTGGCCAATGTAGTCGACATGCGAGTATCACCGACATTCTCAACGGTACCTGGAATTTCAACAACTTCATCTAAGTCCGTGCGGCGAAAGACAATACCGCTATCAACGGGCGCAGGACGTAAAGTGAGGTAGATTTTTTTCCCCGTGTGGACGCCAACCCCAGTGGCTTTGATAGGATTCTTTAGAGTTCTTTGTCGTATCATTTTAAAATATCGCCTATATATTCAATCAGTTATTGCAAAGGGGGGCTATCAGCATCCCTTCACATCAACCTACCCCACTGTCCCTCAGTCGGCGGACATTCTATACGAAAATGAGAGAAAATCACCCCTTTTTGGCGACTTTCTCTCATTTTACACACATTTTTATGGATGTTACTAGCTTTTAGCGCTAGACCTCTTCTTGACGACGTAAAAATGCAGGAATATCTAAGTAATCCACATCGGAGTCAGACTCAGCATTTTGCTTCGCCGTAGGTGTGACAGGCTTAGAAGTACTCACGTGGGGCGTGCTCACACGCTCACCTTGATTGCGCATAACAGCAGGACGCTCTAGCGATTGGTAATCGATAGAGCCATCTGTTTTGGTACTAAAGCCATGACCAGTTGAGACAGTGGCACGTGTATCATTGGGTGTACCAAGACCTGTCGCTACAACTGTCACTCGCATTTCATCGGTTAACTCTGGATCAATAACGGTACCGACAACAACAGTCGCGCCATCAGAAGTGAATGCTTTCACTACATCACCCACTTCTTCGAATTCACCAATTGACATATCAAGGCCAGAAGTAATATTGACCAAGACGCCTTTAGCACCCGAAAGATTGATATCTTCTAATAATGGACTAGCCACTGCAGCTTCAGCGGCTTCACGTGCACGGTTCTCACCAGAAGAAGAACCTGTCCCCATCATAGCCATACCCATTTCAGACATCACGGTACGTACGTCAGCAAAGTCGACATTAATCAAACCAGGACGCGTAATAAGATCTGCGATCCCCTGAACTGCCCCAAGCAACACATTGTTAGCCGCTTTGAATGCGTTTAATAGAGAAATGTTTTTACCTAGAACACTAAGTAGCTTATTGTTAGGGATTGTGATCAATGAATCAACGTATTCACTTAGTTCTTTGATCCCTTGTTCTGCAACTTGCATACGGTTACGGCCTTCAAATGAAAACGGCTTAGTGACAACAGCAACTGTTAAGATGCCTAACTCTTTCGCCACTTCTGCAATCACTGGCGCACCACCGGTACCAGTACCCCCCCCCATACCGGCCGTGATGAATACCATATCAGAACCAATCAATAGCTCGCGAAGGTTGTCTCTGTCCTCTTCTGCCGCTTGACGCCCCACAGAGGGATCAGCACCGGCGCCAAGGCCCTTAGTGATTTCGTTACCAAGCTGAACCGTCACAGGTGCAGTAGAATTTTTGAGTGCTTGTGCGTCAGTGTTGGCACAAATGAAATCAACACCGTTAATGTTCTCTTGCAGCATGTGCTCAACAGCATTACCGCCAGCACCACCAACACCAAATACTTTGATAACTGCATCTTGGCTACTATTTTCTAAATCAAACATGCTCTACTCCTTGGGAAACACAATATATAGTTGTCTTAAGACGTATTAAACCAATGGTTAACAATCAGTGGCAACATGTCAAATGAAAAATCGCTCTTTTTAGTGACATGCGCAATTGCTAACCTGCCGCACCAGGAGTGGCTTTGCAAGTAGTTGAGTTCAGTAAGTGTGGTCATTTCGCGACCGTTAGAGTCGAATGTATGAGAGCAGCTCTCTTGTCGGGGGATTAGCGTAAAGCGCGTAATCCACCATCGGTTACGGCCGCAGGCCTAGCCTACACTACAACCAGCTCCACGAAACTAGAGGGCTGACGAGAAACGTGCTAGACAAGGCAAAAGTGAATGAGAATGAGAATGAGGGAGTTTACGAGTAGTAAATGACCGATTTCGAATTTACTTTTAACGCAGTATAGCGCGTTTCTCGTCAGCCCTCCTCAAAGGAGGGAGTTTGCATGTAGCAAATGACCGACTTTGAGCGAGCTTATAACGAAGCATAGCGCGCACCGCGTCCCTCCTATATCTCTAGAAGTTACCAGCAAACCACTGCCGCATCCGCCCAAAGACATTTTGTACGCCTCTTGGTACGACGAGCTGCGCTGGCTTGTCAATTTGCTGCTGAGCGCCGTAGTGTAGTAGCCCTGCACCTGTCGCAAAAATAGGATTATCCAGCACTTCTGACATGCCAGTTACATGTTGAGGCACCCCACTGCGCACCGGCATTCTAAAGATTGATTCAGCGAGGTTCACTGCGCCTTCGACTTTAGATGCACCACCAGTGAGGACAATACCTGCCGCTAAAATATCTTCAAAACCACTGCGACGTAACTCGGCTTGGATCAAGGTGAAAAGCTCTTCATAACGAGCCCCAACAATCTCAGCCAGTGCTTTAGAGCTGATACGACGTCCTGGGCGCTCGCCCACTGAAGGCACTTCGATAGCATTTTTGCTGTTAGCAAGCTCAGGAATGGCACAAGCATTTTCCATCTTAATCACTTCAGCGGCTTGAGAAGGCGTACGAAGTGCAATAGCAACATCATTGGTGACTTGATCGCCGGCAATTGGGATCACCGCGGTATGGCGAATCGCGCCATCGGCAAAGATAGCAATATCAGTGGTACCGCCACCAATATCGACTAAGCATACCCCGAGCTCTTTCTCATCATCAGAAAGGACAGAGTAACTTGAGGCTAACTGCTCTAAAATGACATCAATCACCTCAAGGCCACAACGTCTGACACACTTAACGATATTCTGTGCGGCACTCACCGCACCAGTGACCATATGTACGCGCGCCTCTAAACGCACACCCGACATACCATAAGGTTCACGAATCCCCTCTTGATTGTCGATGATAAATTCTTGCGGGAGGATGTGCAGGATCTTTTGATCGGCGGGGATAGCAACGGCTTTAGCTGCATCAATCACTCTGTCGATATCTGCCTGTGTCACTTCCCGATCGCGAATAGCCACAATGCCATGAGAATTTAGGCTGCGAATATGGCTACCAGCAATGCCAGCGTAAACAGAATGAATTTGGCAACCCGCCATTAACTCAGCTTCTTCCACGGCGCGTTGGATAGATTGTACAGTCGACTCAATATTAACAACCACACCACGCTTAAGACCACGAGAAGGATGGGAGCCCATGCCTACCACATTGATAGTGCCATCGGCACAAATCTCACCGACTAAAGCGACGACTTTAGACGTGCCAATATCTAGACCTACAATTAAATTACGTTCTGCCTTTCTCTTCTTCGACATCAGAATTACCCCTTTTCGCTATCCCACTTCACAACTATTCCATTTGGATATCGC
>JAUHZG010000125.1 GCA_030425845.1 Gammaproteobacteria bacterium
AGGAGTAGCTGATGGACCTCATCCGCGGTACGTGCAAATAGCGCTACTTCTTGCCTAGTTAAACTTTGCTTGATAAATAATTGGGATAGAAGTGTCGACTTAGCTAATAGTACTTTTAATGATAGTGTTCGCTGGTTACGAGTCAACTGTTCGGCTAGCAACGAGGCTACTTGAGGTGTTGGTGTTGGAGTTGATAAGGCCGGCTCTTCTGCACTATTCAACACTTCTCGCACTAATGCGGCATAACCCGAGTGCCCTTCCACGGAAGTCACCTTGATAAAGTCACGACGCGTATCCATCATTTGGGTGAGGATATTATTCATGGCTTTTTGGGTATAGTCATGTTGAGCAAGCTGACGCATCTTATCTAAGACATCGCTCAACACCGCATCCATAGACGCTAATGCACTGGCGTCTTCAAAAACCGTTAACTTTAGCTGCTCAACACGCGCAGCGAGCACTGGCGCCATCATTAGCAGACGAGAAGAGCTCTCGAGCGCAGTCGCTTCTCCCATGGCCAACCCTTTGAGCCATTGTTGGTAGACTCTCGAGTACTCTTGATACGAGTCTTCACACAAGCGGATAGTTGCTTGTACAACTTGCGCGGGTTCTTGTGCTTGCTCAACTTTAAGTGTAACTAAGGGCTCGCCCGAAAGCGCTCCTGTCTTTCGATAGAGCGTTGTTGGTTCGCTTGCGCTAACCAGAGGAACACCATCTTCAACATTAGACGCCAATATAGCGTTAATACAAACGCTATTGATGCTCGGATGATAAGCACATGTTTCAAGCGCTTGTGTAACCTCATCAAAGTTATCGGTCCCGCGCCCAGTATTTTGAGAAGGTACCGCTGATAGCGCATCACGTAAGTCACCTAGCTCAGCCATTTGAGCATGACGAGGTCTATCAGACCAATAGTTTCTTATTAGCACCCGTGTTTGCTCACCCGCATAGAAGAGAGCAGGTCCAAGTATAGAGCCAAGTAAAAGTGACGTATTCGCTGGCAACTCGCTACTTGCGGCAGCCTCTGTAAAATATGAGGTAGCTGCGCGCAAAAGCGCAGGTCCTATCAGGTAACCGCCTACAGAAGCAGGAATAGGGTATCTTCGATGATCAGCAGCAGCGGCGAGTTGGTAAGTGCCTGCAACAACACTTCCTGTGCGAATTCTAATTTCGCGTAGTGCGCCCATTAATGCTTGTACATTTTCGGCATTAAACGCTTTCCTAGCTGCAAACTGTGCCACTAGCCTATCTGCTGCAACACTAAAAACAAATGGATCAAACCTGCTTCGTTCTAAAGCCGTTACAACGGCATCGGGAGTATATTTATGATTGACTTCCCCTCTCTTTTCTTGTGCCAAATCACGTGCTTCCATAAAGCTATTTCTGAGTCGCGTCCTCTCTTCATGGTTAGATTGAGGCTCGTTTACCGCCGCCTGCCAAGCTGCATCAGCAGCAACAGCCGCTCTCTCAGCGACCTCTGCTTCATTGACAGCACGAGTAATAGCCCCGACGTTAATTCGTTGACTTGTTTCCTCTACTTCATGGCGTAAAGTTGCCAACAGGTCATAATAACACTGCCGCGAGTCTCCTTGATTTGACGCTGGTAAACGTGCTCTTATAAAGTCAACTACTGCCTCACTTGCAGCGTCAGTGAGCACCTCGTTCTGATCATCGTACAGAGAAAAATCGATATGCCCGTCAAGCACATCACCAATGCCGCGACGAATTCGGTTGGCACAACGTGCGACTGCCATAGGGTTAGTTAAGGTGAAACTATCGTCGTCAGTGACTGTTTCATTCGATAATAACCTCGCGACATAATCCCCCAACGTTTCATTCTCTGCATTCTTAAGCCTCTCACCAAGTGGTTTACCCCCCTCAACTGTAGGTAAAGGTTCTAACGGGTGGCAAGCTCTCCAACGAGCTTCAAAGGCGGCTTGGAATGGGTTGATGCGATCATTTCCTGCCATTGCCGCACCGGCCTCAAGGATACTTTGAACAACAGCGTTCTCGAACGTCGATAAATCACGCGCATTTTGAACCTCATGGAACTTACGCCAAGCGGACATCACCGCGCTGTAAACTTGTAAAGGTGTCACACGCGAACCAAGCTCTCGCTGAATAAAATCCATAACCTCTGAAAGATTGTCCACAAGACGAAAGTCGTTTGCTGCCAACCCACTCGCTGTGCTTAAGTGTTTATGCAAGGTGGCAAAGTCACTCAGTCCCTTTTCTAGCTCATCCTCCCCAATCGCTACCCTAAGCGCAAAAGGCGGTTTTGCAGAAAACTTACTTACGTAGTTAAACATCTGTGTTTGATCAAAATTGAGTTCCTGAGGCGAGTGCACCAGCGTCCCTGTCGCTCGCGGATCTGCCGCCACCTCATCATCACCTTGAGGTTCTACTACTGGCGCAGACTCAGGCGCTAAAAGCGTTTCGACGTCATCTTGGTACAAATGGCGTGCGAGCACCGCATACCGATGCTTGGATAACTGCACCTTCTGACAATGCGTAGCAAGCGCATCTGTTAATTTTTCCGCGAGCGCCTCAGATGTCAGCACAGACGACTCTGGTGCTGTCATCAATGCAACACTAAGCTCTCTGGCCTTGTCTAAAAGCGACTGTCCCTTCATGTCCGTTAAGCCCAATGCGCTTAAGTGCTTAAACAAATCAATAAGCGTCGCTTCAAGTTGATTAGCTTCGAGTGAGTGCCACGTGCTAGGTAGGTTAAAAATCACATTTAACACGACTTCCTGCAAAGCGTCTTTGGTTTGTTCGGACAAATGTAGCGTTGGTGTAGCATTAGGTGCTTGTGGTTCGCGGCTTTCTTGTGCATCTGCAATCAGATGCGAAGCCACTAAATCAGCCTCGATTGCCAGTGTAAACGCTTTAATGAATTTGCTTGGTGGGAAAGTTAGATTTTGGTAGTCGTTCGCACGTTTTTTAAGACGCTCACTTGCTCTGGCCTTCTCATCCTGAGTAAGCCTAAGGGCACTAGTAACGAATTCGACGACTTGATCCTCTGTCGCGCCGTCACTAACACAATTCTCAGTAAGGCCAAACGTCCAAAGTAAATCTGTGGGTGTCTCCTCTGTTTCCTGTTTAGGGTTGAGAGAATAGTCATTGTGGCAGGCGATGGCGTCAATGAAGCGTGCAAGTTGTGTAGATGATAAATCGTGGGGAGCTTTGAACAATGCAAGTGACTCAGTCGTCAAACCCGATTGATAGCCATCAGGCATCCCCACTTCAAAGGCACGCACCACTTCAATAAGGTCGAGCCCTAACTCAACAATAACCGGTTTGAGCAAGGTAGCTAGAAGTTTCTCTTTATCCAAAAGTGTTGCGTCAGCAGCGCCTAGCACAAGTGTTTTTAGAGCGTTTTCACTTAGAGGTAATAGATTTAGTTTATGTAATAAATTCTGTAGGTACCATAGGCTAAGTGTTTTGTTTGCTCTTGCTCGTTTCGCCTGCGCCTGCTGTAAAGGGTTAACTGGTAAAGCAGGATCAACTTGTTCCTGTGGTAATTTCATTTTGGGTGCGACACGAGAGGCTAGCACGTCGATGAGTTCTGCATGCCCCTGTCGTGAAACATCAATATCCAGTCCGACGAACTCGAGTACACGCTGCGTTAACATGCGAAGTTCTGTCAACGCATCACCTGTGGCCGCGACGTCACCTGTCAAGTCAGTACTGCGTGCAGCAAACGCCTGCACATGTCGTTCCAACTGTTTTGGTTGCTGCAAAGGATCCACCTCAAAATTTATCTGAGCGGCTCGCTGCGCGTCAGGAAGCGCACGAGGAGAACTAGCTAATGCGTCGGACGCATCTGTTTCAGGTCTTGTTGGTGCGAGTAACGCTTCAGCATGCGCAACTTGTGTCAGGGCGGATTGACTGGCCACGCTGGCCGCATTCTCAAGCCGCTCGAACAATCTAGCTTTGATAGCTAAAGCCACACGTCTGAATTCCTCACGCTGGTTATTCTTATTCGAAACTGAGCGACCTTGCCCAACTATTCTCCTTAACTCCTGTAATAGGGAGTCATGTGCAAGTTGTTCTTGTCTAGACGCTTCGGCATCACGTTCTACAGATTCAACAAACGCTGCTACCTTCTCTATCATTTGCCTATCGCTAGGTGCTGGCTGCTTAGCAAGTTCAGTAGTAATGGCGTCTAGTGCTTGCTGCTGCTTATCAGTCAGCAATGGACGTAAGGCTGACATGTCAAGTACAAATTCTCTGTAATGCCAAAAAGCCCCAGCAAACATCGCTTTTGCATCAGCACTGTCTAATACATGTTGAGGAACACGCGCATCATCAGCAGAAATCTTAGTTGCAGGAACGCCAGCATGGCCGAGTAAAGCCGCCCTATATTCACCTTGTAACTTGTGTACCTCTGTCAATCTTGAAAAATACGCTAGCAAAGCTGTACGTTGTTCCCCACTAATCAGCTCAACTGACATGCGCGCAGCAAGTGCTGTTTGGTACTTATCACAAAACGCAATCAATGCACCAGTGGGAGCAGCCGCATCTTCACGCGCAGCAATGAACCCTCTTAAAACAGCCGTAAACTCTCTTTGCATTTGTTCATCGTCATCGAAGTGCAAGTTCGCCAGCGGACTAATTAACGCCAACAGCTCTGTCATACGTTGCGATGAACTCAGCTCTGAATTAGTAAAATCCTTAAGTTTGATTAGCAGGTAGGCAAGCAGTTGGCCTTGTGGGAGCTGTTCTAACGTAGGAGTTTCCTCTTCACTCATGTGTAAGAGTTTATTCTGAACTCTTGTTAAGCGAGCTTCATTCTCCCTAGCCATAAAGGTGTCAAGCTGGGTTAACGGTAGCGGTTCGTTATCGCCTGCTTTAATACATAATGACTGCCGTTGTTCAGAATCGCCTACTATAACCAGCTCAACCCCTAGCCCAGCATCCTCCGCGACACTGGCGTCTTTTGGATTAATCGCTACTCTAGTTTGTATCGGCTCACCGAGCTTTATTGTAAGTTGTACTGGTAATTTATAAGACGCTGTTAACATAGCACTCAAATAGCTTAAACAAAACTCTATTTGCTTGTCTGTCAACTCTGCTTTACTTGGCTTTGCCATTAATTGTCGCAAGAGAAGGAGGAAGTTAACCGTATTCTCTTTATCTCGCCGAGAGCCTCGTAAACAGGTAGAGATGAGCTGCTGGTGCTTAGTCAGTCTGCTAAATTTATCTTGCTCAGTCTCAGTGACAACTAACGCTGAAAATAAAGCTGTCTCAGAAGGTCTCACCCGACATATTACCCCATCAACGATCACCTCTTCGGTACAATCTTCATTCGATGAAAACAGATCTTGCACGAGTGCTGGCATCGCATCTAGGGGCTCGTAGTCTTGTTGCATCACATACTTAAGTGGCATTTGCTTAACAAGCTCAGCCATTAAAGGGAGCATTTTACGTGCTTCTGCTTGGTGTTCTGAACGTTGCGAGAGCTCAAGCAATTTGACTAGACAATTCCAGCTACTAGCGGTCCCGCGAAACCCAGCTCTATTCAATAACGAATCAGTACCCTGCACCTTTTTTAAAAAATTGATAAGTTTTACTTTGTTTTCAGAAGTAATACTCGCGTCTGAATCAGGTAACTGCTCCAAATAGCCTTGCAGTGCTTGCATATAATCTCTAGAGAAATCTACAAAGCGTTTCTGTCCTACTATTTCAGCTAAACGCTCTGAATCATCATACCCCGCCCGTAATTGCTTTTGACAGTCAGACAGCCACTGTTCATTTGAAGTTTCTGTCTCACTAACGCCCTCTGCCAACAGCGCGCGCTTGAGACGTTTAGCCGCAAAGTGTCGACCACTCGATTCAATCAGCGCTAATAAGAGTTGGTTAATCTCCGGTGAAGGTAGTGCATTGGGTTGTTCAGATGGCATAGGGATTCCTTATATAAACATTCGCTAGCCTATTGGTCAATAGTCTACCATTATTACCTTTAGACAGCAAAATCCCTCGCGTCGCAAAAGTCATTTTCTCACGTATGGCGCTTTTGCCATCAACGAATAATCAATAAGTTAAGCTGGGAGTAAGTCTTAGTAACCACCCCATAGGTAGAAAAGCCGCTTGACCCCACCGTTCATAGCGGAAAATGGCCTAGCCGTGCTACAATCGCGCGCACGAAAAAAAGGAGGCACTATGCGTAAGCTCTACATTAAAACCAACGGCTGTCAGATGAATGAATACGACTCCACCAAGATGGGGGATGTGTTGATGGCGAGTGGCCAATGTAGCTTAACGCTCGATGAGTCAGAGGCGGATGTATTGCTACTCAATACCTGTTCTATCCGAGAAAAAGCCCAAGAAAAAGTCTTTTCGCAACTCGGCCAGT
>JAUHZG010000126.1 GCA_030425845.1 Gammaproteobacteria bacterium
ACCCGTTGTACTCGTAGCTGACCACTTTACGGTCTGATCCGATGGCCGCAGGTATGATTTCTTTGCCAAAATCATTGGCCGAAGGGTGTTGCTTGAAAAGGCTTTTCAGGGCATTTTTGGAAAAAATATAGATGCCCATACTGGCCAAATAATGTTTCCCTGCTTTTTTGTTTTCTCTGGAAACCGGGGAAGTCCATTTGGACAGCTCTTCTTTCGATGGCTTTTCCACAAAGGAATCGATGCCGCCATCTTTGTTGACTTTCATGATGCCAAAGCCCGTGGCTTTTTGCGTGAAGAGGATCTGATCCTCTTTAGTAAAGAAGAGTTACTTTACGTCGCCTGTGTACAAGCCAAACTATTATTCGCGGCGAATTATGTCGCTCCGGCACGTCCACACATCAGGGTCCTAGGTGAAGCAGGGCTTGCCAATGTTGATGCGTTGTTAACGAACTTTTACGAAGGGCATTTTATTAGTGAATACGATGCCAAGGTTGCACGCGATGTGGCGGCTGTGATGTGCGGGGGGCCTATCGATGAGAACACCGTTGTAACCGAGGAATGGTTGTTAAAACTAGAGCGAG
The DNA here is from genome assembly GCA_030425845.1 of Gammaproteobacteria bacterium. Classification (GTDB taxonomy): domain Bacteria; phylum Pseudomonadota; class Gammaproteobacteria; order JAUHZG01; family JAUHZG01; genus JAUHZG01. The sequence goes on from JAUHZG010000126.1 coordinate 582, forward strand.
ATTATTTCGTCAAGCTTGCAATGGAACCTCTGACACAGGAGCGAATTGCACACACACTTAACACCGGCAAGCCGCTAAGAAACTAAGGAGATCACATGAGTAACCAAGAGGTTTATATTGTTTATGCAAAGCGTACAGCGGTAGGTAAAGCAAAGCGTGCTTTTGCGACGGTGCGTCCAGATACATTGCTAGTAAATTTGCTGCAAGATATGATGGCACAGTTTCCTAAAGTCGACTGGGAAAATATTGCTGACGTGATTATCGGTTGCGCCATGCCAGAAGCTGAGCAAGGGATGAATATGGCGCGTAATGCTTTGTTATTAGCGGGGTTGCCTGAGTCTGTGCCGGGCATGACAATTAATCGCTTTTGCTCGTCAGGTATTCAATCTATTGCGTTGGCGGCCGATCAGATAGCGCTAGGACGTGCCGATTTGATTATTGCAGGTGGCTCAGAAAGTATGAGTGTGGTGCCACTTGGCGGGCATAAACTATCGGTTAATCCACTGATATTTACAGGACATGGTGAACATCGTGCGATTGCCTACAATATGGGGATCACCGCTGAAAAAGTCGCGAAGCGTTGGGAGATCAGCCGTGAACAACAAGATGAATTTGCGCTTACCAGTCATCAGCGCGCGTTAGCGGCACAAGAGTCTAATGCTTTTGCTGATGAGATTGTGCCTATTACAGTAGCGCATAAAATGCCTAGCCCAGAAGGGATCTCTGTGCGAGAAGTGGTGGTGGACAAAGATGAAGGGCCACGTGCCCAGTCAACCCTAGAAGCACTAGCTAAGCTTAGACCTGTTTTTGATATGCAAGGCACTGTGACTGCGGGCAATGCCTCGCAGGTGAGCGATGGCGCTGGTGTTTTATTACTGGCAAGCAAAGAAGCGATTGCGAAATATCAGTTAACGCCTATCGCCCGCTACGTGGATTTTGCGGTGAAAGGGGTGGCTCCTGAAGTGATGGGGATAGGTCCTGTTGTTGCCATTCCAGAAGTCTTAAAACACGCTGGTATTTCACAAGAGAGTGTAGATTGGATTGAGCTTAACGAAGCTTTTGCTTCCCAGTCGCTTGCCGTGATAAATGAATTACAACTCGATCCCGCGAAGGTTAATCCATGTGGGGGGGCGATTGCCTTGGGGCATCCACTGGGCGCGACAGGGGCCATTCGAGCTGCGACCTGTTTACATGGCCTAGCTCGTAAGGGTGGACGTTATGGTATGGTAACCATGTGTATCGGTACGGGTATGGGGGCTGCGGCTTTATTTGAACGGCTGTGATGTCATCCTGCGGGCCATGCTAGTGTCATAGTCCGGCTTGACCGGACTATCCAATAAATACAGCATGTAGGTTAGGGCCGCGGCCGTAACCTACGATGAGAGTGGTGACTTACGCGCTGTGCGTAAATCCCTCTACGGCAAAGGGAAATACAACCAGATAAACAGGAAAGCTATGATTCAACTTTACAGTTATTTTCGCTCCAGTGCGGCGTACAGGGTACGTATTGCGCTTAATTACAAACAACTCCCACATGAAATCATCTCGGTGCACCTGGTTAATCATGGGGGGGAGCATACTCACCCTGAGTATCTTGCGAAAAACCCGCAAGGCTTAGTGCCACTGCTTATCGATGGCGAAATGACACTCTCACAATCGGTTGCGGTTTTGACTTACCTTGAAGAAAAATACCCACAACACTCGCTTGTGCCTACCGACTTTGCTTCACGTGCGTTGATGCATCAACTGGTACAAACCATTGCCTGTGACATTCACCCACTTGATAATTTGCGGGTACTCAAATACTTAAAATCAACACTCGCAGTTACAGATGAACAAAAGAGTGAATGGTACGCGCATTGGATTCATGAAGGGTTTGCTGCTATTGAGAAGACGCTCAGTAAATGCTCTAATGGTCAGTACGCGTTAGGCGAGCACTTAAGCTGGGCGGATTGTTGCTTGATCCCGCAAGTCTATAACGCGAAACGGTTCGCGGTGGCCATGGATAACTACCCCACGATAGAGAGTGTTTATGCGCATTGTCTGACACTCGACTGTGTGCAAAGAGCGGCACCAGAGAGTCAGCCGGATTGTGATATCTAAGAGAGGATACATGAAAAATACCATTCAATTCTTATTAGTCTGCCTCTTTCTTTGTTGGTTGCCGTTGGCACAGGCTGCTCAATCTGATAGCTTCCCTGCGGTGCCGGTTCCTACAAATACCCAAGGCGTTGCGTCCACACCACAAAAGCGTGAACAACAAGCCCTAAAGCTGCAAGAGTATTCGCCAAAAACATTCAAGAACAGTCATTCAGGTACACCGTCGTGGGCCAACCAGTCTTTTACTGGCAAAGTGAATGCGACTGTAATGCAAGCGCAAGCGGGCTTAGCCGATGGCTATCTACTACTTTATATTTTACCGCAGGTGATTAATGGGTTATTGGCCCTATGTGTTTTCTTTAATACAACAGATACTTCCCACCGACATGTCGCGTTGCTGTTGTTACATCTGGGGCTTGCAGTACTACTTTATCGCTTACCCTATTCCTTTGGTAGCTTATCGATGATCTTGGGTTATATGATTTGTATTATAACGTTGATGACTGTCGCGCTTCGTCAATCATTAGTATCAGGCTGGCGCTTTGGCTTAACTAGCTATATTCGCCTGTTCACTGGGGTTATGCTGATTTATGTCGGTATTATCTTTAGGCTAGCGCTTTATTTAAGTTAATGCGCGTCCCTTTTTCGCCAGCAAGAATAGCTGAGATCTGATTTAGATTGCCAATAGCCGCTGTCTTTCCCGTTTTAGTGACAAAATCAACACATGCCTCTACCTTAGGTGCCATTGAGCCTTGGGCAAGTTGTAGTTGATTGGCTTCATCGATTGAGAGGGTAGTGAGTAAATGCGCAGACTTGAGGCCATAATCCTGATAAACGCCGTCAACATCGGTTAGGATGATTAATCTATCCGCGTTCAACTTACGTGCTAATAAGGCGGCACTGGCGTCTTTATCAATAACGGCTTCGATACCGCTAAGCTTGCCACTGGCATCGCGCTGAACGGGGATCCCGCCGCCGCCACAGGTGATCACCAGTTGTTTGTTAGCAAGCGCTTGACTAATAGCCGATTGCTCGATTATCGCCTTTGGTGCAGGTGAGGCGACTACACGGCGCCATTCGTCATTCATTTGAGTGAAGGTCCAATGCGGCTGTTCGGATTCGAGCGCACGCTTTTCGGCGCTAGTGTAAAAAGGACCAATAGGTTTAGTGGGTGTGCGAAAGGCTGGATCGTCATTGGCTACCTCTACTTGCGTTAGTAGTGTCACACAGGTCTGCCGAGTTAACACATTTGCTAACGCTAGTTGCAGTAAGTAACCTATCAAGCCTTGGCTTTCCGCGACTAAACAGTCAAGCGGGTATGCGGGCACGGTTTTATAGGCGTGATTTTGGAGTGCAAGCAAACCCACTTGTGGGCCGTTGCCATGAACGAGGACTACCTCATGCACTTGGCACACGGGCGCTAGCGCTTTAGCACATTGTTCGACGTGCGTTTGCATGTGGGAAAAGCTTGCTATCTCGCCATGCTGTAAAAGGGCGTTGCCGCCAATGGCAATCACAATTCGCATTTAATTGTGCTCCCGTTCAAGCGGGCAGGACATACAGCGCGCACCACCACGTCCGTGACTGAGCTCCGCCCCTTCGATAGTGAGAACTTCGATTCCTTCTGCGCGCAGTTTGGCATTCATTTGGGTATTGCGATCGTAGGCGATGACTTTTCCTGGTGCTAATGCTAAGAGGTTACTGGCATCGGTCCATTGCTCACGTCTCGCCGCGAAATAATCATTACCCGGGAAAATGAGCTTGAGCTTCTCAACATGAAGTGCGCTGGCAACAGCGCGAAAGAAGTTACTTTCTTCGACTACACGCAGCTCAGCGTTATCACTAGGATAAATACTCCAACTGCGAATAGGATAATCAGGGAAAGCCACACAAAACGTGGCATAATCAACCATGGTCATCACGGTATCTAAATGCATAGAGGCACGGGCTTTATCAATCTCTATCGCGATGATTTGTTGAAATTCACTACCCGCAAATAAACTTTTTGCCAGTGTCTCAATCGTTTGTGGTCGTGTGCGTTGACTCACACCAATCAGGACACAATCCTCACTTATCACCAACACATCGCCACCTTCAATGGTTGCCAGTGGCTCTAAGTTACGACTGCCGTCAAACCAAATCGGTGCTGGGTTCTTTGTAAAAAGAGGGTGATAACGGTAGATAGCGGCGAAATGTAGCGTTTCTCGGTGTCTAGCGTTAAATGCCATGGCATTAATGGATACGCCGTTACCTATGACGCAAGAAGTATCGCGTGTGAATAAATGGTTAGGAAGAGGGGGAAGCACAAAGTCATACGCTTCAAGGACACTGTGTACTAGTCCAAAAGGTTTGCCCTCTAGTTCAGCGACAATGACGCCGCCAAGTAAGGCTCGTGCCAGCGCTGAATTCGACAACTCAGACAAATACTCGAGTAAGACTTCATTCATCTCTGAGTTGGCGTAGGTTGTGGAGACGGTTTTTCCAAGTAACCACGTCTTTGCTTCATCAATAGCCAGTGTTTGTTCTAATAGTTCATGCAGTAAATACACGGTTGCGCCATTGTCACGTAGTAATGCGGCGAACTTATCATGCTCTTCTCGTGCACGCTCCGGCCACAAGACATCGTCAAATAAAAGTTCTTGACAGTTTTGTGGCGTTAAACGCTCTAGCGATAAGCCAGGGCGATGCAGGATAACTTTTTTTAGGGGGGCAATTTCAGAATAAACTTTCATCCTCAATGTTCTCCTATGGTTGCCACCATCACGGCTTTAATCGTATGCATGCGGTTCTCGGCTTGATCAAAGACAACTGAGTGGCGTGAGCGAAAGACGTCATCGGTCACTTCAAGTTCGGTTAAGCCGTATTTCTCAGAGAGGTTTTTGCCAACTTCAGTTTCACCGTCATGAAAGGCCGGTAAACAGTGCATAAACAGGCAATCAGGATTATTCGTGGCAGATAATACCGACTGGTTAACTTGATAGGGCGTCAGTAATTTAATGCGCTCTTCCCACGCACTTTCTTCGCCCATTGACACCCAGACATCAGTGTATAGCGCATCAGCACCCGCAACACCTTGCGCTACATCTTCTGTAAACGCTAAGCGCGCACCGGTCTTAGCGGCAATCGCTTGGCATTGCTCAATAAGAGCTGTATCGGGTTGTAAGGCTTTGGGGGCACACGCAACGAATTCTAGCCCCATCTTGGCGGCGCCAATCAAAAGAGAGTTCCCCATGTTATTACGCGCATCACCCAGGTAGACAAGTTTCACTTTATTAAGTGGTTTAGCCACATGTTCTTGCAACGTGAGTAAGTCAGCGAGAATTTGCGTGGGATGGTAACGGTCGGTTAAGCCATTCCACACGGGGACGCCGGCGTGTTTGGCTAACTGTGTAACGGTTTCGTGGGCAAAGCCGCGGTACTCAATGCCATCATAAAAGCGCCCTAAGACTTTGGCGGTATCTTCGAGAGACTCTTTGTGGCTCATGTGACTATTCGATAAAAAAGTGACATTGGCGCCTTCATCGTGGGCGGCGACTTCAAATGCACAGCGTGTGCGGGTAGAGGCTTTGTCAAAGAGTAAGACGATGCTTTTATCTTGCAGCAAGTGTGAGCGCTCGCCACC
>JAUHZG010000127.1 GCA_030425845.1 Gammaproteobacteria bacterium
GATCGGTTCTGGTGTCGTATGCGCCAATGGCGCAGACCACGCCCCTTCGACCCCTGTGGTGCCTAAATTTACAGCCTTCAGGCCCATTTCCAGCCAGATTTGACGACAAAACGTGCTGACTGATGTTTTGCCATTGGTCCCTGTCACCCCGATAATATGGCAATCACTATTGGCAATTTGATAAAAACGGGCAGCAAGTTCTCCACAATGAGTGCTTAAGTTCTCAAGCACTATCACCGGTGTTGTCAGGCTCTCACTAGGCGCCTGCTCACACAAAATGACACTTGCTTCTTTGCTAACGGCTTCAGGAATAAAATCATGTCCTCGGCCAAGCGCAACAAAAGCATAGCCAGGCTGTATCGTTTGACTAGAGAGACTTATGCCAGACACGCACACCGCTCCATGGGCGACGTGCTCCACCAGTCCTTGGAGTAATTGTGCTACTGTCATCGCCATCTTATCAACTCACACTGGTACCGGGATTGTCTGGTGTTACATCTAAAATTCGCAGTGCTCCGCCCATCACTTTTGAGAAAATTGGCGCTGCCACTAACCCACCGTAATATTGCCCTTTCGGATCGGTGACTTCAACACTTATCACTAAGCGGGGGTGCTCTACGGGTGCCACCCCCACGAAAATCGCAGTATGATGTCCTCTTTCATAGCCGTTCGGCCCTATCATACGTGTTGTGCCAGTTTTGCCTGTCACATGATACCCCGGCACCCTCGCCGCAGGCGCGGTTCCACCTTTTTCGATCACGGTCTGAAGCATAGTCAAAATTGAGTGCGCCACTGTAGCAGACATCACAGGCTTCCCCTTGGGGCTATGCTCTACACGTAAAAAAGAGATAGGTTTTAATACACCGCCGTCCGCGAGTGCCCCATACGCGCGCGCTAATTGCAGATCCGTCACCGCTACTCCATAGCCAAATGAGAGTGTCGCCAGTGTGATATCCGACCATTTTTTATGATGAGGTAATATACCCGCACTCTCCCCCGGGAAGTTACTGCCCGTGAGAGTCCCAAAGCCTAAGTTATGCAATAAATCCCACAGACTGTTTGGTTCCAATGATAGTGTGAGCTTAGAAACGCCCATATTACTGGACTTTTGTAAGACGGTGGTAACACTTATCACCCCTAAATCATGCTCGTCATGTACTTCTTTGCCGTTTAACATCATCCAGCCAGGATTCGTGTCTATCATACTACTAGCCGTGTACTTACCGCTCATTAACGCATTGGCCACACTAAACGATTTCATGGTTGAACCTGGCTCAAAGATATCCGTCACGGCACGGTTACGATAACGCCCATTGGTGTCTTTAGGTCGATTGTTAGGATTAAACGAAGGCATATTCACCATCGCTAAAATCTCTCCCGTATGCGGGTCGAGCACCACCACCGAACCAGATTTGGCATGATGTTTGACGACAGCGGCTTTTAACACACGATAGGCTAAATATTGAATGCGTCTATCAAGGCTTAACACCAAGTCATGGCCAGGTTTGGGTTCACGAATAAGATCGAGTTGTTGCACAATATGCCCAAGCCTATCTTTTAATACCCGCTTGCGCCCAGGGATCCCTCGCAACCAGTGGTTGTAAGCAAGCTCTAAGCCTTCTTGCCCTTTATCATCAATATTCGTAAAGCCGACCACATGCGCAAACACTTCTCCTTCTGGATAATAGCGTTTGTATTCACGACGCAAGTACACGCCATTGAGTTTAAGGGCTTTGATTTGCTTAGCCAGTGACGGGTTTAACCCACGGCGCAGATACATAAACTCGCGATGACGATTACGTTGCAGCCGGTGGCGCAAATGAGAGAGATCTAGGTTAATCAGTTTCGCCAATTTGCTATAGCCTACTTGTTTAAGTGAGGCTTCTTTAGGATTGATCCAGACTGACTCAACCGGAGATGAAATCGCAAGCGGCTCACCGTTTCTGTCGGTTACCATACCTCGATACGCAGGTATTTTGACCATACGAATCGAACGCGCATTGCCTTGACCTAGGAGGAAGTGGCGCTGGACCACCATCAATTGATACATGCGCCATGATATGACGAGTATCCCCGCAATAAACAGGCTAAGAAGAACGGCGTGTCTTAAGCCTGATCGAATCGTTGTTTCATTCACTCTCTAACCATTATGACATTCTTAGGGTTTAACTGTGTCATCCCTAAACTGGTTTGTGCCACACGCTGTACACGTGCTTGTGTCGAGAGCGTGCTTTGCTCGAGTAATAATTGTCCCCATCGTACTTGCATGGTATTGGCACTGTTGTGCGCCATTTGTAGATCAGCGGTAAGCTGACGATTCATGTCTTTGACGTAGATAACGCCAATAGCAGACGCCAAGGTAGCGACCATCAACAACACGAGCATTAGCGCTCTTAGGTTGATAGCTGATAATGACAGTGAGTAAGTCGTTTGTTGTTGTAAAACTCTAGCTGTAGCATTCATGATATTTTCTCCGCAATCCTTAATACTGCACTTCGAGAACGAGGATTCGCCTCTATCTCTTGTGCGCTTGCCTTAAGTCCACGCCCGTACAGTTTTAATCTGGGGTTAACCATATCCACTGTAATGGGCAGTTCCTTTGGATGATCAATGCCACGTGCGTTATCACGCATAAAACGTTTAACAATCCTATCTTCCAACGAGTGAAAGCTAATTACTGATAAACGTCCACCTACTCTTAAAAGTTTTATTATATTATCTAGTAATGTTTTAATTTCTTCTAATTCACTATTTATATAAATGCGAATCCCTTGAAAGGTTTTCGTAGCCGGGTGGATGTGGCGTTCACGCCGTTTGCATACACTCTCTACGATGTCAGCCAACTGTTTTGTTGTATTTATCGGCTGTTCTTCCCTTTTCAAGGCTATCGCATTTGCTATTTTCTTCCCTAACTTTTCTTCACCAAATCGCTTAATCACATCAGCAATGTCATCTACGCCCGCACTGGCAAGCCAGTCTTTTGCGCTGATACCTGAGTTTGGATCCATACGCATGTCGAGGTCGCCCTCGCGCATGAAGCTAAACCCACGAGCTGCTTCATCAAGCTGGGGTGAAGAAACACCCAAATCAATTAACACACCGCTAAGGTTGCCGGAGCAACCCTGCGCTGCCACCACTTTCTCGATCTCCGAGAAAGCAGACTTCACAATCACAAAGCGGCTATCTGCCGCAAAAAATGGATCCGTTTCGGCAAACTTAACTGCCTCGGGATCTCTATCTAAAGCAATCAACTTCCCATTAGGCCCTAAGGCTTTTAATATCTCGCGAGAATGACCTCCTCGGCCAAACGTCGCATCGACATAAATCCCCTCAGGATCGATTGCCAATCCCGCTACCGCCTCATGCAATAAAACCGTTTCGTGCTTGTATTTCATAAGCCTCTATAACGAGATATTTTTTAGTTCATCTGGCCAGAGTTCACCCTCTTCCCCGGCGGCCTCTTTGAGCCACTCGTCACGAGACGTATTCCACGCCTGCTCTGACCAGATTTCAAATTTTTTGCCTTGCCCTACGAGCATGGTCTTTTTTTCCAACCCGGCATACTCTCGTAAGACAGGTGGGATAAGTACTCTCCCGCTAGCATCCAGCTCCACTTCCGTCGCATGCCCTAATAACAGGCGTTGTATACGACGGGCCTGTGCGTTGAAACTGGGAAGCGCTTCTATTTTTGCTTCGATTTTTTCCCATTCATGTAATGGGTATAGAAGCAAACAGTTTGTTTCGGTATCTATGGTGACGACACACGCCCCGTCGAAGTCTTCTTGCAGCACATTACGATGCTTGGTCGGGATTGCCATCCTTCCCTTCGTATCGATATTGACTGCACTAATTCCTCGAAACATACCGCTTCAACCTGTTCTATTGTGAAACTTCCTAACTCCACAATTTCCCACTTTTCTCCACATAATTACACTATAGGAAGCAAATAGCGGTTCGTCAAGCCGACTTTGGGACAGAATAGGTTATATCGCGAAATTTATGGACAAAAGCGCGGCGGCGCGACACAAATCCTCGGCGATTTGATTATGCGTTATCTGTAATTAGTCTCAGCGCTGTAAATACGCTCACACGCGACTTAAGAGCTGCCACATACCAGGTTGGGGAAAGTTGGTTAGATGCCTTCGTTAATTAGGCCGATGGAGCTGGGGACCGCCCCGTCATTGCTAAGATCCTCTCTTGCATCTCCTTGCGAGTCTTTTCATCTATCTGACGTGGAGGAGATGCCTGTACATTTTTATCAGGCACGCTTGGAGGGAAAAAGCCTATAGGGCTTGAGAGCACAGAAGAGGGTGACCCGCTTTGTACCACTTGTAGACCCAAGTGGGATACAAGCGCGGGGTTACCCGCTAACAAAGACGATAGTATCACACGCCCGTTTGCAGTCCCCACTAGAAACTTTAATGGTGATTCACCAGCTATAGTATCCGCACTCTCTGGTAATTCCTGAGCTAACATTTCAGCTGTAATTTGGCCAGCAAGACTTTTATTCTTCTCTAGCAAAGAGAACAATACTGGGCGCCCGCTTGAAGTGGAACTTAACAAGTACAAGACTGACAAACCAGCATTAGTACCCTCATTCACAGGTAATTCCTGAGCTAACATTTCAGCTGTAACTTGGCCCGCAAGGCTTGGATTGCTCTCTAGCAAAAACAATAATACAGCTCGCCCCTTTGAAGAAGCACTCAACGTAAGCCACACCGAGTACCCAGCCCTAGCCCCAACACCGGCACTTTCGGGTAGCTTATAAGCTAACATTTCAGCTGTAATTTGGCCCGCAAGGCTTGGATTGCTCTCTAGCAAATATTTTAAAACCTGGAACCCATAAGTATCAACACTCAATAAATATAATGCCGATATACCCGCATCTCTCTCCGCACTCTCGGGTACTCTTCGAGCTAAACTTTCACCACTAATTTTGCCTGCAAGCTTTTTATTTTTCTCTAACAAATACAACAGCACTTTGCACCCATCCGAAGTAGTTGATAGAAAACTTAATATCGACCATCCAGCATTCTCCCTCACACTTTCAGGCAAAACATAACTTAGCATCTTTGCTGTAATTTGACCCACGAGATTTTGATTCTTTTCTAGCAAAGTCAATAATACCCGACAACCCTCTGACGTCGAGGTTAAAAAGCTTAGTACCGATAGTCCAGCATCAGGACCTGCACTTTTAGGTAATCTCCGACTTAGCATTTTGATTGTAATTTGGCTTGCAAGCACTTTACTCATATCTAGTAAAGACAATAATAGCAAACGCCCACTAGGCGTCGTGCTCAACTGATATAGTGGCGACAATCCAGCAGCCGCCCCCGCACTTTTAGGCAAAGTACGACTTAGCATCTCTCCTGTCATTTGACCTGCAAGTCTTTTATTCTTATCCAGCAAGGATAATAAAACCTTCGGTTCGTGGAAATTAGCAGCCAAGTGATATAATGCAGAATATCCAGCATGTTCTCCAAAACTTTCGGGATACGAGTAAGCTAACATTTCACCTGTAATTTCACTCGCAAGACGCTCATTCCTTTCTAATAAAAACAAAAATGTGGATTGCCACTCTTCATACATACTCCACAGATATAATAGCGACACACCCGCAGGTCCCTCAGCATTTTCAGGCAGTCTGCGAGCTAACTCCTCTCCTGTAAGTCCATCCGCAAGTACCGGATTCTCCCTTAATATATAAGATAATGTCTTGAGCCCATCTGGAAAACCACTTAGGAAATATATTGGTGGTGTCGCAGTAAAAGAAACTGCGCTTTGGGGTGACGTATGACATAGCATCTCTGCTGTAATTGAGCCCGCAAGCTCAGGATTCCCCTCGAACAAAGACGTCAATACCTCAAGTGATTCTATAGAGCCACTCAGAAAAAACAATATTGACTTGCCTGCATTCAGCCCAGCACTTTCGGGTAACCCTCTCCCAAGCATCTGTGCTGTGACCCCTTTCGCAAGTGCAGGATTTCCATCTAACAAAGTCAAAATTATTCTGCGCCCTTGTGCAGATGCGCTTAACCAAAATAATGCAGAACTACCAGCTGACATACCCACAGCATTTTGAGATAATACATATCTGGGTATTTGCATCATCTTGATCGCAGAATTGTATGATCATAAAGGCTCTCTCGAGGCTCTTAAGTTAAACATAGTGATCAAGATAGATCAACCTCGTCTTCTCATGGAATC
>JAUHZG010000128.1 GCA_030425845.1 Gammaproteobacteria bacterium
CCCGGTTGACCTGGGTTTCGGGCACAAAGCCGACTACCTTGATGGTGTCGAGCTGAATGACAGTTGCACAAAGATCACCTGGCAGGACCAGGCTGCCGAGCTCGGCACTGTCGCTTTCCAGCAGCCCGTCGAAGGGCGCCAGTATGGTCAGGTGTTCGATTTCTTTTTGCGCAGCCCCAACCGCGGCGAGGGCGGATTCGATACCCGCTTTTGCGGTTTCCAGCCCGCCCTTGGCGCTGGCCACTCCGGCAACTGCGGACCGTTCCGTTGCCTTTGCCGCTGCCAGATTTGTCTCTGATGTATACCCGCCCTGTGACAGTTTCTCAGAGGCGGTGAGTTTGATAATGGCTTCGCTCAGTTTTGCGTTTGCCTCTTCCAGGCGGGCTTCCGAGACGGGCATATTTGCGCGGGCTTCGGTCAATCGCGCCTGAGCCTCCAGCAGCGCTGCCGGGCGGGTGCCGGGATCGAGCTGGCACAGAACGTCGCCTTTATGTACCTGCACCCCCTTGCGCAGGGGGGCAGAGATCACGGTCGACGAGGTTTCCGCACGCAGATCAACCTGGCGCACTGCTTGGGTCATGCCGCGCAGGATAACCGCCCTGTCAAAAACCTGGGCTTGGCTATGGAGGGCAACCACTCCGATGCGATTTTCTGCCAGCAGCTCATCGGCGCCGGACTTGTCGGTGCTTTCTGCATCTGTTTCTGAAGGAGCTGATTGTGTAATGTCTTCTGCCCCTTCGCCACGGGCGAAAGCCAGCAGTGTTTCAAATGAGCCACGCCCCATTACCAAACCATCAACACTATCGACAAAATCATCATAGCCATGATCTTCGCCCACGGTATCCTGCTTCATCAACCAATCAAGTCGATGTTCGGGATCATCCGTTTCGCGTGCCACATATCCATCTAGGCTGGTTGCTATGAAAACGTGTCCGGTTGTCAAATCATACTCCAATCATCATTTGCGCTGCGGCACTCTACCTGCCAAGCGTTACATGTCTATGTCAAACTTTTCAGAATAATCAATATATCATATTCATAATCAAAAATAAGAAAATAAGCATACGCGTGCGATCGGCCTTTGACTCGCGCGTACAACGAATGGCAATGCCAAGAAAAGCAAGCGATGCCAGTGTAAGAATTAAATAATTCGATAGTTGACTATGGTTGAGCAACCACATATAAATTGGGATTAGGCACACACAGCTTAAGAAAATCATAGGAAAACCATCGCGCTTAAAGCTAGGACTAGCCAGCTGCTTGTGAAAGTGTGTATGCTCGCCAAAACGAAAGACACGCAGCCCAAGGCACAAAAAGACAATGGCTCCCAAGGTCAACCCTCCTGCCGTCATAAACGCTGCGCGATAACTAAAAAATTTAACGATATAGCCAGAGCTTAACCCCGCAATCAGCGCCCCAACATTTGTCCCCATATAGACGAGGGTATAACCACTGTCACGCGTTTTATCACCCGCGGCATAGAGTTGCCCCACCACACAGTTTACATTGGGTACCAGTAAACCGTTGCCCGTAATAAAAAGTGACAAGCCAAGGTAAACCGCAAGATGTCCCGGGATCACAAAGACAAATAAGCCCGATACCGCCAATAGGCAGCCTAACAGCATACAGTTACGGTGGCTCTGATGACTTCCCAAAATACCGCCAAACAAGGAAGAGCCATAAAATAAGGCACCATAGGCGGCAAACAACGAATACGCGGCTTCATCCTTAAAGCCTAATTGATTGGTAAGATAAAGTACCAACAAGGCATTGAACATAACAATACCCACCATGGCAAATAAATTACAGAAGAATACATAAAATAGACCACGTGGGAAGTGGGAGAACAAGTCCTTTTGCATTGGTGTTTGGCATCCATGTCAGAAAAAGTGTTATACACTACTCTACTAATAGATGGTCTCACTCTGCAAGTCAGCGCACAACTTGTGAACGCTTACCAGCAACCAGGTCACTCTATCACATGACTCAAATGCCTAGGCTTGTTCAAGAAAGGCTTGCAACTGCTGTTTGCAGCCTGAATTGAGTAACTCAAAGTGTTGAGCTATTTTATCCGGCGACCAATCCCACCAAGAAAGCGTTCGCAACATTGTCACAGTCTCTTCATCGAAACGTTGTCGAATAAGCTTGGCTGGGTTTCCCCCCACTATACTGTAGGGCTCAACATCTCGTGTCACCAGACTGTTCGTACCAATGATAGCACCATCACCAATAGTGATCCCTTGCATGATAGTTGCGCCATTGCCAATCCAAACATCATTTCCAATTACGGTATCGCCTTTGCTTACCACCTGCATTGGCGTATCGGCCCAAGCGCCACCAAACACCTTAAATGGATACGTCGAAAACCCTTTCATAGGATGATTAGAACCATTCATGATAAAGCGTACACCTGTGGCAATTTGACAGAATTTACCAATAACCAATTTATCTTGCATAAATTCGAAAAGATATAGAATGTTTCTTTCAAAGTTATGGACATCCAAAGGATCATCATAGTAGGTATAGTCACCGACACTTACCTGCGGATGATCGAGAATATTCTTTAAGAAAACAGTTCTTTCAACTCCACTGATAGGATAAAGTGTATTGGGATTTGGCTCTGTCATGATATTACCTAAAAGACCAAAGAGTAACTGATTTTTGCATTCGGTTCTATCTAATAGCCTATTATATAGCGACAACACTACTGATAGACAACCGAGTATCATTTGCAGAACACCAGCACTTTAAAGCAGTGGTACTGCCACTCGCGGGTTAATACGCAACTGCATGTCACCGATAATATTAAGTACACCTTGCACGTCCACTTGTGCAGCTTCCTCAACTGTATTCACCTGAGGTAACGTGTACTGATATAATTGGTTAGCAAACCTTTGTTGGTTTATTTTTCCTGCCATCTCCAGCAGACTTTCCTCTAAAAGATCTGATAGGGTATCAGCCACCGTCGTCATCAAGCCCAGCAACAAGCGATTTAATACCACATTTTGTTTTGCTAAATCCTGCTGTAATATGGCGCCGTAGAGAATTTTGGTCACATCCAGCTCAAACTCTGGTGCTTCATGCTCAGGATCAATATCTGTCGCATAAATAAGACTTCCTGCTTTTTGTAAAGTATAACCGGGATCAGTATGCACGCGCGGATCCGCCGCATCAGGACCTTTAACGTAGCACACTGAAAATACCGCCATATAAGCACGTTCTACCACGTTAGTTATCTGTACATCAAAAGAAATGAAATTCACAACCGTCTCACTCACGTCAACAAAAAGCCGTGAGCATAGCGAACGCCGCATTGCTGCAAAAGAATAATCACACCTTAATATTATGAATCTATCGATTATATTCACTAACCAGTAGGCTAGTTGCCATGAGTCCATCACGGATCACCCTATCTTAACGACAAATTTAACGCTAAGATGGAAGCTGCACATACTGAAGGAATCACATGAACGCACTACTCTCACAACTTGGTGAATTACTCATTATCGGTCTACCCGGTACTCATCTTACTCAAGGCAACTCTCGAAAGCTCCTCACACAAATCAAACCAGGCGGCGTGATCCTCTTTGGTAAAAACTGTGAAAGTGCCCATCAAACGAGCAAACTCATCGTAGACTGTAAATCTCTGTGTGATCGACCACTATGGATGAGTGTCGATCAAGAAGGTGGCACTGTTCAACGTTTAACTCATGACAAAGGCTTTACCGAAAGCCCCGCGCCCTACTCACTCGCACACGACGTGCCGCCAAGTGACATAATTCGCGCCATCGACACCATGGCAAAAGCATTGATAGCATTAGGCTTTAACGTAAACTACTTCCCCACGGTTGACTTAGCCAGCAATCCTGAAAACCCTATCATCGCCAAATTAGATAGAGCCTTTAGCGCCTCCCCATATGAAGTCACCCGTTATGCTGAGTTATTTGTGAGTCGCTTTGCCCACTTTAGATTAGCCAGTTGCCTAAAGCACTTTCCAGGGCATGGTTCTAGCACTGAAGACAGTCACTTAGCTTTACCCGATATCTCAGACTCTTGGCGCCGCGACGAACTCATCCCCTATCGTAGCCTATTCGCTACACACGATATTCCTTTTGTCATGTTGGGTCATTTATTCCATCAAGGGTTTGATCACAAAGCGCCAACTAGCTTAAGTCCAGTCACCACCACCACACTGCTGCGCCAGAAATTAAACTACCAAGGCATTATCGTCACTGACGATCTACAAATGGCTGCCATTAGTGGCTCACTCGAAGATGCCGTTATTAACGCGCTCAATGCAGGCAGCGATCAATTACTCTTTGGTAACAACATTGGCGAGTATCAGCCCACCCTCGCCTTTGAAGTGATCAATATCATCGACAAAGCGTTACGCGCAGGCCATTTAGATCCGGTGCGCTGCGAACAGTCTATTGCCCGCAGCCGTCATTACAAAAAAGTGTATTGCCAATGAGCCCCAGGAAAAAATTCACCGCCGTTCTTCTGCTTGGCTTTTCCTCCGGTCTACCGCTTGCCTTAGTGAGCTCTACCTTACAAATTTGGTTCACCGAAGCGGGCATTGCAACCCGGCACATTGGTTTACTGGCTTTGATTAGCTTACCGTATTTTTTCAAATTCTGTTGGGCACCGCTGTGTGATAGTGTGTGGCTGCCATTAGGACGCCGGCGTGGCTGGATGCTCAGCATGCAAATAATAGTGATCGCCAGCTTATTGCTTATGTCCAGTCTTAGCGTGCAAAATCACGCGGGATTATTGGCTGCCATTGCGCTACTCTGTGCTTTTGCATCAGCCACACAAGACATCGCCATTAACGCCTTACAGACAGATATTTTGGCCGAACATGAACGTGGCTTGGGCGCCGCGTTGTATGTTGGTGGCTACCGCGCAGCGATGTTTGCCACAGGTGGATTTGCCCTAATCCTAGCTGATCACTTGAGTTGGCAAACCACCTACCGTCTCATGGCGCTGGCCATGCTACCTGGCATACTCACTAGCCTGTGGGTAAATGAACCCCTGTTAAAAGAAAAAATTAGGCCAACACTCAATACCATAATCATTGCACCGTTTGCTGAACTCCTCACACGAAAACATATGATTAGCCTCTTAGGCTTTGTTATCACTTATAAATTAACTGAGGCCTTCACCAGTACCGTCGGGGCAAGTTTAGTCAACACCTTCTTAATTCGAGTCTGCCACTTTAGTTTAACTGAAATTGGCATCGTCAATAAATTTGTTAGTTTTGCCGCAGTAATGCTAGGTATGTTTATCGGAGGCCTATTACTCACTAAAATCTCACTTAAACAGGCTTTATTGTACTTTGGTCTACTGCAAGTTGTGGGTAATGGCTTGTTTATCTTATTGACCATTTTACCCAAAAGTCTTTGGTTGCTAGGACTAGTCGTGGGCTCTGAAAATCTCGCCGGAGGCTTAGTGACCGCCGCTCTCATCGCACTTATCATGTCGTTATGTGATCAGCGCTATAGTGCGACACAGTTTGCTTTGCTCACAGCCCTCTCGGGAGTTGGACGTTTTCTTATAGCCCCACTAAGTGGTTACCTTGTCGCCTGGTGTGGCTGGCACTGGTTTTTTATTTTAGGCTGTTTGCTCGCTATCGTTCCTCTGATGTTTCTTCCTATAGTGGGGAAACTTGACAGCGAAGCCTCCTCACCGATAGCATAAGCTTATGATAAAACGTAAAACACACCCGCTACCGACCGAAGAACCGCTCATCACCTCAACCGCCATCATTGTGATTGCCGTTATCAGTTATCTCGCAAATTATGCGTTGAACGCCTATTTTAGTCATCACCTCTCACCCAATTTGTTTGGTGATTTAAATATCGGCTTAAAAATGATCTCTTTTGCCAATATGGCCATTCTTCTAGGATCAGACTCCAGTGCTATGCGCTTTTTATCTATGTATATCAAAGAAAAAGATACCAAGCTCAAGTATGCCTTTTTACGCTGGATGTTCAGTCGTACAGGCTTAATGATCGCTATCTATCTTGTTTTGATTGCGATAGGCACTAGCGTGATGTTTTTGCTACACCACTTTCATATTAAAGCGTTAGACTCTCATCATCTTGCCGTCTATATGCTTTGGATAGCACCACTCTATGCCCTTTTAGTCATTTCGATGAATGTCATTTACTGTCACGACCGCCCTGTCTTAGCGA
>JAUHZG010000129.1 GCA_030425845.1 Gammaproteobacteria bacterium
TCTGACGAACACCACAGTTTTCAAGGAAACTGACATCGACGAAGTGGAAGAACTCTGCGAAGAACTCACCAAGCTCAACATTGACGAAAATCCAAATACACCGACCCAGTATGGCGTCAGAGGGATCCCAACCATCATTCTATTCAAAGGCGGTGAAACCATCGGCACGCAAGTCGGCGCCCTTACCAAGTCGCAACTTATTGAATTTATTGATAATCATATCAGCTAAAAACCCAACCACTCGCTGGGAGGCAACTACCACTCCCAGCGTAAAGGGTGGCCACTGCCCCCCCTGTAAAATCCTACAAGAAAACCTAGACGCACAGCTAAAACCATGTTAACGTTCAATCTAAGTGGAGAGCCGTTCGGCTGTCGCCCCTTTAAGTCAATCCTCCAAAAAATAACTCGACTTGGACGCGATTTATTAACACTCAACATTAAGAACACAATCATGCATTTATCCGAATTAAAGAAAAAGACACCGTCTGAATTAATGGCGCTCGCCAAAGAAGCAGGCATCGAAAACCTTGCCCGCTCACGCAAGCAAGACATGATCTTCACCCTACTCAAAGCACACGCCAGCAAAGGGGAAGATATCTACGGTGACGGGGTACTCGAAATCCTACAAGATGGCTTTGGTTTCTTACGCTCTGCTGAAGGCTCATACTTGGCCGGTCCTGATGATATTTATGTTTCTCCTAGTCAGATCCGCCGCTTTAACATGCGCACGGGTGATACCATTACAGGTAAGATCAGACCACCTAAAGACAACGAGCGCTATTTTGCGTTACTCAAAATTGGCGAAATTAACTTCAGTACGCCAGAGGAAACTCGCAACAAAATCCTCTTTGAAAACCTCGTTCCTTTGCATGCTAACGAACGTCTCAAGATGGAAATGGGTAACGGAACAACTGAAGATCTCACTGCCAGGGTTATCGATCTCTCTGCGCCATTTGGTAAAGGACAACGTGGTCTGATCGTTTCGCCGCCTAAAGCCGGTAAAACCATGATCTTACAACACATTGCGCAATCGATGGCGGCTAACCACCCTGAGTGTCACTTGATTGTGTTACTTATCGATGAGCGTCCTGAAGAAGTCACAGAGATGCAGCGTCTAGTCAAAGGCGAGGTTGTTGCCAGTACTTTTGATGAGCCCGCCAACCGTCACGTACAAGTCGCCGAAATGGTGATCGAAAAAGCGAAACGTCTAGTCGAACACAAAAAAGACGTCGTCATTTTACTTGACTCTATTACAAGACTGGCTCGCGCCTACAACACTGTCGTCCCATCATCGGGTAAAGTCTTAACAGGGGGTGTGGATGCACATGCCCTACACCGTCCTAAGCGTTTCTTTGGTGCAGCTAGGAATATCGAAGATGGCGGTAGCTTAACTATCCTGGCCACCGCCCTGATCGATACCGGCTCTAAGATGGACGAAGTCATTTATGAAGAGTTCAAGGGTACCGGTAACATGGAGCTACACCTTGACAGACGTATCGCTGAAAAGCGTGTCTACCCTGCGATTAACATTAACCGTTCGGGTACGCGTCGTGAAGAGTTGATGGTCAAACCCGCCGAACTACAAAAAGTCTGGATCTTACGTAAAATCCTACATCCAATGGATGAAATCGCAGCGATTGAGTTCTTACTCGAACGCCTCAAAACTAGCAAAACCAACGATGAATTTTTCGACTCAATGAAAGGTAAGTAGCACGATGCGCGCAGAAGGTGCTTTTCCCAAGACTCGGTTAAGACGAGCGCGCAATAAAGCCTTTTCGCGGGCGCTGATTCAAGAGCATGAGTTAAGCCCCGCCTCGTTGATTTATCCCTTATTCATTATCGAAGGTGACAACACTAAGCAACCCGTTGCCTCCATGTCAGGTGTCAACCGCCTCACGCTCGATTTACTCTTAGAAGAAGCGTGTGAGTGCTACAACTTAGGTATTCCTGCAATCGCCCTCTTTCCAGTATTAGGCGATGCTTGCAAAAGTGATAACGCAGAACAAGCCTACGCCGAAGACGGCCTAGTACAACGTGCTGTCCGTGAATTAAAACAGCACTTTCCAGAGCTTGGCGTCATCACCGATGTCGCGCTTGATCCATATACTAGCCATGGTCAAGATGGTTTAATCGATGCCTCTGGCTATGTTCTCAATGATGAAACGACGGCTGTCTTAGTAAAGCAAGCCCTCTCTCATGCCAAAGCAGGTGCCGATATTGTTGCCCCCTCTGACATGATGGATGGACGCATTGGTGCGATTCGCGACGCGTTAGAGTCGGCACAGTTTATCAATACGATGATCCTCGCTTACTCCGCCAAGTATGCCTCGGCGTTTTACGGACCGTTTCGTGATGCCGTTAACTCAGCGGGCGCCCTAGGCAAAGCCGATAAAAAGTCTTATCAAATGAATCCAGCGAACAGTAACATGGCATTACACGAAGTCGCGCAAGACTTAAGCGAAGGGGCTGACATGGTCATGGTGAAACCCGGCATGCCTTATCTGGATATCCTTCACCGTGTTAAAACTACTTTTGGTGTGCCCACCTTTGCTTACCATGTCAGTGGTGAATATGCCATGCTCAAAGCCGCCAGTGAGAAAGGCTGGATAGATGAAAAAGCGTGCGTACTCGAGGCTCTACTAGGCTTTAAACGTGCCGGCGCGGATGCCGTCTTGACTTATTATGCCAAGCAAGTGGCGCAGTGGTTGCACCCTTAAAGTCTGCCAGCTTATAGGAGCCCCTAACATGAGAGGCTTACGCCTCAGCAGCAGACTCAATGGCCTCTTTACACTCATGTGAATGATCAGCGTCGTCAGCATCCTCTTCGACATTCGAGTTACCCTTTTTCGCATCTTCTGCAGCCTTGATACACAAATTTATAGTATGTTTTACACAATCGCTCACCGCGCCTTCTGGATCAGCGGTGTTAAGTTTAGCTTGACAAGTTTTTGCGAGGTTTATCATAGTCTTTGCATCAGAAAGTAGTACTCTATAAGTCTGATTAATTCCCATCAGATTAGATGAATCCTTCGCTACCAAGAAAGCTGTTTTCTTAAGATCAGCACTGGACAAACTTTTTAATGTACTAATCACGCTGCCATTTACTGTACTTTTTAAGCTGTCAAAACCATTATCCAACTGCGTCTCTGTCGCGCTGCCAATAGTAGCAGCAATGGCCCCAGGATCTTTCAATTCGCCAACGGTCTGCTGAGCACCTTTCTCTAATTTATGCCCTTCTTTCTCTGCTTCTTTCCCTGCTTTCTCAGCTGCATGCTTTGCTTTATGCCAAACATGACTTCCAAACCATGCAAAAGAGGCGGTGGGGCACGCCACACTAAAGAAAAGTAAGACAGCAGAAACTATTACTGATAATCTCATATTCACGTTATGCTCCTAATAATTTGCTTCAATGGGAGTTATTTCGGCCACTGACAGCAAAACTTTAGAAGACAAGTCCGCTGCTCTAAACGTTGGTATATTTGAGGCACCTTGAGGAAAGCTCAGCTTCACTTAGGGACACATAACAACACTTCCCAGCCAACGAGCTTATGACACCGCTCATCATAAAGTTTTAAACGAAAGCATTTGGGTAAGTCGCGCAAGCGTAGTATATCCACCTCTGACTCGTTCACATGGAAACAATGCTGATGGCAGGCTACAAGATGGTAGCACGGCACTTTGACGTTAAGATGATGGATATGATGGTAATTGATCCAACCGATAGCCCAGGTGACGATTCCGGGTAACTTCAAATAAGAGCTCGCTTCGATAGCCGCCTTTTCACGTGTCCAATCAGACGAGTCAACAAACTCAACACCGTCGTAATTATGTTGTAAGTAAAATAAGATCATCCCTAACCAGCAACCGACAAAAAACGGCAAGAAGATCATCATACAGTACAGCTTAAAACCCAGTAACGCGATTAAGCTGCCATGAACCAGTACTAAAGTAAGGTTTGTGAGCAAAATATGTCGTATCAGCCGACGCTTCACTGACTTGGTTAACTCGATATCATTCGCATGAAAACGCATGTTGATTAGCATCTCATAGCACACCCCAAGAAAGATCAAAATCATTGGATTGCGATAGAGTCGATATAACAACTTCGAGAAGCGTGAAGCACTTAAATATTCATTGACTGTTAAAAAGTGAATATCACCTATCCCGCGCTTATCAAGCTTGCCGTGCGTACTGTGATGAATGTTGTGCCGTACGCGCCAATACTCATAACAACAATACGTCAGGTTCGCCAGCACCATACCTACGATACGATTTGCTTTCACCGAGGTGAAATACGAATAGTGACAACAGTCATGCATAATAATGAAGAGACGCGTTATCATAAAGCCACTGAGTCCAATACTTGCGGCTAACAAACCCCACTGTCCCGCCTGAAAACTCAAATAAATAGCGCAAAGAATAACGCTATAACACAACAGACTCACTATTAATTGCATAACCGCACGTGTGTTATCGGGTGTAGTAAAGAGGTTAATTTCATCAAAATTTATCTGGCCCATCTTTTTCGCTCGCAAATTCAATTAGTTATATTATATTCTTCTCAGACTACGTCTGAGCTTGCCCAAACGAAATCAGTTTTTTTATTGTAATTGAAATAAGTGTAGTCACGGTTTTTTGACTTCGCAAATAAAAAAGACGCTCTTTTGTCATTAATATTAGAGACAGGGTTAATAGTTGAAAACAACAAGTTACGCATCTTCGACTATTCGTTTCCGAGTTATCAAACCGTAAACTCACCGTGTCGATAAAAGACGCTAACGCCCTTTGAAACTTGTCGAGCTCGGGCTCAGACTCTGCTTAAAGATACTAACGGCGAAAATCATTTCTAGGTGCAGAGCCCTCCCCCCCCTTCTCCTGGCGGTGTAAAATGTTCAGGATCAAATGAAGTGCGCGCGTCAAGTACCAGCATCCAGTCACCTAGCAATTGTTGAATACCAGTTACCATTAAAACTTGAGCTCGTGTTAAGCCCTGTTTTGACA
Organism: Gammaproteobacteria bacterium; assembly: GCA_030425845.1. Taxonomy (GTDB): domain Bacteria; phylum Pseudomonadota; class Gammaproteobacteria; order JAUHZG01; family JAUHZG01; genus JAUHZG01. The sequence goes on from JAUHZG010000129.1 coordinate 5,002, forward strand.
TCAGTTCCAGCTGTCGCGCACTTAACCCTACAACTTGCTCGTACGGTAAGCCATCTCGAAGTGCTCTATATGTTTCATACAAAAAATCATCGGCCACCACCTGCTCTCTCGATAGGCCAAACTGATGCATGGACTCAAGCTGAACCCATCTTAATCCGTCCAGACTAGATGGTACATGACCGGCTCTAACAAGATTTCGAAAAACTCGTTCAGTCTCACTGAAAATATACTTACCAATCTCCTCTTCGGAAGACAAGCTTGCCCAACGCGTAAGCTCTCGGACAGTAATCGCGCCACCTTGAGAGCTGATTTTCTTCATCATAAAATCTTTTTGAATAGGGGATAATTCATCACTTGTCTTAACCATAACGCCAGCTACCTCTTTCTCTATGAGGGTAGCTCCCCATTCTTTACTCACTAGTACTACGTCAAGAAGCTCTGAAAAGGATAGATGTGAGACGATCACTCGCAACATATCTACTGGTAGCGTATTCATGATTCACACATCTCCACGGGCAAAGTAAGCAGAATGGTGCCCGCACTTAGGCTGGCACAACGTAATGGTGAAGATGCTACCAATTTAAATAATTAAAATATACTTATCGATATTTTTTATTTTGAATAGGTTGTAATGGCATTTGGCTTGGTGTTGAACAAAACAAGCTCTTGTACGAAACATACTACGAGCTAGATTGCTAGCACCGTTACCCTTTGATTTTTCGTCCCGTTTAGCCGCTATCAGCTAACACAATCATGTATCAGCTCAATGCTTACCAATTAAGAATGACCTTGCCCGATTGACCTTGCTTCATAACTTCAAAGCCTTTTTCATAGTCATCAATCGAAAATTCATGGGTGATGACAGGTGAAATATCCAGACCACTTTGCAGCATACTCACCATCTTATACCAGGTCTCATACATCTCTCGTCCATAGATCCCTTTGATGGTTAGCCCTTTAAACACAACCTGATCCCAGTCAATCGCTGTCTCACCGGATAAAATCCCAAGTAAGGCTATCTTACCGCCGTGATTCATATGGGTCAGCATATCAGAGAACGCCTGTTTGTTGCCTGACAT
>JAUHZG010000130.1 GCA_030425845.1 Gammaproteobacteria bacterium
GTGCACTGAGCCTAGTTTGTGGTGCCAAAGTGTATTACTGTGCCCAATCCCCGCAATTGATATGCTGTCTTACCAACTTACCCCCACAGAGTGACATTTCAGCAAAAATCTGTACAATTCGGTGTCTTTAGTCCCGTTGATAGGGGTTAAACAGTAGTCCAGGATTAGTACAGTATGCAAAATAAACACGCTTCCGCTTTTTCGCTTTATGCCTGGCTGTGGCCCTATATCCGCCAGTTTCGTGCGGCACTTGTCTTTGGGGTCTTGGGTAATATGCTCTATGGTGGGATTGATGCAGGCTTTACTTATGTTTTAAAGCCTATCCTCGATAAAGGTTTTGTCGCACGCAATCAGCATTTTATCCATCAAATTCCGTTTATCATCTTGGGTTTGTTTATCGCGCGTTTTCTTGCGAACTTTTTTGCCAATTTTTTTATGGTGAAAACAGGTCGCGGTGTCGTCATGAAACTCCGCCAGGCTATTTTTCATCACTTAATGATTTTACCGGTAAGTTTTTACGATAGACACTCGGGGGGCGAGTTGCTCTCTACCATGATTTATAATGTTGAGATGGCTGGTTCTGGTGGCGCGGATACTATTACCAAATTGATGCAAGCGGGCTTTATGGTACTAGGCTTGCTGGGTGTGATGTTTATGAATAGTTGGCGGTTGTCGTTGATCTTTATCGCCGCGGTTCCGTTTATTGGGTTAATCATGAAATACGCCAATCGAGGTATGCGTGAGGTAAGCCATACGATTCAAGATAAGTTTGCGCGTGTCTCGGTGATAGCCGAAGAAGTGATTGAATGTTTTAAAGTCGTTCGTATCTATGGAGGTCAAAAACAAGAGCAGGCGAAATTTGATAGAGAAACGACAGAAAATTATCAACACGAAGTCAAACTTACCGTGCTAAAAGCGTTGACGACGTCCGGCGTACAGGTTATTGCGGCGATGGTGTTGGCAGTGATTATCTACTTGGCTACATTACCTAATACGCACTGGACACTTTCCGTTGGTTCGTTCGTGGCGTTGGTCGCTGCGATGATGGCTATCTTAAAACCAATGAAGCAACTGACAAATATCTCAGGCGATCTGCAAAAAGGCTTTGCAGCTCTTGCAAGTGTGGCAGAGTTGCTCGATGAGCCTATTGAGCAAGCGCAAGGCAATGATACACTTCACCAGTGCCAAGGACATATTGTGTATGACAATGTGAGTTTTGTTTATTCCACGACTAACAAACAAGTGCTAAAAGAGTTGAGTTTTGAATGTAAGCCGGGAGAGATGGTCGCCCTTGTTGGCGCCTCGGGATCGGGTAAATCAACAACCGTTAATTTATTAGCACGTTTTTATGACTACCAAAGCGGGCAGATCTCTGTTGATGGTCGCGCGATAGAAACACTTAGTCTGACGTCGCTACGAGATAATATTGCTTTAGTGTCTCAGCAAGTTGCATTATTTAATGATACAGTACGCGCGAATATTTGTTACGGTAGCAAAGAGGTTAGCGAAGAGCGCTTACGTCTAGTGGCTAAGCAGGCACAAGCCTTGGCATTTATTGATAGTCTTCCTCATGGTTTTGATACCATGGTGGGGGACAATGGGGTACTACTTTCTGGCGGGCAACGTCAACGCCTAGCGATAGCCAGAGCCCTCATTAAGGATGCCCCCATACTCATTTTAGATGAAGCTACATCGGCACTTGATACTGAGTCTGAGCGTGAAATACAAAAAGCGCTAAATGAGCTAATGAAGTCTCGTACCACCTTAGTCATCGCCCATCGTTTATCAACTATCGAGCAGGCGTCACAAATCTTAGTATTTGATGAGGGGCGCATTGTAGAGCGAGGCACACACAAGAGCTTGTTGGCACAGGGAAAGGTTTACGCCAAACTACATCAATTGCAAATCAACGAGAGTCAACATGCGTGAAGAGACACGCTATTTCGCTAAGCGTGGCATGTTAAATTTGTTCGCGTTACCTTTATCTTGGCTTTATGGCGCGGTTATGGGTTTACGCAAGATTTGTTACCGTATAGGGTTGTGTCCTTCTGTCTCATTGGCTGTGCCGGTTGTTGTCATTGGCAACATTTGTGTTGGCGGCGCGGGTAAAACACCTGTCATTATCGCGTTGGTAGAGGCGTTAAAAGCCAAAGGTCTTCACGTCGGGGTTGTTAGCCGAGGCTACGGCGGTAGTGCGAATAAAAGCCCGACAGCGGTGACCGAAGACAGCCTGGCCAGTGAGGTGGGGGATGAGCCGCTACTGATAGCAAGGCGTACCAATGTACCTGTGGTGATTGGATGTTCGCGTGTAGCCGCCTGTGAGTTGTTATTAAAAAATCATGAAATCGATGTGGTGCTCAGTGACGATGGCTTATCGCATTATGCTTTGGCGCGTGATATTGAGATTATTGTCATTGATGAAACACGTGAACATGGCAATGGCTACTTACTTCCTGCTGGCCCTTTACGTGAACCCGTGTCACGGATAAAACACGCAGATTTTACTTTACATACAAATAGTCAACAAATAGGTGAGGCTAAGGTGCGTTATCAATTAGGCCAACCTTACCAAGTGGCGGCACCAACGCACACCAAGTCGCTATCTGCATTTGCTGAGCAGCCGGTGCATGCTGTTGCTGGGCTGGCCCATCCTGAGAAATTTTTTACGAGCTTGTACCAGCAAGGGGTGACCCCCATCTGTCATGCATTTTCGGATCATTATGCGTTTACGGCACAGGATTTTTCTGATTTTAAAGATGCCCTAGTGTTAATGACAGAGAAAGACAGTGTAAAATGCACCGCGTTTGCCACCGAAAGCATGTACGCTGTACCACTAGACGCACAGCTACCACAGGGGTTTGTTGAACGTTTGCTTACCAAGCTTAAGGAAAAGCGCGATGGGAGATAAAGTGCTAGCGGAGTGTTTGTGTCAAACAGAGAGTGAGAAACAAACAAAAGAGTGGGCTGTTAAGCTAGCTGCACGGCTTGAGCAAGGAATAGTCATTACACTTGAGGGCGAGTTAGGAGCAGGTAAGTCAACTTTTGCCCGTGCATTTTTACAAGCGCTTGGTGTCACAGAGAAGATCAAAAGCCCGACTTATACCCTTGTTGAGCCCTATCAAGTGGGCGAGCGAATGCTTTATCATCTCGATCTCTATCGTTTAGCTTCTCCTGAAGAATGTGACTATCTCGATCTACGTGAAATCGACAATCCGTACTCAATTTTATTGATAGAATGGGCCTCTAAGGGGGCTGGATGGTTGCCAGAGCGGGATTTGAACTGCTATATTGATGCGATAGCAATAACAACTAGAAAATTCTGCTTACAAGCATTCACCGCACGTGGTGAGAGATTGTTACAAGCAGTCAATCAAGACAGGGCGGCCAGCTAAGTTATCGTCCTTTCGTCTTGTTACCGTGAAGATGTGTGGATGATGATGAAAAATGGGCAATCCTTTAGCAAGTGGCTAGTGTGGCTTGTGTTACTGTTTGTAGCGCTAACTGCCTGGGCGAGCCTGCTCAAGATGACGGATGTGCGTTTGGCCTCAGGCACGGAAAAGACCCGTGTCGTCTTCGAACTCAATAAGAATACTCATTATCACGTTTTTAGTCTTAACTCACCGCCACGCTTGGTGATTGATTTACCGCATACGAAGTTGTCGACCAAACTTGGTGGGTTGGATTTTACCAATACGCCGATTCAAGACTTACGGGCGGCTGTGCATAAGCGTACAGGTTTACGTTTAGTTTTCGACCTGAAAAATAGCACGCATTACCATTCTTTTTTTCTCAATAAAAGCCATGAAGGTGCTCCACGTTTAGTAGTGGACTTTAATAATAGCACGGCGCAGACTAAAGCTGTTTCGAAGCAGAAGACGTCTCACTACTTCCCTCACAAAGTGGTGAGTGTGAAACGGCACCAAGAAGTCATGCCCAAGCCGGTTATGAATGTGCCTTGGTCGAATCGTGCACGTGATGTCATTGTGGTTATTGATCCGGGCCATGGTGGTAAAGATCCTGGTGCGACGGGGCCACATGGCGTGCATGAGAAAAATGTCGTCCTGGCAATAGCGCGTAAACTCAAAGCCATCATTGATAGTCAGCCTGGGATGCGAGCGGTCTTGACGCGTAAGAAAGACTACTACATTACGTTACGTGAACGTCTGCGTTTAGCGCGCAAATATAAGGGCGATATGTTCATTGCGATTCACGCGGATGCTTTTCACAACCGTCATGCCAAAGGCGCCTCAGTGTTTGCCTTGTCAGAGCGTGGGGCGACCAGTGAAGCGGCGCGCTGGTTGGCGGAAAAAGAAAACTACTCCGAGTTGGGTGGGGTTAACCTCTCAAACAAAAGTAATCTGTTGCGCTCAGTGTTGATTGATTTGTCACAGACCGCGACCATTGGGGCGAGCTTAAAGCTAGGTAGAGATGTGCTTGATGAGCTGGACACTATAGAGCACTTGCATCATCGTAAGGTAGAACAAGCCCGTTTTGTGGTATTGAAGTCTCCTGATATTCCTTCTATCTTAATCGAGACCGGCTTCATTACTAATCCTTATGAAGAGCGTATGCTGAATAGCCCTTACTACCAACGTCGTTTGGCGGGCTCTATTTTAAAGGGAGTGAAGCGTTATTTTTGGCAGAATCCACCACCGGGTACGCGCTTAGCACTGATGGTGCGCTCACGTAAACACAAAGTCAGTCGTGGTGAGAGCTTGTCTATCATCGCCGCGCGTTATCATGTGTCTGTAGGTGCGCTCAAATCATTAAACGAATTATCTAGCAACCGTCTACGGGTAGGGCAAACACTTCGAATCCCCTCTCGTAGCTAAGGAGAGTGCTTATGTCTCGTATTGCGCGTTTATCGCCGTTACTTGCTAACCAAATTGCGGCCGGGGAAGTGATAGAGCGCCCTAGTTCTATTGTCAAAGAAGTCCTTGAGAATGCGCTTGATGCCGGTGCCTCTCGTATTGAAATCGATATCGAAGAGGCCGGAAAGAGTTTGATTCGTATCCGTGATAATGGCTGTGGTATTGAGGCTGACGATCTCGCGCTGGCTTTAACGCGCCATGCGACGAGCAAAATAGGGACGGTTGATGATCTACAAGCTATCGAAAGCTTAGGGTTTCGAGGGGAGGCTCTAGCAAGCATTGCAGCTGTGTCGAAGTTAAAGTTGATTTCCCGTACCGAATCAGGTGATACTGGTTATGAGGTGAGTGTAGAGGGCAGTGACTGCGAGCCAAGTTTGGCACCCTGTGCTCATCCGATCGGGACCACAGTAGAAGTGCGGCAGTTATTCTTTAATGTGCCGGCAAGACGTAAGTTCTTGCGCGCCGATCAAACTGAATTTAACCACATACATGAAGTGGTAAAACAAATAGCCATGAGCTGCCATACGGTAGCCTTTACTTTGCGTCACAACGGCAAACGAATATTACAATTACCCGGTGGCGCATCACCTCAGAAGCAAAGACTTCGGGTGAGTAAAGTTTGTGGAAATGCATTTGTAGAGAGTGCTGGTTTTTTTAATACTCTTGCAAATCACTGCGAGCTTGTTGGGTGGGTGGGAGCCCCCGAGCAAGCTCGCTCTTATAATGACTGTCAGTACTTTTACGTCAATGGCCGCCTTGTCAAAGACAAGTTAGTGTCGCACGCCGTGCGTGAGGCGTATTCTGAATTTTTATATACCGGTAAATATCCGGCCTTTGTCTTGTTCTTAACAATCCCGGCTGACAAAGTGGATGTGAATGTGCATCCGACTAAGCACGAGGTGCGCTTTCATGAGAGTCGTTGGGTGCATGATTTCATTTATAAAAATGT
>JAUHZG010000008.1 GCA_030425845.1 Gammaproteobacteria bacterium
CATCACCAACAAGGTGACTTCAGATTTTTTTGAAAAGCTATCTAAATCAATCTGTTATCCTAGAAATGTGCGCCCAACTGCCGTTTCTAGGAAATCCCCCCTCTTAAAGGCGCCTGCTACTAAGCATCGCTCGTAACGTACGAAACTCTGTTACTATCTTCACCCGTCAATTTACCGGCAATTTCAAAGAAAAATCGTCAAAAAAGCAGGACGATGATTTGTTCTATACTTTTGAGAGGTAACAATAAAAAGGATCCTTATGTCAACTAAACAGCAAGCGTTATTAGCTTGTAAGTTATGCGAGCATTTTTTGCCAGATGAACTCGATAAGTTTATCCACTTTTTCGAATCACGCACGCTTGATGCCGATGTGCCGTTGATCGAGCAAGGTAGCAAACCTGATGGACTGTATATTGTTGAAAGTGGCTCAGTCAAGGTCATGTGTCAGCACGAGTCACTGAACAAATCTTTCGAAATGTGCCGACTTTATCAATCTGATTTTTTTGGCGAAACGGCCCTGCTCGATGGTGGCACTCGAAGTGCAAGCGTGATCACGCTAGAACCTTGTCGTATCTTATTTCTCGATAAGGCTACCTTATCACGGTTGTCAGCGGATAAAGAAAACGCGAACCTTCTTGTAAAATTCACCATGAGTCTTGCTGCCAGTCTTGCTACACGACTCCGTAACACAAACGCCTTGGCGCTAACGGCCTTGAAAAGTGAGTTCCAACAAGCACACGAACGCCACCAAAAAGGTGGCAGCTATTCGTGGGTTGTCTAAGCACCTTACTCCGCCCATGCTACTTTAATTTGCACCTACTTACATTAAGTGGTGCCTGCGAAAAAAAGCATGTAACTCATAGCGCTTTGTTAATTCTAGCTTTTCATACACATTACTCACATGCTTCTCCACTGTTCGAGGTGAAACAAACAAGTTATTTCCTATGCTTTTAGCCGGATATCCCAATAAGTAATACTTTACAATTTCAATCTCTCGTGCAGAGAGCTTCACCATTTTATTTTTATGAGGGACATAGACCGCTTTACTTTGTATTTTTGATAAGAAATCTTCATGCATACTCTGTGTCGTCTGTGAACTCTCGATCAGATAAAGTTTATCGACTTGACTGAAGAATAAACTATTGCGATAAAAATCATCTTGCTCAATCCCTGCCAGTTTGCCTCGTACAAATTGGGCATACTTGTGTAGCATACTACGGTGTTGCAAATAAAATGCAGCCATATTGTTTTCGTTTGATTTTACGCCAAACTCCAACACTTCATAGCCATTCTCTAACTTATTCACCATGGTAAATCCATCAACAATACCAGTTACCTTCTTACCTAAAGTAAGCACTTCCTTATTGTCAAAGTCAGACCACGCAATAACATTCGTTTCTTTATTTTCATCAAGTAATAATGTCTGAGTCAGCTTAAACTCATGACGCGTCTTAAACCACACAGGGTGCGTAGAGATACATAAGTAATCATTTGGACTCACCGTACGGTAATACTGGAAATATTCAATCCCGAATGTTTCATAAAGTGGCGCAAACATTTCTGTTAGGAATGGTTTTAAAACAGTTAAGTTCTCTTCACTGGCACGGTAAGCTAATTTAAGTTCTTGCTGTTGGCATTGCATTTTTCACCTCCACTTCTTGTTAGTACAGGCACAGTTTGACAGAACTTAGCGCAAGCCGATTCCGTAAAAATACGGTAATTTTTTAACTTTCCCTCAAGATACGGGAATTCCCTACCCCTGGTGGCGCAACACAGACAAGGGCCGACACGAAGAATCATAACCCACTGTTTTTAAATGTATTTTTAATGTTGCCTAGTGTGCGACGGGGTACGAGCCTAATTGGGCGACTTTGATCGGCAACTGGTGTAACTGTCGCAACACATCAGCAAAGGCATCATCCTGCTGGTGCGCGAGCGCATCTACAATAAATACATAGTCCCACTGCCTTCCAGGATAACGCTTTGATTCAATCAAACTAAGATTAATACCGCGTTCTTTGAAGGGTAAAAGCAGCGTTAATAATGTACCAGGCTCATCGTTGGTATAGATCAATAGGCTTGTTTTATCATTACCTGTCTGCGCAACCAGTTGCTTTCCAAGCACTACAAAGCGTGTTTTGTTTTCTTCCGTATCATGTATGTTTGCTTGAATAACCTCTAGCTCGTAATGCTTGGCACTGCGTGCCGAGCTTATCGCTCCCGCACCAAGTTCAAGTGATGCCCGTCTTGCAGCCTCAGCATTACTGTCCACTAACACTTTTTCAAGATGACGCGTACTATTGGCTACCCAGTGGCTGCATTGCGCAAAGCCTTGAGTATGCCCATATACACGACGCAAAGGTGCATCGTCCCCCGCCCGGCGTAATAAGCTCATATCTATGTCAACATTAACCTCACCGATAATATTCAACTTAGTTTCAATGAGAGCATTAAGGGTTGGCATAATGATCCCTTGGCTCTCACTTTCAAGCGGAACCACCCCATAGCTAGCGCCATCACTCGCGACTAAACGAAAAACATCTTCAATACTGCTTGTCTGCACACAAGAGACTTGTGAGCCAAAATGACTATTGCATGCTTGATGGGAATACGTCCCCTCCGGGCCTAAAAAAGCAACCTTAAGAGGATGTTGAATTGCAAGGCATGCGCCCAAGATTGGACGAAAGATATCAGTCAATTCTTTAGCGGCAAGTGGTCCGGGATTTGTTTGCGTTAGCCGGCGAATGATCTCACTCTCACGTTCAGGACGATAAAAGGGCGAAACCTCGGCCTCTTGACGCTTGATTGCCCCCACTTCTTTAGCAATACAGGCACGTTGGTTTAGCAGCTCACATAGTTTATCATCGAGCTGATCTAATTTATCACGGCATTGTTTTAGTGTGTCTGTCATGGTGTCTCTCTATTCATATATCTGGCTACCCGCTAAGCAAGTTTTCTTCGCGCCAATACCGCTTCACTTAGTTGTGACAACAACTGCTCTGTCTCGTCAAAGCCGACACAAGCATCGGTAATACTCACGCCATATTGTAGTGTTTGTGGCGTTGAGAGTTTTTGACTGCCTTCAAATAAATGGCTTTCAATCATTGCGCCGATCAAGCGTCTTTCGCCTCGTGCAAGCTGCTCGCACAAGCTTGCTACGACCTCTTTTTGTCTAGTGTGATCTTTGCCACTATTGCCGTGACTACAATCAACCATGATCCCTTGCTCAATTTTTTTTCTACTGAGTGCCTTGCTTACTTGTGCGATATGAGAAGGTTGGTAGTTCGTCTCACCTTTGGAACCGCGTAAAATAATATGTGTGTCATGATTACCTACTGTTGAGGTAATAGCCGCTAAACCATCGCTGGTTACCCCAAGGAAGTGATGAGGATTGGATGAAGAGATAATTGCATCAAGTGCAATATCGACATTACCTGTCGTGCCATTTTTAAAGCCAATTGGCATAGATAAACCAGAAACGAGTTCGCGATGAATTTGACTCTCAGTTGTACGCGCGCCAATGGCCCCCCAACAAACCAAGTCACTGATATACTGAGGTATAATTGTATCTAAAAATTCCGTACCCGCAGGTACGCCAAGTAAAGACAAATCACGTAGTAATTCACGCGCGACTTTCAATCCCTTGTTGATATTAAATTCATTGGAGAGATCCGGATCATTAATTAACCCTTTCCATCCCACCGTCGTTCGCGGCTTTTCAAAATAGACACGCATGAGAATACATAAAGTGTCGCTGTACTGGCTAAGAAGCGGCTGCAGTTTCTTTGCATAATCGAGTGCCTGGTTAGGTTCATGGATAGAACAAGGCCCCACAACCACAAGCAACCTATCATCATGCCCGTGTATGATTTGACTCGCCAATGCACGTGTATCTGTAATAAGGTGAGCGGCTTCCATCGGTAAAGGGCATTGCTCCTGCAAAATCGAGGGCGACCAAAGCGGCTTTTGAAATTTTATTCTAAGATTTTGGGTGAGTCGTGTTGTCATAGTGGTACTCTTACAGTTGGGTACAACGCTGCGCTAATAAGGCATCGAGTATAACACACGCCGCCATAGCTTCTACAATCGGCACTGCACGTATAGCCACACAGGGATCATGGCGAGACCCTTTGGGTAACTCAAACGTTGCCGCGTTGCCGTCTTTATCAATCGTTTGCTGTTTTTTCATGATGCTAGAAGTTGGTTTAAACGCTACGCGTGCGACGATAGGTTCACCTGTACTGATCCCACCTAACGTCCCTCCTGCATGGTTCGTCGCCAAATCGCGGTCACCGTCAGCTGTAAAGGCATCGTTATGCTCTGAACCTTTCATTGCCGCGGCAGCAAACCCTTCCCCTATCTCAAAGCCTTTGGTAGCCGGTAAGCTCATCATCGCTTTCGCCAAGTTTGCTTCTAACTTTTCATACACAGGATCACCCAAGCCAACAGGACAATTCTCAATAACAAGCTCGATCACGCCACCTAAGGAGTCACCCTCTTCCTTCGCTGCTAAAATAGCCTCGCCCATTGCGTGAGCCGCCTTAGCGTCTGGACAAGCCGCTGCCTCTGCGTCACGCGCTGTACGTAACTGTGCTAAGTTGTCATGTGTCACATTGGCGTGAATCCCGCCTATCATTTGCATATAGGCTAAGATGCCGATCTTATAGTGCGCCAAGCAAGCACTTGCTACCGCGCCCGCCGCCACTCTCGCGGCTGTTTCACGTGCAGAAGAACGGCCCCCCCCACGATAGTCAAAGCAACCGTATTTTTTGATGTAAGTGTAATTCGCGTGTCCAGGTCGCATGAGATCTTTGATAGGTTCATACTTGCTGGAATCCGCGTCCTTATTAAAGATAACAATAGAGATAGGGGCCCCAGTGGTTTTCCCTTCGAAGATCCCACTTAAAATTTGTGCTTCATCCTTTTCCTTACGGGGTGTTGTCAGCGCAGATTGACCGGGTGCACGTCTAGCTAATTGCGCATTAATCATCTCAAGGGAGAGAGCTACGCCAGCCGGACAACCATCAATCACCACGCCAATCGCTTTGCCGTGGGACTCTCCAAACGTTGTAAATTTAAAAAGCCGACCAAAACTATTGCTACTCATCTCGCTGCCTCAAGGTAAAAGTGTACAGGCAGTGTAGCGTGTTAACCTTTGACCATCAAGGCTGGCTGAGCGCTTAATCCTGCTGCTAGACAAGACTCAGGCTCACTTCTTACACGAAGCAGGAACATATACCCATTCCACTTCCATTTGCTACAATAACCTCATGGATGCAAAGCAATTCTCTTTATGGCTACTTCTACTTGGCGTACTCGTGAGCCTCTTTACCAACGCGTGTACCCCTCGTTTTGGCCCTTCTAATCCTGCCGGCTGGCTAGGTGCCGATGCGGCTTACTCAGTAAAGCTCGACGCCAAAACCTTATTGTGGTTATTTGGAGATACGTTTTATCAGCCCCCCTCTTCTACTAGTCGCGGCCCCATTGTCGCCAACTCAGTAGCACTCTCTCACTGTCGTGATAACCAATTCGTGATACAGTACATTCTGGACGAGCGAAACAAACATCCAACCGCTTTTTTTCGTCGTAAAGCTAAGAATAGCGTCTACTGGCCTAAAGCAGGTATTAAAGTCGCTGGACGTCTATTGATTTTTCTCGAGCGTATCCAAAGAACGCCCGGAATAACCCCTCTTGGATTTAAAGAGCAAGGTTCCACACTGGCCATTATCGATAATCCCAGCTCCGCAGTAAGCCACTGGCATCAAACCTTTATACCTATAAACACTAGGCCCCGGATCATCTTTGGTGTCGCGCTCGTCAAACAGGGTTCTTGGCTATACACGATAGATGCTCGGCTATCCTCACACTCAACTCGTCGTCCGCTTATCCTAAGCCGTTTCAAATTAACCGCTTTGCTCAAAGGAAAAATATCAGCCCAATATCTCACGCGTTCACAGGGATGGAGTAGCTCACAAAAGCAAGCAAAGATCATCACTCAAAATGGCGCCTTAGAAGCAAGTTTTTCCTATAACCGTATGCTAAAGCGTTACTTGCTCATATACAGTTCTGACTTCGCCCATATTAGTTTACAAAGCACAACATCACTTGAAGGCCCCTACACAAAACCACGTGTGATTTACACAGTACCAGAAATGCTAAAGCCCAAAGCAAGGCAAGATAAAGTGTTTTGTTATGCCGGCAAAGCGCACCCTTACTTCACACAAGGCAACTCCCTTTTGCTAACTTATGTGTGTAATAGTTTTGATCCTAAAGTACTTATCCACTCCATGCGCTACTACTGGCCTACCAGTCAGTGGCTTACAGTAAACTTAACACCCGCTGAGGCGGCCGTCCAATAACCGCGCTATCCCCAACGACAAATACTGGTCGCTGCATGGCTGCAGGATGTAAAGCTAAAGCAGCTAACAACGCGTCTTCATCACAAGTCGACATATCCACACCGGCTTCCTTGAGCTCTTTGGGTCGCACTAAACTAGCCACATCACCATCAAGCTTGGTTAGCAACGCACGTAGAGCAGTAGCGTCTAAAGGAGTTTTAAGGTATTCGATAACCCGAAAGTCGATACCGCGCTCTTCTAACAACGCTTTTGCTTCACGTGATTTAGAGCATTTAGGATTATGATAAAGTATAGTCACTGAGCTTTTCCTTACATTGATTCGCATGCAGTTGAAATGCGTGGATTTGTGCTTCTGTATAGTAGTCGCGGTTGGTGTGATTTATTTCGGGTAAACGCCACCCCAACCGTTGCCATAAGCAATAGAAGCTAAACTCTCGTAGCTCCACTAATAAAACAAGGCGCCGACGCCAGGTCTGTCGTATTAGTTTTGCACCAACTAGTGCCGCCAACATCGATTCGGGTTTAACTTTGTAAGCAACTTTGTCTTTATTTACCAACTCATCTAAACGCAGACCTTTAGGACTTTGGCCAATATAGCGTAACCAACTAACTGCATGCGTAAAACCATCTAAGCGTTGCTTTGATCGAAAGTCATGCCCAAGCGTCAACATGTAACTTAGCTCAACCCCTATAAAAAAGATAAGCCAAACCAAATACAGCCAAATCAGAAACAAGGGTAAAACAGAGAAGGCGCCATAAAGTAGTGTGTAAGTCGTGATACTCTTCGTATATATGATGAAAACTTTTTTCGTTGCTGAAAACAATAAAGTCGCCACCAATGCCGATATCGCTGCCGATTTAGCCGGTACGTGACAATTCGGTAAAACATAAAAGACCAAGAAGAAACTAAAGAAAGCGAAAACAAAAGGCAATTTAGCATAGAAGTCTCTGTTGCCATTGAGTGCAGTCACCACATGTGGCCAAAACTGACTACTTGCTAAGAAAGAGCTCACCGTAATACTCCCTAACATTAACGTCGGTATTAACATCACTGCAAACACATATTGAATCAAAGCAAGCCATTTGCGCCGTGAACGCCCCACATGCCAAATCCGATTGACATGTGCTTCTAGATTTACCATCAGTAACCAACTAGCAAACACCAAGGCAACTAAGCCGGTCACGGATAGGTTGGGTACTTGCTTGACGAACAGCTGAAGGTACATTTTGATAGTTCGCCCGGATAGCGCTACAAAGTGTGAGAAAATGTAATTTTGTACTTGATTCATGGCGACCTTGGTCTGTGGAAAGTAGGAGATCACTCCAAGCATGACAGCCATCAAAGGAACAAGAGAGAGTAGCGTAGTAAATGCCATCGCCGCCGCCCGTGAAGAGCAGGAGTCCGCAAAAAATGCCTTGATGAGTGCTCGGATAAACATCATCAGTTGCCATAAAAACTTTTTCAATCGACCTCTCGCTTAGTGTTATACTGTTCAACAAGAATGATCATAACGCAGGGAATCCCAAATGACTAATATCCTGGTGCTTTACTACTCGACTCATGGCAGTGTAGCCAATCTCGCCACTATGATTGCACGAGGTGTAGAGTCAATAGATGGCTGTGAAGCCATCATTCGCACCGTACCTAGAGTTTCCACCACGATTGAAGTTACCGAGAATGCCGTGCCAGCGCAAGGCGCCCCCTATGTTGAGCTAGCTGATTTACAACAATGTGATGGCCTCATCTTAGGTAGTCCCACTCGTTTTGGTAATATGGCCGCCCCGATGAAATACTTCTTAGATGGCACCAGTAGTGAGTGGTTGGCAGGTAGTTTAATCGGTAAACCGGCGGCTGTCTTTACCAGTAGTACTTCTATGCATGGCGGACAGGAGTCCACCCTACTCTCTATGATGCTGCCACTGCTTCATCACGGTATGCTGATCTGCGGCCTCCCTTATAGCGAAAGCGCGCTCACCACCACGCAAAGTGGCGGCAGCCCTTACGGCATGAGTCACGTCGCCGGCACCGCAAACGGCAATCAATTGACCGCGGATGAAAAAAGCCTCGCACTGGCACTAGGCAAGCGCCTTGCAACAATCGCTCAAAGGCTAACAACTACCTGATCTGACACAGCGCTCCGAAAATTAGTGAGAATTGCGGCATTGCTCGGCTGCTCTGGCATCTTCTTTGCTACACTATAGGGACATTTTTGGTCAATTTGGAGTGATCATATGAGTACTATCGCAAAAGGATTCATTGGGTACTTACTATTGATGTGCATATTGAGCGGCGCACACGCTGCCAGCTACCCATTGCCCTTACCGACGCAAAATCAAATAGGCTCAGCACGCGTCACCTACAGCCAACCAGGTGAAACCTTGGCACAGATAGCCGCTAAGGAACACATCAGTGTGCAAGCGCTTAAAAATGCCAACCCTTTCTTACCTAAAATTCTACCCGCCTGGACCCGATTAACTTTACCGGCTATGACATTGCCTGATATTGAGCGTAAAGGAATTATCATCAACCGCGCAGAGAATTTACTCTATTACTTTAACGAACCGGCTGATGAATTATGGGTATTTCCTGTCGCCATGGGGCGCTTTGGCTGGGAAACACCACTAGGTGAAACCTCCATCAAAGAAAAACGTAAAGATCCGGTATGGTTCGTCCCCGAGTCCATTCAAATTGCGATGGAAGAAAAAGGCGTTTACTTACCCGATGTGATGGCAGCAGGTCCGATGAACCCTCTTGGTAAATACGCACTGCGCACAGGCCTGTCAAAAGGAACTATCTTAATTCACGGCACCAATAAGCCTGACAGTATTGGCCGTAGCGTAAGCTCTGGGTGTATTCGAATGTTTAATGAAGATGTGGAAAAATTATTTAATACAGTCAAAATCGGCACCCCGGTTAAAATCATTGAAGAGATCAACCATTACCAAGCGGCAGAGAATGAAACGAACTTAACACTTGCGCACGAAACAAAGGCACAGCACCTCAACACCAAAAAAGTGATTCATCACTTTAGCCACGTCTCACTGAAGTAACGCTCTATGCACAAGCCGCAAGCGATCACTCTGGCTGTAAGGGTTCATACGGAGCAGGCTTATCATCCTCTCCTTTGTTTTGCGTGCCAAGAGGAGCAGGCTTGGGAGTTTCGTCCTGGCTTTTTCCCTTATCCATTGCCGCTTCATGCAATGAGCCGTGGACAGGTTTGGGCGCTCTCGCAGGAGTAGCCGCGACTACTACAACATCCAATGCATGCTGATAGGCCGCAGAAATTACCATTTGATACAAGTCGGCAAGAGATTTATCGATCGAATCAACCGCTGTGGCTTGTTCTAGTGTCAGCTGTAAACGATTAAGAGAATCATTTAGCTCATCGCGAGTAAACTCTCCCTGTAACCCTAAGACTTTGCGCCAATCTAGTTTGGCTAGTGACAAAGGAACAAAATGATCGGATAGCTCGTCCACTGCTATGGGTTTGTTAAGTAATCCCTCCCTTTCCTCCGTGACTATAGCGTCTCTTTTTGCTGCGTCATCTAAACTTGCTTGATGTAACTCATGGATCTGCTCACGCGTCGCGTACACATTTGGATCAGCCGCTAATTTAGCCGCGACGAGTTGTGTCATGGCACTCGCACGAAAATCAAACTCGCTACCTTGTCCCTGCTCTTTGAGTAATGGTAAGAGCACGCCTAACATGGCCTCTTCTTTACTGGTCGACTGTAGAGAAGTATTCACTAGCACATTTTTCTGTGCTTGTAGGAGCAACGTACTACTACCTTGCGTGAGCAAAGCAGTGATCAAAGCTTCATGCACACCATCAAGAGCACTCTGTTCGCCCGAAGATGTCTGTGCGTTTACAACGGACTCATATAATACCGCGGCAATAAGGATTAAGGTTCGGGTCACATGACGATACGTGGCCGCTTCGGAGTTCGGCGGCACTTTTGCTGTCGCTACCATAAGTTTAGGTGCCTTACATACTCGCTCAAGAAAGTTTCACGTTACCACATGCTCATTATGCGAGCAATGGTTTCATCGCATCCACATCATCGATACAGTCTTTCAAAGGCTTAGCGCGATCGTAATGAATCGCTTGCCAGCCGCAGGCTAATGCACCAGCCACATTTTGAGGAAGATCATCGATAAACAAACATTCGCTGGGTTTGGCCTCCGCTAACTCACAGAATTGCTGAAACAGTCTTGCATCAGGTTTGGCAATGCCGGTCAAGTGCGAGGCAATTTTTACTTCAAAGTAATTGAAGGCGGTTAGATTTTTCTCGAAATTATTCCAGTGATGAGCATTCGTATTAGATATGCAACCTAGCTTTATCTTACCGTGTAGCGCTTGAATCAGCTCTAAGGTTTCTTGGTTCTCACCTGATACAAAATCGTAAGAGTGCGCACGCAAATCCTCTTGGCTCACTAGGCCATCGAGTAGTTCATATAAAGTATCAAAGTACTCTTCTTCACTCACTAAACCCAATTGAAAACGCTCGTGAATGCTGTACTCTTCAGTACCCAGATGAAACCTATCCGCAAAGACCGCTTGTATCTGAGACAGAGGCTTACCCGTTTGTAAGCTAATGTTTTCATGCACTTGTTCTATCGCCAAGTCGACGACAACATTACCAAGATCAAATACCACCCACTTAATTGACATGACGAACTCCTTAAAGATTGAGGACCTGCTTGGCAAAAGGAATAGTTAAGCGCCGTTTCTCTTGCAAAGAGGCTTTATCCAGAATATCCAATGTAGCAAACAATTGCGAGAGCTCGCGAGGAAGATTATTCAATAAGTATTGTCCTAGCTCTGCTGACAAGTCGAAACCGCGCGCATTGGCATGTAATTGTAATGCCTTGATTTTCTCATCATCCGTTAACACAGCAAGTGCGTAGACAACACTTGCCGCAAGACGTGACTCTAAATCCGGTAAGGCAATCCCTAATTGTTTGGGTGGACCGTTCGCCGCAATGAGCCAATGTGTACCACTAGCAAGACTGCGATTATACAAATGAAATAAAGCTTCTTCCCATATCTTATCGCCGGCAAAACTCTCACAGTCATCAATCACCAGTAAATCCATTTGCTCAAGTGAGTCGCACACAGTGGTCGGCCAAGTGTGCGCCTCTCTACCAGGGAGATAGAACACTTTACCACCCTCACTGGTCACGTGGTGACAGCAAGCGTTCAGTAAATGACTACGCCCCGAACCCCGCTCTCCCCAGTAATAGATAAACTGCTCAGCAGAGTGGTGAAAACCGGATTGAGATAAGGTCGCCACCAAGGCTGCATTTGCACCCGGTACGAAATTATCGAACGTCATATTCGCATTAAGAGAGAGATCTAACGTTAACTGCTCAGGCATCGGTTGCCTCATGCTGATAGACATCAGACTCTAGATAACATTGATATAGATAGCGCACTAATACCATAATGACTGCCGAAACGGGCAACGCTAGTAGCACACCAACAAAACCAAATAAATGACCGCCGGCAAGCACAGCAAAGATCACGGCGACGGGATGTAAACCAATCTTATCCCCCACTAACATAGGGGTAAGAATTGATCCTTCGGCAATCTGTCCGATAATAAACACTACCACTACATACGCCATATGAATATCCATGCCATACTGGGCGAAGCTTGCTATTAAGGCCGCTAAAAAGCCGACGATGAAACCCAGGTAAGGTACCACACTAAGCAGCCCTGAGATAAAACCAATAAATAATCCTAATGATAAACCTGTCAGTGACAAACCAAGCGCATATAAAATGCCTAATCCACACATGACTAATAGTTGCCCGCGGAAAAACGCACCCAACACTTCATCGGCTTGTACACTCAATTGAATCAGCGTGGGAGCAATGGCCTTGGGTAACAAAGTCTTGGCACCTTTTAACACTCCTCTCCAGTCACGTATCAGGTAAAACATCACCACAGGAACCAACAAACAGTTAGTCACCCCCTCTATAACTGCCGCACCAGATGAAGAGAGCCCTTGTAATGTTTTACTCACAATATCGCCCGCATCTTGCCAATGCTTAGCCATTGCGTCTTGTAACGCGCTGAGTTTCAGATTTAAGTTAACGCCAAAGTGCGAAGAGAGCCATGGAAGCACAACTGTTTGCACGAAGTGAAACATTTTGGGGATTAGAGCTATTAACAAAGAGATTTGTCGCTCAAGTAACGGTAGTAATATCAGCAACAATAAAACAAATCCGAGCAGTGCTATCAAAAACACGACTACTGTGGCCAGGGTCCGCGAGAGGTGCCAACCTTGCACCCTGTTAACCAGTGGATTCATCAAGTACGCTAGTAAAGCCGCGATGAAAAAAGGTTCTAACACAGATTGTAATGTAGTGATGAACCATAGCAATAGGACACATGCCACCACACAGGCAACAAACACCTTTTGACGGATAGTTAAACTCATTGGTTCACATTCCACTTAAAGAAATATCGTCGTGAAGTGTTATTGCTCGTTTCATCACTAGACTCTAACACCAGTTTGTTATCTAAACCGGTGAGATTTTCGAAGGCTTTAAGCCCTCCGTTAATTGAAAGTACGAGCTGAACTTGGTTGTTGGCAACGCGCTGTACTTGCAGATCTTGGATCTCCGAAAAACCACGCAGATATTTCAATACAGCGGCATACCCTAAGACATCATGCACATTATCAATGGTCAATGTGATTTGTGATTGCAAGTTGGACGCCGCATTTACATAATCTTTAGCAATGAGGCCGGTTGCCTTAGTCACCATCGTGCGCAAAGCTTTATTCGCACTTGATGCGCTAACACTGAGTGGAAATACATTGTTGTTTAAAAAGACATCTGCCGACGCCAACCATTTACCCTCACCTATTTCACTCAGTTTAATCGCTAACGCGACATTACTACCATAACGGCTTGAAGCATTTAAGATGGCTGCATAGTTCATTTTCCAGATGTCTTGTACTGTGATCTTATTATCATCGACCACATCCAGCGCCGGCAAAATCATCGGCAAGCCTAGAACATGAACCTGCTGCTTCAAATTGGTTAGCGCACTGTCGACGCTATCTTGACCGAGTAGCACAGGCGCTTGATTTTGGTAAGCTACGGCTAACCACACTAGTACCAACGGTCTGTCACGCCCCCACAGTGGAAAATTAGCTTTCTTGATAAGCGCTTTAATGTCAGTAGGATTGAAGCGCGCGAACATCTCAATCGAGCCAGGGCTTGCATCAACACCTTGCGGATGACGATAACCATAATCAATAAGGTAGTCCCGGGCGTGGCCAAGAGCATTTTCGACCACGCTAGATTTGAGCACCTCAGGCTGCCCCGTTGAGCGCACCAAGACTTGTTTGAATGCGTGCAAGATTGCTGGAGCCCGGTATTCCGGTCCTTGCGAAGGAACAGCAACATCCGTAGTAAAAAGATGGGGTACCGTCACCGCCATGGTGCCTGTGAATCCCAAAAGCCCAAACAATAATGAACAAATAAAGCGCAACATCGTGTTCTTTCCTCTAACTAACCTCATTTAAGATTCTAGCTTAACTTGTTATCATCAGAAACCCCAACACTTAAGGACGAAGAATGAGCAAACACAAAGTGACCTATGAAGAGGCTGGAGTGGATATCGCCGCGGGCAATGCCCTCGTCGAGCGAATCAAACCTATTGCCAAAGCAACTACTCGTCCCGAGGTTCAAGACTCATTAGGTGGCTTTGGGGGACTCTTTGCGCTAGACACTCACAAATACCAAAATCCCTTATTAGTTTCATGCACTGACGGTGTCGGTACCAAACTCAAGCTCGCCATCGAGCATCAAGTGCTAGAAGGACTTGGTTTTGATCTCGTCGCCATGTGTGCCAATGATTTAATTGTTATGGGGGCAGAGCCACTATTCTTCCTAGATTATTATGCAACGGGAAAACTCGAATTAGACACCGCGGAAGCTGTCATCGCGAGCATAGGTCGAGCTTGCCAAGCCTGTGGCATGGCGCTATTGGGGGGGGAAACTGCCGAGATGCCAGGCATGTACCAATCTGGTGAATTTGATCTGGCTGGCTTTTGTGTCGGAGTCGTTGAAAAGGATAAGTTAATCGATGGCAAAAAGCGTATTATTCCAGGCGATCAAATCATCGGACTGCCCTCTTCTGGCGCCCACAGTAACGGCTACTCCCTGATCCGCCACTTACTCTGTACCAGCAAAGAAGTCGCGCCCCCTAACATTGAGACTCTACTCGCCCCAACGAAGCTATACGTCAAACCAGTGCTCGCCTTGGCCGAGCAGTTCACATTGCATGGACTGGCCCACATTACAGGTGGTGGCTTACTAGAAAATATTCCTAGAGTCTTGCCAAAGACATGCCAAGCGTTGATTGAGACAACCCGCTGGGAACTCCCCTCACTCTTTGCTTGGTGCCAGAGTGTCGGCAATCTTGAGAGAGAGGAGTTGTATAAGACATTTAACTGTGGCATTGGCTTTGTCATTATTGCCAGTCAAGAGGACACCCCGGCTATCATTGATGCCCTTTGTGCCCTGGGTGAAAAGGCCAAAGTCATCGGCCATATTAACCCATGCAAGGAAAACGATAGCCAAGTGCTTTTGCAATGAAAATCGTGGTCTTACTCTCAGGCAATGGTAGCAATTGTCAGGCACTCATAGACAATGCCAAGAATTACGAAGTCACCGCTGTGATCAGTGATAAGGACAAGGCTTATGGCTTGGTACGAGCAGGTAAAGCGGGTATAGCTACAACGGTCCTGTCTAAAATCCCTGAAGAAACCCGCGAGAACTACGATGAGCGCCTCGCCAAACTCATACAAAAGTATGCACCTGACTTGGTGGTACTAGCAGGCTTCATGCGCATACTGACGCCCGGCTTTATCGCGCAGTTCCCCAATCAGATTGTCAATATCCATCCCTCGTTGCTACCTGACTATAAAGGCCGGCATACCCATCAACGCGTGCTTAACGATGGCCAAGCAAAACATGGGGCCAGTATCCACCTAGTCACTGCTGAACTCGATGGAGGCCCTTTGATTGCCCAGGCGAGTCTTGACGTACTCCCTGACGAAACCGCTTCGCAACTGCAACAACGCGTACATGCATTAGAGCATCAGCTTTACCCTAGCGTCATTGCTCAAATTGCGGCGCAAAATATCCGGCTAACCCATGGAGTCCCAACATTCCATGACCAACCGATTGGTCAAATCCCTCTCAAACTTAACCAGCTCACTTGATTATTTTGTGGTGTAGGCCTGTACAAACCGCAATTTACAGCGCAACATAAAAATGTTTCTCTATTTGAGTGAAAAAATGGCAAACACCTGCTACATTTATAGTAACAAATTGATTTACAGGAAGTTTTGCCATGATTAAAAGCGAGCTTATCTCGGCCATAGCTAGTAACAAGCCGAATGTCCCTGAACGAGATATAGTCAGTAGTGTCAACCTCATCATCGAACAGATGAGCGAAGTCCTCGGTAATGGCGGTCGTATTGAGATACGCGGTTATGGTAGCTTTTGCTTACATTACCGCCCACCCAGAAATGCTCATAACCCTAAAACGGGTGAACGCGTTGTGACAAAAGCAAAGTTTAGTCCGCATTTCAAACCGGGCAAGGATTTACGTGAGCGTGTCAACGAGTCAAAAAACAAAGGATTGCCAATTAAAGTGCTATCGAATGTGGATATGGATGAAGACATGTAGTTCACCCATGCAGAAAAAAACCGCGGCAAGTTCCGCGGTTTTTTTTGTTAGGCGCATTGGTCACATACCGACTCACCGCCTATCAAGTCTCTGGTAAGGTCACCCCGGTCTGTCCTTGATATTTACCCTTTCTATCTTTATAGGATGTCATACACTGCTCATCCGATTCTAGGAACAGCATCTGTGCCACCCCTTCGTTAGCATAGATTTTCGCGGGCAGTGGCGTCGTGTTGGAAAACTCTAGTGTCACATGCCCTTCCCATTCAGGCTCAAGAGGGGTCACATTGACGATAATCCCGCAGCGGGCATACGTTGACTTACCCAGACAAATCGTCAGGACATTCCGTGGGATGCGAAAATACTCGACTGTCCGCGCTAAGGCGAATGAATTAGGCGGAATAATGCACACATCGGATTCTATATCAACAAAACTACTTGTTGCGAAGTCTTTAGGATCGACAACGGCTGAATTGATGTTGGTAAATACTTTAAACTCACGGGCACAGCGAACATCATAACCATAGCTTGACGTGCCGTATGAGATGATTTTGGAACCGTTGTCTTCACGCACTTGGTTAGGTGAAAATGGTTCAATCATCCCGTTTTCGGCTTGCTCGATAATCCACTTGTCTGACTTAATGCTCATCTGCCCCTCTTTCATTACCTGGAAAACGCGCTAAGCATAGCATGGAGAGAGGCGATGTTGCCACCACGCGCACGATGTCCTTAGTGACTTCTCTTTCGCCACAATAAACAGTGTGCCAGCACAAACAAAAAATACACGACCATAATAAACGCTTGCTCAAACAACACTGTAAGCACAAAAAACGCCCAAGCGAATACTAGAAAAACACATTCTGCCATCGCAGGTGCTAACAAGGGATAATTCACCCATAGTGCCGGTAGCTCATTAAACTCATGCGTTCGACATAATTTATCAATCACACAACGCTGCAAAGCCAGCATCATGAAGAAAAAAGCCACTCCTGCGATGACATCCACGCCATAGTGCCAACCTGTCATCATGGTCGCAGGCATCACCAACAAATTGATTGGCAACAAAGCATAAAATAAGCCTCGCCGCACGCGGCTATAGTAAATCAACGTGCAAGCCCAAAATACGTGAAAAGAAGGAAAGCCTAAAAATGCTAAGTTATGGAAAGCCAATGGTGAGTGGTGATGTGTCAAGTAAAACTGCTCAACTATCTGATGCTCACTGTTTGAAAACAAGTTACTGTGCAGTGTCGCTGCAGGCGTTAGAGAAGGATAGAAAAAATAAAAAAACGACACGATAACATAACCTAGAAACAGGACACTGATCATCTCTCTCACTTTGCGTGCCTGCCCCAAAAAAGCGAGTATGATGAGAATAAAATAGATCTCTGCTAAGACAGAGTTATAGACAAAGATAATCACCGCTTGTAGCCAGTGATGCTTTTCAGATAGTTGCATGGTGCTAAGAACAGATAAGTGCAGTATCCTATCCCATTTGACTAAGGTAGGGTCGATAGCCGCGTGTGGTGTATACGGTGCCACATATGCATAGATTGCACTGACTATCGTCAGTAAGGTCACCGTGATCAATGAGTGGAAAATTAACTCTTCTGTCCTTGTTGGTTTGTCGTATAAAATCAACAAAACAATAAGCAAGGTTACCATGATACCTTTGTATAGTACCCCTAACCCATTCACATGAAACGCCCCACTAGGGACAAAATGCGTCAGCATCCATAGAGAAAAACTAAGCTGAATAATCAGTAAGATAAATTTGAAAACGGTATCACGTGTGACGCTCATAGCGACTTAAATCCCTGCTAACTCCTTATAGGCTTTGGCATAATCTGGCTCCAAACCTAGATCAGGCACAAATTCACGATAACGTATTTTGCGTTCTGGGCCAATAATATAGAGTGCTCTGGTTAATAAACCCGCGAGCGGACCTTCTGTAATTGCCACGCCATAATCGCGCCCGAAGGCTTCTGAACGAAAAGCAGAGAGCCCTTTGACATTCTTGATATCATTGACGCCACAAAAGCGTTGATAGGCAAAAGGAAGATCCATCGAGATACAAAGCACTTTGGTTCGGGCCAAGGCTCCGGCTTCATGGTTAAACTCTTTGATAGACTTAGCACAGGTTGGCGTGTCAAGGCTCGGAAAAATATTTAACACCAATGAGTGTGCCACAAAGGAATCTAAGCGACATTCTTGTAGTGTGCTAGAGATAAGTCGAAAATCAGGCGCGTGTGTCCCGACTTCCACGGGGTAACCTTCAAGCGCAAACGAAAGTCCATGCATCATGACTGAAGATTCCATGATTTACCCCACTCGTCGAATCGCGGCCGGACTACTCTCTGGCTCGACGTTGAGACTCAGTAGTTGCATGCGATATTTAGGTGGCAGATGCTCTGCAAGCGCATCGATGTGAGGATGTAACTCATGTGACTCATCTTGTTTCGCTTGAAGAAGCAACTCTAGCGATTGGCTAGGTTTTTTCTTAATCTGTGCTTTGACCGCACGATACCAATAATGCTCAACATAGCCACGATTGCGGGGGGTCACATACTCACTGCGATAGGTTGCTCTATCAGTCGCTTTAGTCAAATCCAAACTCAGCGCATCTGCCGCTTTTTTCCCGACAAACACTTTCGTCAGATAACGGATGAGCTTGCCGATGTGTCTGCCAATCGTCGACTTAAACCACCCATGATTAGCCAGAGCTACAGCCCCCAGACTTTTTCCGTTGAGTTTGTGATAAACACAAATCATGTTCTCTAAGCGTTGATTGCGGTGTGCCTGTAGGCGCGTACGAGATTGTTCTACGCGCTCACCGAAATTCACCTGTTCCCGGCTGGCAGCATTGGCAAGTTGATACGCCAAAGGCATATTCTCTTTCAGTGCATTTTTGAGCTGTGCCTCACTCTTGCGCGAGCATTTTTGTGGTTTGTCTTGCACTCTTGCATTGGCCAGCCAGTGAAAACTCTTCGCCATACCAGAGTAAGCGCCGACCTCTCGCGGACGACGCGCTGCTTGACGATTAACCTGATTAAGTGCGGCATTTAGCGTGTGTGAAGACACCATCGAAGAAAAGTCAGTCGAGGGACAGCAGGAAAGCTCATGTTCTATCACAAATGTCTCTACCATATTCGCCATTTCACGATGGCTGGCTTCTTTGTCTTTTTTTGCGCGGTGATAGTAGCCAGGTTCACTAATATAATGTTGTCCACGAATGTCCAGCCAAATTGCGGTTAAGTTGATGTAGCCATTTTTAACCCTATCAATGAGCTCGCTCTGTGCCGGGATCACTTCCTCCAATTCATGCTTGAATGCGGTAAGCTCATCACCTGTTGCGCGTCTAGGCTTTACGTAATCACGTGGCACACAAAACTGGGCAGGTTGCGTGTCCCAACACTCAGGTACTAATAAATCATCACGCTCACGAATAAACGCTGTGATCGCTTGATGCCTTTCTTGATATTTTTCGTAGGCCTGTCTGAACTCAGCTTGTTGTTCACGGTAGGTCTCAAGATAGCCATCAATCGTTTCATGCAAGAGTTTGTAGTTATCCAGTTTAACTTTACGCGCCAACGGCTCATGTTCGGCTTCATGGGTGACTGATTTAATTTTACGACGCAAACGTGACACGATCGATAATTTTTTCGAACTTTCGCCTACTGACAGAGCCCCGGGAAGTACTCTATCATGAAGCTGTAAAATTTCATGTTCATGGGAACAGAGTGCCTGACGAATGCCATATTTTTCTATGCGTGTGCAACCTCGCACGTCGGTTTCATTCGCTAAGTGATAGACGTTACCCGCTACACTTGCAGGTAAGCGTATCGCGGTTCGCGCTAAGATCCCTTGTAACGTCCAGAACTTTCCCTCTTCAGTTTCCAAAGCATAATTCAAGAAACGAAAATCATCCACTTTGCCAAGCTCAGGATAAAATGTATAGAGATAAAATTGGTAGACAAACCCCATTACCACCATAAACTCATCTTCACTGGCTAAGGGTTGCAATTGGTAGTGCTGTGCTTGTTTCAACGTTGTCGCAGATGTTAACTTAGCAAAATCTTCTACTCCCGCCAATGTAAGCGCCTCTAATTGTTGTGCCAGGCTATGTGCAATCGAGACCGCTAGCTCACTCGACAGCTGAATCTTTTGCTCATTGGTCAAAGACGTTTGTATGATAGCATTCAGTGATTGACGTCGCTCTTGTGCCTGCTCGTCAACATGCTCGCCCGCGTAGCGCATCGCGCTAGCGACAGGTGATAGTACTACGCTGGCAGACTCTATACTCTCAGCCACACTGTCTAGTGAACTCGACAAGCGGCTTGACTCTAACGACACTTCCCCGGTTGACTCGAGTTCACGTGTTGTCAATAGCGCATGAAACTGGTTAGCATAGCGTTTGATAAAGTGTAACTGCTTCTCGGAAAACGCCGCTTCATTAAGTGATTCATCAGGCAACTTTTCCGGCAACTCGCGAGAGAACAAAATAATATTGTCATAAGTAAATGTTTCGTTGCCAATTGCCTGCATACTCACTCCACTACAATATCTGGAAATAACGACGTATAATTTTTCGCACACTGCGCCAGCTTCACGCTAACATGATGCGCAAGTTCTTTATAACCTAAGCTCACCTTATCATCCGGGAACACGTGTGTGATGGGTTTACCATTATCAGCACATTCACGGACTAATTTAGTCAATGGGATTTGACCCAATAAGTCGACGTCAAACTCCTCACACAAACGTTTCGCCCCCTCTTGTCCAAACAAGTGATCAATCTCACCACAATGCGAACATTGATAGTAGCTCATGTTTTCCACGACACCTAGCACATTGACATTAACCTTATTAAACATGGCGATAGCTTTTTTCACGTCTGCTAGAGCAATGTCTTGCGGTGTTGTCACAATGACAGCCCCGCTAAGAGGAATTTTTTGACATAACGTCAATTGGATATCCCCCGTTCCGGGTGGCAAATCAACGATAAGGTAATCCAAATCTTGCCAACGGGTATCGGCGAATAATTGCTGTAACACAGAGCTCACCATCGGGCCGCGCCAAATCACTGGGGCTTTTTCATCAATAAGGTTACCAATAGAAATGGTTTGTAAGCCAAAACGCATCAGAGGCTCTAAGCGTTTGCCATCGAGACTTTCAGGTTTGGCGTCGACTAACCCAAGCATGGTTGGCATACTCGGTCCATAAATATCTGCATCGAGTAAACCAACACGTGCCCCTGCCGTTTGCAAGGCAAGACTTAAATTCACCGCCGTGGTCGACTTACCTACCCCGCCCTTACCAGAGGCAACCGCGATAATATTTTTCACGCCGGCAAGGTTTTTCAGCCCTGCTTGAACTTGGCGCTTGCTAATCTGTACATCGACTGTAACACTCACGCTGACTTCTGGATATGCTTGTGAAACGGCGTCTTTTACCTGTGACGCCAATAACGTTCGCGCACTTGGCTCTAGCGGGTAGCCTATGCTAAGTGTGATCGTAATCTGCTTTCCCTGCACCTGTATGACAGGTTTACTCGTGACTGAGAGTAACTTCTCACCAGTGATTGGCTCTTGAAGAGTAGAGAGAATGTGATTCACTTGGTCGACGCTAGGCATGAGGTTCCTTCTAGTAGCTGGTTAACACCTGTCCAGGATACCATAACGCACTGCAACTATCAGTATTTATCTCGAACAGAAGCCCAATTAAGTCGGGCCGTTCGTTAGAACTACGCAAACCGGCATAAAATGTCGAGGTTAAAACGATACTTTACCCATGCTACTTGAATTTGCGGGATTTATAGCAAAGAGATTTGTCCTTGTCGCAGACTTAGAAAGCGACTAATAGTTGACACTATTGGGAGCTTGATAACTTCTGCGACAGGGGCAAATGTCGACGCTAGAAACGTGCAAATTCAATAGAATGGGTATATACCCATGCTACTTGAATTTGCTGAATTTATAGCAAAGATTTGCTTGGTATTATGGACAAGCCGTAACTGCAACCCCAGTGCGCCCAGACGCCGCTAGGTTGACAGTCCGTCCGGAGTCACCCGTACAACCGTCCATTTGGATGACATAATCCCCAGCCCCGGTCGTCGTAAAACCCACGTTACTAAACGTCATGTGTGTATCTGGACTCACGATGCTAGCGGCATCTACTTGAGTATCTGACACTTTAATTCGATCGTCTGTCGATGCGACCACCCCGTCATCGTCACTATCAACGAAAATTATCCAGCCATTTGTCCAGTCTGTCGCGCCACCACAAGCCGTCTTAGTGACCGAGCTAGCCGGGCACAATGACACGGTAGTACCACGTCGAATAGCTTCTGTTCTGGCTGTATGGATAGCACCGATGAAGCTATTAGTCATCGTACTAAGCCGTTGATTTTGGATGAATTCATAGAATGAGGGACCGGCAACCGCTAACAATATTGCTGCAATGACCAGTGTTGCCATTAATTCAACTAATGTAACCCCTTGTTGATATGCTCGCATGATGCCCCCTTTGGCCCAGAAATCCTCTCAAGGGGGGTATCGGCAGCAACAGGAAAATCTTTAGTTTTTTCGAATACGACCTACCGCACTGATCACAACGACCTTATGCGCTTTTCCGTCTGATTCTAGATAAAAACTACCGTTATTATTAGTTTCTCCGCTCGCATCCCAGCTGATACTGGCACGGGAAATGAGTCGTCCCTTGTAGTAATAACTTCGTTTTGCCATCGCGTGAAAGACTCTAAGCCTAGGCTCAGTGGGCTGACGACTTCCATCTTGGTTTCTGTCCACAAAACACAATAAATTACCAAGCCAATGGGATGAACAGTATTGACCATTAACACTAGGACACAGGGTCAAAATTCGTGAAGAGAGCAACGCATGACTGCGGGTAAAGCGACTCGCTAGCACAAGTTGGTTGACCACGGACTGAGTGCGCTCTCGCTGGATCAACCGGTTAAAGCTAGGCACCCCCATTACTACTAAGAGGGCAATAATCAACAGAACAAATATACTTTCTAGTAGAGTAAACCCTTTATACATAGTCGCATACTACTACGCCCTCGCCTGAGGACAAAGTGGTCAGCATTTAACTTGCTCAACGTAAAACTACCCATGCTAGTCCCCAAAATCACGCATCACAGCAATATGATCTGTCATTTAAGGAAATCTTAAGCTTCTATTGATATTATGAGAATATAAAGACTAAAAAAATCCCACCGGAGTAAACTCCGGTGGTAAGTTTCCTTGTAAACGTCACTTAATGAGAAATCTAAACACTCTCAAGTACAAGGAGAGGATCCCTGTAAGGATTGAGAATGTCGTCCAAAATTTATCCAAGGATGATAAGTTTTGGGCTGATTATTTGGGTTGCCCCTCGTAACCAACGAAAGCATTATAAAGCAGCCACCACCAAAATGTAATCTATTGAAAAATTCATATTTTTGATAGGTTGCTAGGGACGACAATATGCTATCTCATTGAATTATAGGAATTTTATCGAAATTTCAGCTATTACCTATTTTGGGTAAATTTGAATCTTTCTTTGGCTTTATGAGGGGGATTTTTTTACTAACTC
The DNA here is from genome assembly GCA_030425845.1 of Gammaproteobacteria bacterium. GTDB lineage: Bacteria > Pseudomonadota > Gammaproteobacteria > JAUHZG01 > JAUHZG01 > JAUHZG01. The sequence continues at coordinate 23,664 of JAUHZG010000008.1, forward strand.
ATTGATTTTCATGAGTCGATTTCTTCCAGTGTGCAAAGCGAGTCGTCTCTGCCTAACCTATTGATTTTCATATATGCAACTGCTCACCCGTGATGCTCTCTTCACCCTAGGACTGGCCACCGCATAGCGCGGTTCTCCAAAGAGGAGGACTTGCGAGAAACGATGCTAGGCAAGGCAAACGAGAGTAAGACGGAGGGAGTTTGCAATTAGCAAATGACCGACTTTGAAGAGGCTTACAACGCAGTATAGCATTCGCAGTCACGGTTCTAGCCGATTTGTCGAACGACATCGGCTATATAATCCGCCATATCCTTTACATTTGTGTGATCTTCCCCTTCGACCATCACCCTTATTACTGGCTCGGTGCCTGAGGCTCTTAATAATACTCGCCCTCTGTTTGCGAGGTTTTGTTCGACTTCTTTGACGACGGCTTTGAGTTTAGTGTCTGTTAAGATTTCATCGCACTGGCGCTGATGCGGTACATTTACTAGTAGTTGAGGGTATTTTATCATGCCTTGTTTCATCGCATGTAGACTTTTACCTTCTCGCAATAGTGCTGAGAGCACTTGTAAAGAAGCCACGATACCATCACCGGTAGTCAGCTTACGCCAGCAAATAATATGGCCCGATGACTCACCACCGAGTAACCATTCACGTTTTTTGAGCTCTTGGATGATATAGCGATCACCTACATTGGTACGCGTAAACTCAATGCCTAGTTGCGCAAGTGCTAACTCAAGGCCTAGGTTACTCATTACAGTACCGACCACACCACCTTTCACGTTATGCGCATGAGTAAAGATGTCTTTGGCAATGACATAAAGAATTTCATCGCCATCGACCACTTCGCCCATATGATCAACCATAATGACGCGATCGCCATCACCATCAAACGCTATCCCTATATCAGCGCCTAACGCTTTAACTGTTTTTTCAAGTTTGGCGGTATGGGTTGAGCCACATTTGTGATTGATATTGGTGCCATCAGGTTCAACACTGAGCTCAATGACAGTGGCACCTAACTCGCGTAACACGTACGGTGCGATATGGTAAGTTGCGCCATTGGCGCAATCGACCACGATAGTCAAACCATTCAAGCGATTTTCAAAATCAAACGTACTTTTACAAAACTCAATATAACGTCCTTGCGCGTCTTTGATCCTATCGGCTTTACCTAAGGTTTCGGGAGAAACTAAGGTTAGATCTTTTTGTAGCAATGACTCAATCTCAAGTTCAATGTCATCACCAAGCTTCATACCATCCGCGTTAAAAAACTTTATCCCGTTATCATAGTGAGGGTTATGAGAAGCACTGATCACAATTCCTGCGCTCATACCCAAGGTACGTGTTAAGTAAGCAATCCCTGGTGTGGGTAAGGGGCCAACTAGAGCGACATTCATCCCAGCAGCGGACAAGCCCGCCTCTAAGGCAGACTCAATCATATACCCTGACAAACGAGTATCTTTACCAATCAATACCGTACCGCCCTCTTTGGCCAACACTTTCCCTGCCGCATATCCTAAGTGCATCATGCGTTCTGGGTTAATCTTTTTATCGCCCACAAGGCCGCGTACCCCGTCCGTTCCAAAATATTGCTTTTTATTCGACACGCTCTTTCTCCTTAATCAGGTGCGTCATCATCAAGGCTTGCTTAGTCGCCGCCACATCATGCACCCTAAATATCCTCGCCCCTTTTTCATAGGCAACGCTGGCAGCGGTTAAACTCGCTGGCAATCGCTCCCCCACCTCGCAATCAAATAGTTCGCCAATGAAGCTTTTACGCGACAGGCCTACCAGTATGGGGCAGCCAAATTGGGTAAAAGTGTCTAAGTGCGCCAGCAGCGCCACATGTTGCGAAACAGTTTTCCCAAAGCTACCCGCACCAAATCCGGGATCTATAATCACATTATCGGAGCTCACGCCAGCCTTCGCCAACCGTTCTAGCTGAGACGCAAAAAAATCAACAAGATGCGAGAGCATTTGGGCATCACTATAATGGTTTTCCTTTATATCTCCATCGATATCCTGCATGTGCATCAAGCAAACCATGGCATCAGGGTACGCTGCGACCGCCTCAAGCGTCCCGGGCCAGCGCAGCCCTCTAACATCATTAATGAGGTTAACCCCGAGCTTTAGTGCTTCTTGCATGATGCTAGCTCGCGAAGTATCTACTGATAATGGAGCTTTAATCACTTTGACCAGCTCAGTTAAGAGCGGCACTACTCGTTGGAACTCCTCAGCCTCACTGATGGGCTTGGCTTTAGGGTTAGTCGACTCTCCTCCTACATCAATAATGTCTGCACCTTGCGCTTCTAAATCCAAAGCAATCTCAATGGCTCTATCGAGTTGGTTATCACTACGATTGCAGGTGTAGTAAGAGTCGGGGGTTGCATTAACTACCCCCATGATGATGGGAGTAGTCTGTTCTGACTCAAGCAGTGTTTTAAGAGGGTTAGTCACAAACCGGCCTAGTGCTCACCCGCCGGATCATTAGAAATATCACTGGCAGGCTTATTTTCTGAGCGCTCAACAATTTGAGGCTCTTTGCTACTGGGACCTCCGCTATTATCGGTATGGTTATCAATCCACCCCTCGGGCTCAGACGGCTCTTTGCCTTCTAGGATTTCATCAATTTGTTTCCGATCGATAGTCTCGTATTTGATAAGGGCATCGGCCATTGCATGCAACGTTTCCATATTTTCTTTCAAGATAGTCTCAGCGCGTTTGTAGTTGCGATCGATAATAGCTTTGACTTCTTGATCGATAATATATGAAGTTTCGTCTGAAACTTCTTTATGGCGAGCGACTGACCGCCCTAAGAAGACTTCATCTTCGTCTTCACCGTAAGTCTGAGGACCTAATGCTTCAGAGAGTCCCCACTTGGTTACCATATTACGTGCAATCTCAGTAGCACGTTGAATATCATTGGATGCACCTGTGGTGACTTTATCGCCACCGAAGATGATCTCTTCAGCAAGACGCCCCCCAAAGAGTGACGACAGTTGAGAGTCTAAACGTTGTTTAGAGTAGCTGTAACGATCGTTTTCGGGTAAGAACATGGTAACCCCAAGTGCGCGTCCGCGAGGAATAATCGTCACTTTATGTACCGGATCATGCTCTGGTACTTTAAGCCCAACAATAGCATGCCCAGCTTCGTGATAAGCAGTGAGCTTCTTCTCATCGTCAGTCATCACCATCGAGCGACGTTCTGCGCCCATCATGATTTTATCGCGCGCTTTTTCAAAGTCGATCATGCCGGCAAATTTCTTATCCGCTCTTGCGGCAAATAGCGCCGCTTCGTTCACTAGATTGGCCAAATCCGCACCTGAGAAACCGGGTGTTCCTCTTGCGATAACCATAGGCTTCACGTCATCTTCTAGTGGCACTTTACGCATATGGACTTTAAGGATTTGCTCACGCCCTTTGATGTCGGGTAAGCCGACCACCACTTGACGATCGAAACGTCCAGGACGTAATAACGCCGGGTCGAGTACATCAGGACGGTTAGTCGCCGCCATGACAATAATGCCTTCTTTACCTTCGAAACCATCCATCTCAACTAAAAGCTGGTTAAGCGTTTG
>JAUHZG010000131.1 GCA_030425845.1 Gammaproteobacteria bacterium
ACAACAGCATCCTGATAATATCCTAGTAGCTGTCAGGACACTGCAATTAGATGATGCTTTCAAGCAAGCTTTCCCGGACAACACTATGCGCTCGCAACTATTTGCGCTTCTTGCCTCTCATGCCGAAGATCCCGAACGTATGGCACGCGTACTTAAGTATTACGCCATCGCTATGAACCATGCAGACGGGAAGAATAAACCGAGTAACGATGCTCTGATTAACCTCGTAAAGGAAGCCCCAAATGCGTTTGTTGAAACCGTCTACAACCAAGTCCATAATGGCAGAAGCTCTTGGCGCGCTAGTAACGTAATCAATGCTGTCAATACGTTACATGCCGAAATGAATTCCACTGAGGGAGCAACCACTCCCCCCCCTGGGTTTAGACAACGCGGCTAAAACGCTTGCCTTTGGCTTTTGTCTAAAAGCGCTGTAAGATGGATGCCTATCATTAGTAGGTTTCGGCACTGTCTGCCGACTTGCGTTATCTTGGCATCCTAGGAGAGAGCATGGGCACCCCACCGATTTGTGCAATTGCCTGTATGGCGAAAAATCATGTCATCGGCGATAAAAACCAAATGATTTGGCATATACCAGAAGATCTCAAGCATTTTAAAAACTTAACCATGGGCAAGCCTATCATTATGGGCCGTAAGACTTATCTAGACTTGGGCAAAGCGCTGCCTGGGCGCACCAATATCGTGCTCACTACCCAGCCCGATCTTGAACTAGACGATGCGCTCGTTTGTCACACCACTGAAGAAGCACTCGCACTTGCAAGCAAAGAAGATCCAAGTGAAATCATGATCACCGGCGGCGGTGAGATCTATAGATTATTCATGCCCTACTACGATAAACTCTACCTGACCCTACTTGATAAAGACGTCGCCGGTGAAACAACCTTCCCAGAGTGGCCACAAGAAGAATTTGTGATCACCGACCAACGTGCTAGTAGCGATGCCAATTTCAACTACGAATTTATCACCTACGAACGCGTATGAAATTAATTATCCTCGATAGAGATGGTGTCATTAACGAAGATTCCGATGATTACATCAAATCACCCGATGAATGGCATCCGATACTCAGCAGCCTCAAAGCCATCGCGTTATTAGCCTTACATGACTACCGGGTTGCCATCGCGACCAATCAATCAGGCATCGGCCGTGGCTATTACGATAATGCGACGTTCGACGCTATCACCGACAAGATGACTACCTTAATAGAAAACCACGGTGGCAAAATTGACTACATCGCTCACTGTCCCCATTTACCTGATGCTGGCTGTGAGTGCCGCAAACCCAACACCGGAATGTTAGAAGAAATCAAACAACATTACGCACTAGACTCTTTAGCGGATGTCTGGATGGTTGGAGATTCACTAAAAGACTGTCAGGTGGCAGAGCGCGCTGGCGCAAAGCCCGCACTAGTCAAAACAGGGAAAGGTCTACGCACATTAGCGAAATTTAATGGAGAGTCCCCTTACCCTGTTTATGACGATCTATTTCACTTTGTCACAAGTGAACTCATCCGATGAGTATTGCTATCTATAGCCCTCAAGACTCGCTACGCTTAAAGCATTTTAGCGAACTTCTGTTACTCCCCAGGGTTAGCACAATAACTGGAGAATATCGCTTTTATTTAACGGAAATTAACCATCAACTTTGCTTACTAGATGAAAAAGGTAAGCATCCTTTCACTGTCGATTTCTCTAACGCATCCCTACAACACCGCTTAGCTCACCCACAAAAAGAATTACTGAAAAAAGCCTTAGGGATCACTTCTCGCGTACAGCCACGCGTGTTAGATGTCACTGCTGGCTGGGGCCAAGACGCCTATGTCATCGCACATTTTGGCTGCGAGGTAACCTTAGTCGAGCGTCACCCAATAGTCGCTGAGCTACTTGCACAAGGCATAACGCAGGCCTGTGACGATAATGCCGCCCAGCGTTTACATTTAGTGAAAGAAGATGCCGTCCGTTATCTTGCAAACCTTGGGGCACCCGTGGACGTTGTCTATTGCGATCCTATGTTTGAGGAGACAGGCAAGTCAGCTCTAGTGAAAAAACCGATGCAGATTTTACAGGCGTTAGTAGGTTATTCCAGTGATGATAACGCGCTTGCTCATGCAGCCATCAATTGTCAGAGTAAACGGGTAGTAATCAAACGTGCACTACACGCGCCGGTGTTGTTAGATAAAGCGGTGACCTTTACCCTAAAAGGCAAAGCTACGCGATTTGATGTCTATGAGATTTGAAGGAAGTCACGAGACACTAGCATATGTAGAGGGGATTAGCGCGAAGCGCGTGCTCCACCCTCGGTAGGTTACGGCCGTAGGCCAAACTTGCCCTTCAACAGTCCCGTGCTAGACATCATTTTGTAGATGGGATGCAAGCTCGAACGTAACTGATAAATTTTAACAGGCAATAATAGGAAAAACGTATGTTTTTAAAAGAAATCACCAAATACGAAGGCGACCTACTTCATGATCGCTTCGCCTATCAATTTTTCAAAGAAGCCAGCAACCCATTGGGCGACATTATTGCGTTTCGAGGTGAAATGGAAGTCTTGGCTGACAATATGATTGATAGCGAAGATGTGATGAACCAAGCTTTTATTTATAGTGACGATGCCGTTAATTTCCTTTGGGAACTTCCCGTCTTAGGCAACAGCCACTTTGGTGCGGTTGCCTTCCAACAATTATTCAATCGCGAGATCACAGATATCCTGCAAAGTGAATCACAGCTCAACCAGCCCCTTTACGTCAAGGGAGATGATATCTATCATCCAGAAGGTAAGTGCAGCGTCAGTATCACGCATGTTAAAGACGGCGCCGCCTTGGGACATACCGGGATCAATATCCATGCCGGCAGCAACGCCCCCAGCCATGCTTACTCTACACAATTGACCGATGCGCAAGTCGACGAGTTCATCGAACGCGTGACAAAGCGCTTCTACTCACTGTGTCATGAGTTATTCATTGCAACCAGTAAAATACGCTTATAGGGTTATACCCATGCGACTTTAATTTGCGGGATTTATAGCACGATTAGTTTTGCGCTTTCACCCAGGCACCGTAACCACCAGCCAATGAGCGCACATTGGTGTACCCCATCTCTTGTAAGTTTCTCGCTGCGAGGGCTGAACGGGCACCACCTGCGCAAAACAGTACAATCTCGCCATTAGAGTCTTGGGTTATTTTTTCGATCTGCCCCTCAAGTACGCCGCGACTTGAGTGCACCGCCGTTGGCAGTGAGCCTTTGTCCCACTCAGATTGTTCGCGCACGTCAATTAACGTAAAAGCTTCTTTTTGTGTTAGCTTCGCCGCTAGCTCGTCTACACTGATCTCATTAATATCTTGCTTGATTTTAGCAACGTAGGTCATGAATTTACTTTGCATGGCTTCCCCCTTTAAACATAAAACGTTTTAATCTTTGTATCCTTTTATGATCAATATGTCCAGGCGTCCGCGAAAAATCGGCCAAGCTCATTTGCCATGAGGCTGCATTTAGAGGGTTGTTTAAACTTGGGTATGCTTTAATGAAAGCTTGCCAACAACGGACAGGATGGCGCTCCAAAAAACGTGTTGCCTGTTGTAAACCAGAGAAAAACTTCGTGAGAGTTTTTTTAGACTCATCCTGACGTCCAACAAAAATCAATTCACTATACGGTGGAAACCCATACTGTTCGGGTTTAAAACTATGAAAAGCCACGCCCATTTGTTTGAGTTTCAGCACTTCAAAATTAGCCATCATTCCACTCACCGCATCTAGTCGATGTGCTAAGAAACCCTGTAGTAAGTCATAGTTAACATGCAATAGCGTGAAAGATTTTTTGTGTAAATGGGCATATCGAATCAAGGCTTGCAACATCACACTTTGGGCGCCAGTTGCACTCGTCCCGACCCGCTTGCCTTTGAGATCACTCAGCCGCTTAACACTAGGAATGGTGACCAATCGATCCAGTGGTTTATCGATTAGTACTCCCACTTGTCTTAACGCCAAACCTTGTCGCTGTTGTTCGATAAAGTGTGGTTGATAAGTCAAAGCCAAGTCTGCTTTACCAGAAGCGACTAGCTTTACCGTTGTATTGGGTGAAGAAGGTGAAAGCAGTTTCACGTCCAAGTGTTGTTTTTGCCAAAAACCAAAGTGGCTTGCCACAAATAAAGGCGCATGACTAGGGTTAACAAACCAATCCAGTAGGACGGTAAAAGGCTTAGCCGCTGCCGTAGTCGTCACAAATGCGAAAAGGATGATTGCCAGCAGTTGAAACCGTTTTATTTGTGCCAAAATAACACTCTCCTGGACAATGCATCACAACCGTAATATAGCGCTAGTGATAAAATCACCAAAATAACTAAAGCCGCAAACATTAATCCCACCTGCAGTCTCGCATTGCTGGTAACAATCAAAAAGCCCAAACCCTGACTTGCACCAACCCATTCACCGACAACCGCGCCAATCGGCGCAAAAACACATGCCATCCTCATCCCGCTAGCAAGCGTTGGTAACGCATAAGGTACACGAATAAGAGTCAACTGGGTAAATCTACTCGCCCCCGCCATACTCGCCATCTCAATCAGCGCGTTAGGCGTAGACGAAAGCCCATCTAAAAAGTTACTCGTCACTGGAAAAAACACCATAATCGTTGTGATCGCAATTTTTGAGGCTATTCCGTAACCTAGCCATAAAATAAAAAGGGGTGCCAGTGCAAACATCGGCAACACTTGCGTCACAATGAGTAAAGGTAGCATGATCACTTCAAGTGACTTACACCACGCAATGCCCAGCGCTGAGACAACGCCAAGTACACATCCAATCAGCAGTCCGAGCAGGACTTCGGAGCCAGTGATCAGCGTATGATGCCACAGTAAAGCAAAATTGGATCTAAATACCTCCAGCACTTGCCAAGGAGTTGGCAGAAAATAGCGAGGAATATCACCTAGTAACACAACGCTTTGCCAAGCCATTATTAACGCGAGTAAAGGTAAGACGAATGTCAGACTTTTTCTTAGCATGTTGCCAAAGCCTCAAGTATTTTTTTTTGTCCTGCTATCACTTGTGTGTCATCTAACTCACGTGGAGCTGCCGACTCTAATGAGAGCAAAGGGATAAGTTTGACTGGCATACCAGCAAGTAGGTAGATTTGATCGGCTAAAGTCAGCGCTTCCATCGGATCATGCGTGACTACGATAACCGTCTTTCCTTTTAGTTTCTTTGCTAGCAAGCATTGCAATTGCCAGCGTGTGATAGCATCAACCGCGGCAAAAGGCTCATCGAGCAAAACTGTCTGGGCATCTTCATAAAGCATACGTGCTAACGCCACGCGTCTTCGCATCCCGCCAGAAAGCTCGTAGGGGTAGCATTTTTCCTTGCCGCCTAATCCAACTTCCTCTAAACACGCCGCCAGCTTGCTCTCATAGGCAAAGTGAGCCCGTGTTTGACTCGCCAGTTGCTTCGTTAATCTCACGTTACGAGCAACATTCAACCACGGCAAGAGCGTGTCATGCTGAGTCATAAAGCTAAAGGTTCCAGGAACTAATTCCTGTGCGAGTGCTTTTAACAAAGAGGACTTACCGGCACCGCTTTTCCCCAAAATAGCATGGCAACATCCCTTGGCAAAAGTCGCATTAAAATCGCTAAATAATGCGTTGCCATGATAGTGCAAATGGTAAGAACTGATCTCAACACCCGTGGTGCTTTGCGTCTGAATAGACATAACGTTACTCCTTAGCCCGCATTATCAGGCCAGTCTATGGGTCGTGCAGCGCACCTCTCAGCAAAAAGCTCCCCAAATGGTT
>JAUHZG010000132.1 GCA_030425845.1 Gammaproteobacteria bacterium
AGCCCGCCTTTTTTTCCCAAAGACAAGGCTGACTTGGCAATGGTACCGTCTTTATTACTGCTGATGACAGGGATAAGTTTGAGTAAGTTGGCGATAAACCCTGTGTGGCGACTCATGCGACCGCCTTTGATGAGGTAAGACAGATCGGCTGGGATCATGGCTAACTTAACTTGCTCGATCACTCGCATGCAGATGCGTTTCACTTCATCGAGTGATTTGTCTCCTGCAATGGCATTGGCAGCGGCGTCAACGACCAAACCATGTGAGCAAGAGGCATGTTTCGTATTAATGACCTCAATAGTCATTCCTTCGAACTTCTCAGCGATTTGTTTGATCGACTGATAGGTGCCGCTTAATTTTTCAGACAGACACAACACAATCGCTTTATCAAAAGTTGCGCTCAATTTCTCAAAGCATGATTCGATATCTTTAGGGCTAGGCTGTGAAGTACTGACGCGCGTATCTGGATCACGTAATTTGCTCAGTAGGGTCTCGCGCGACAAGTTTATCCGATCAAGATAGGCTTCATGATTGGCTAAAATCTGTAGTGGAATAATTGAGATGTTGTGTCTGACGATAGTCTCCTGTGGTAAAGAGAACGAGGAGTCGGCGATTAATGCAATTTTTGGTTTATGGGTTAAGCCATTGGCATGACGGTACTGCGCCCACATGTCTTCGGCTTTGGTGGAGAGCAACTCGCCGTATTGGCTGAGCCAGTTGAATAAACGTTGTGGGGCATTCGCATGGATATGGATTTTGAGTTTGTGGCTGTCTCCTACAACGACTTGTGAGTCTCCCCATTCGCCTAGTGTTTGCCTGATTGCAGTTACTGGGATGTTGTCACCTGCAATTACACATTCCGTACAGAACTGGAATTGGCAGCTCCCATCGTGTATGTCATGAAAGTCTTCAAAACCATTATCATTGAGTAACGGTGGTTGGGCGATGCTTTCGTCGCTGTGTACAGTGGTAGGTTGCACGAACTTTGCGGCAATTTGTTTCGCGCTACCGGCTTGCCAACGCAGTGCCTCGTGGATCCCTTCTAAAAAGACAACAAAACCAAGGGCGCCGGCATCGACAACATTAGCTTTTTTCAACTCGGGTAACTGCTCGGTGGTGGCTGCAAGTGATGTTTTGGCATTGTCGATGGAGTTTTTCAATAGCTCACTAAAGTCTTGGTACTGGTGCCAGTTTTGTTTGAGCCAAGTCGACCAATCTTGCATGACGGTGATGATAGTACCTTCGACAGGGTTTGATAGAGCACCTCGCGCAGAAGTGGTTGCTTTCATCATTGCATTGGCAAATTCTTCGATGCTGATCCGTTGGCGGTTTGAAAACCTATACCGTCAGCAGCCGTCGTATTTGCGAGAGAAACAGATTGGAAAAACTGCGCTAAGATAGAGCCTGAATTGCCGCGTGCACCGGTGAGGGCGGAGTCAGCAACACGTTTGCTGATTTGGCAAAGTTTGCTAGCGTTGTGATGAAGGATATTTTTGGCAATAGCACTGAGAGTCGCTGCCATGTTACTGCCCGTGTCGGCATCTGGCACAGGGAAGACATTGAGTTGATTGATGGTGCCTTGTGCATCAATGACATGGTTCGCGCCGGCTAGGATAGCTTGCTTAAAACGAAAGCCATTAATATAAGTAATTTTCATCGACCGTTCCTTATGAATAGCTATTTTTATGATGGCGCGATTATAGCAGACTGAAGGGGGAGGTTTAAGCCTGTTTTCGTGGTGAGCAACAGCGCAAAACTTATACAGTCGACTTGAAGTGGTGGGCAATAATCTGCCAACCTGGATTAAGTAAATACGGGTATTCACACGCCTTAGTTTTGATCATTTCGCATGAATTCTTTACACTGCATGCTTTGAGAAACATAGAGAACACCCATGGTCCGTAAAGCCTTTGAAATAAGCCTAAAAGAAAAACGCGAATTGGCGCCTGATATTATGCACTTTGTCTTTGAACGTACCGATGGTGCCGAGATGGCTTTTATTCCGGGTCAATTTATCACCTTGATGTTAGCGCGAGAGGGGAAACTGGTGAGACGTAGTTACAGTCTTGCAAGTGCACCCAATGGTTCCAGCCATGTAGAGTTTGCCGCTTCTTATGTCCCGGGCGGTTTTGCGTCTGAGCTACTTTTTAATTTGCAGGCGGGCGATGTGATTGAGGCGACCGGGCCATTTGGGCGTTTGATTTTGCCCGAAGAGCAGGAGAGTCGTTATATCTTCGTGGCGACAGGCACGGGGATCACGCCTTACCGAGCGATGTTACCCGCACTTGCTGAGCGCTTAACTCTGCATAATGCCAAAGTGGTGTTTTGCCAAGGTATGCGTACCAACCAAGAAATGCTTTACTCAGATGAGTTTACAGCTTTTGCTAAAGCGCATGCGAACTTTACTTATTATCCCTGTGTTAGTCGTGAAGAGCCCAGTGACGCGTTCACTCATGGGCGTCGTGGATATGTACAAGACTGTTTTGCTGAGCTCGATTTACAACCCGAAGCGGATTTGTTTTTTCTTTGTGGCAATCCCAATATGATCGACGTTGCTTTTGCCGATTTGACGGAAAAAGGTTTTGCTACACCAAGGCTTAAGCGAGAGAAGTACATTTCCTCAAACTAAAAGCTATTTACCCATTCTACTTCACTGCACGTTTCTAGTGTCAACATTCACCCATGTCGCAGAGCTTATCAAGCTCCCGATAGTACTGTGATTATTCGTTGCTTTTTCATTCTGCGACAGGGGCAAAATGGCTTTGCTATAGATCACGCAAATTCGAGTAGCATGAGTATTGTTAGGGCGTTTGTGGTTGGGTTAACGCCATATTTTCTTGCTAGTCGGGAAAATCAGCTAGTAAGTTTTAAGCAAACTCAAACAATTTTGTACCGACTATTGCTGCCAGGCTAAATCATGCTAGAGTAGTTCTGTGGACGTCAATCAGATACAGAAGAAAACTAAATCATGAAAACACTTTACTTAGTGAGGCACGGTACCTCCAATTTAAAATCACCCGATAACAAAGACGAAAATCGCCCGTTGAGCGAGATCGGTCGCCAAGAAGCGACAGCGCTGGGGGGACATTTGTTTTCGCATGATTTTCAGCCGCAATTGATTTTAGTGTCCACGGCACAGCGCACGCAGGAGACCGCTCAGCTGTTATGCGAGTCTGGGCAGATAGATTCCCGTGTTTGCCAAGATAAAGTCGATTTATACAATGCGCAAGTAGATTATTTAATGAAACTCTTGCGTGAGACACCAGATGATATCGATAGCCTGATGTTGGTCGGCCACAATCCTGGCTTGTCGCATTTAATTCATTTGCTGTCGACTGAGAGCTGTTCAGTATCGATGCAGCCTGGTGCCATGGCTGTATTGCAATTCACGCTAGAAAGCTGGGGGCTAGTGAGCAAACACTGTGCACAGCTGCTTAGTGTCGATAAGCCAGCGCTTGCAAGCTGATATGGCTTGACCGACTTATACCCCTGACGTAGACTTCATCGCTCAAGTCAGCCAGACAGTCGCTCTGCAGTTTACTGTAGGGAGGAAAGTCCGGGCTCCACAGAGCAAGGTGCTTGGTAACACCAAGAAGGCGTGAGCCTATGGCAAGTGCAACAGAGAGTAGACCGCCGCCGATTTTCGGATTGACGGTAAGGGTGAAAGGGTGCGGTAAGAGCGCACCGCGGCCTTGGTAACAAGTGTCGGCAGGGTAAACCCCACCTGGAGCAAGACCAAATAGGGATCCATTCGTGCTGCTCGCATGGGATTCGGGTAGGTTGCTAGAGCGTGTCAGCGATGATACGCCCAGATGAATGACTGTCCACGACAGAACCCGGCTTATGGCTGACTTGTTTTCTTCTTGCTTTAACCTGTTATGAAACAGTTACTTAAAAGGAAAAATCACCTTCATAGGCTTCCTAGGAAGTCCTTCTCCTGAATAAAACCTATTTAAATTACGCCAAATTTAATACCTATCTATTGCTTGGGCCCCTTGGTAGGGTGGCGCTCGGTTAAAAACAACAGAGTAAAGTTCATGCCGGAAAGTACCAAAAGCAAACTATCTAATGGGGTAATCTACTATAATCAAGGCGGATTATTTCACCCCAAATTACTTAGAAACTTTAATCCAAATGACTTAAGAACGGCACTGGACGTAGCAACAAGAATTGTTGAAGGGAGAGGCACCCTTGGGACTAGAGCTAAACGCTTAGTGGGTTCAACAACTATCTTATCTGCTCGTGGTGATCGACAGTGGCGTATGCTTTTCGCTTGCGTTTCAAATCGATTAATAGTGTTAGACATTATTCCTGGACATGATATTTCACACAGGAAACTAAGTCAGGTAGAACGTGATGTCAATGAGCTTCAAGTACGAGAGCTTAGCGATGAAGAGATAGTTAAGTTAGGTTTCATTTCATTAGCTGACGTTCAAGCGCTATTAGATGCTGCTGAAAAAGTCGAAGTCCAACAGCAACGCGAACCAAGCTTTCCAGAACACGAGCGGGAAGAAGAATCAGCCAGTCAAATAGAATCCGTGTTTCGACCTGTAACGTTATATAAAGAAAAAGCGGTTATTTTAGATGAAGATCAATATGCCATCTTGGAGAAGAGCTATCCCTTCATCGTGGATGCTACAGCGGGTGCAGGTAAAACACTGCTAGCCATTGCGGCGCTGCTACGGTTTGTCAAAGAAGGGGTTGAAGCTTATAAAGCTGAAGTACCTGCTCGATGTGATTGGGTAGCAGGAGAGAAGTGGGCGAAAGTATTATATTTAGGCTCGAATAGTGAGTTGGTTGCAGCGACCCAGAAGCAGTATGCGTTAAGTGCAGTGTCAAAGCATGCCAAAGTACAGGCTGATTTTAAAACGCTACCCGATCTTTTTGGGATTAATCAAAATGATGTTGTGAGTCGACAGGATTTTATTACCTGGTGGACGTGTGACAACAAAAATAAAGCCTCTTTGTCTGTGCATGATATTTATCATGATTTATGTGTGATAGCACCGCTTAATAAAGCTAACAGAGATAAGCTTGGGAGTAAGAGCCTCAGAGGCAATAAAGTTGATAAGTTTTTACTGGATGTGTGTGAACGCTATCGACGATATAGAGAAGATAGAGGAAAGATTGATTTTGCCTTAGATGTTTATCCTGGTACCACACGTGTACTTCCTGCGCTTAAGCTGGTTGATTTTTTTGTGGTAGATGAAGCGCATAATATCCCCGTGGGTGTTGTGGCTTATCTCAAAGAAATGCTCACGGAGAAATTCGCTTTATTTCAAGACAGTCGACAAAAAATCACAAGTAATCTGCTTGTGAGACGCCAACGAGAAGCGCAGTTGCTAGGTAATGGGACACGCTATACTTTGTATAGAAATTATCGCTCTCCTGCTCATGCACAGCGTGTTGCAGAGGTGTTTGATGCCAGGCGTCAGCAATTAGAGTTTGGTCAGACGGTGAATACTGAACTTGCAGACGTTGCGGATGAAAAGTTGGAAGGATGTGTGTTCTACAGTGATAAAAAGCAGGATAAGCCTTTACAACAACTAGTCAAGGACCATCGTGAACATCTAACACGGTTTGCTGTATTCACTCCTGATGATGAGGCGCTCTATCAGGAAGCCAAAGAAAAGTATCGCGACATTCTGGCGGACAATCCCGGCAATATCGACGCTCGGCTGGGCATTGCGCGAGTCGAATACGCGACGGGCCGTGGTGCTGAAGCGGTGGATATTCTGAACGCAACCGCTCGCAAG
>JAUHZG010000133.1 GCA_030425845.1 Gammaproteobacteria bacterium
CGGCTCAGGTCTTCGTCCTGTACCAGTTCGTTCAGGTGATCGTTAACGTATCCTGCGTTCACGGTTAGCGTATCACCGTCGCGGTCAGGCGCCTCGAAAGAAATGCTGTCCAGCAGGCGCTCCATGACCGTGTGCAGGCGACGTGCGCCGATATTTTCAGTGCGCTCGTTTACTTCCCAAGCGACTTCGGCAATGCGCTTGATCCCTTCATCCGCGAACTCGAGTTGCACGCCTTCTGTGCCTAGTAGCGCAATGTATTGTTTGGTTAGTGAAGCACTAGGCTCTGTTAAAATACGCGTGAAGTCTTCGACAGAAAGTGCAGTAAGCTCCACTCGTATCGGCAAGCGACCTTGTAATTCTGGGATCAAATCAGATGGCTTGGCTAAATGAAAGGCGCCAGAAGCAATAAATAAAATGTGATCGGTCTTGATCATACCGTATTTGGTTGAGACGGTAGAGCCTTCGACTAGAGGTAACAGATCGCGCTGCACGCCTTCACGAGAGACATCACCACCACCTTGATTTTCACTGCGCTTGGCAACTTTATCAATTTCATCAATAAAGACGATGCCGTGTTGCTCGCCGCGCTCTATCGCTAGACTCTTGATCTTATCGTCATCGAGTAACTTCGCTGCTTCTTCATCCACTAGGACCTTTAGTGCATCTTTGACTTTGATCTTCTTAGTTTTTTTCTTCTCACTAGTTAAGTTTTGGAACATCGATTGCAGTTGTGATGTCATTTCTTCCATCCCCGGAGGCGCCATGATTTCTACACCAACACCGGTTGCAGCAAGATCAATTTCGATATCGGTTTCGTCTAACTCGCCTTCACGTAACTTTTTACGGTACATCTGCCTGGCACTAGTATCTTCCTCGGGGCTTGTAGGGGGCTGCTCGCCAAACTTATCGCGTGCACGCGGTAATAAACAATCAAGTACACGCTCTTCCGCTGCATCTTCGGCACGTGAACGGACTTTTTTCATCTCTTGTTCGCGAGTCATTTTGACGGCGATATCAATTAAATCACGGATAATGGATTCAACATCGCGACCAACATAACCCACCTCGGTAAATTTCGTTGCTTCAACTTTGATGAAAGGCGCATTGGCAAGTTTGGCTAGACGTCTGGCAATTTCGGTTTTACCGACACCGGTAGGTCCAATCATGAGAATGTTTTTTGGGGTAACTTCATAACGCAACTCATCGTCTAGCTGCATACGGCGCCAACGATTTCGAAGTGCGATGGCAACTGCGCGCTTAGCGTCACTTTGGCCAATGATGTAACGATCTAGTTCATGAGCAATCTCTTTAGGAGTCATTGTAGACATAATATTCTCGCTTAGTAGTGTTTTTAAGATTCAGAGTATTCGAGTTCTTCGATGGTGGTGTTGTGATTGGTGTAGATACAAATATCGCCAGCAATACCGAGACTTTTTTCGACGATTTTGCGTGCTGAAAGTTTGGTGTTGTTCAGTAAGGCGGATGCGGCTGCTTGGGCAAAAGGGCCCCCTGAACCAATCGCGATTAATCCTTGTTCGGGTTCTATGACATCACCGTTACCCGTGATGATGAGCGAGGCAGTGTGATCCGCAACAGCAAGTAATGCTTCTAGACGTCGCAAAGCTCTATCTGTACGCCAGTCTTTAGCAAGTTCCACCGCGGCACGAGTTAATTGGCCATTATGCATTTCAAGCTTGCGTTCAAAGCGCTCAAATAAGGTAAACGCATCCGCTGTCCCTCCAGCGAAGCCGGCAATGACTTTGCCACCATACAGGCGTCTGACTTTCTTGGCATTGCCTTTCATGATGGTGTTGCCTAGTGAAACCTGGCCATCAGCCCCAATCACTACTAACCCTTTGCGTCTCACAGAGACAACGGTAGTCCCGCAGTATTGCTTCAAATTTGTTCTCCCCACGTGTGGATTTGGTGTAAAACCGTAATGTGGGGGTTTTGAGCGGAAATTTCAAGTCTCGGTGAGAGAGGGGGCTTTGTGCTGGCAGTTATGTGGTAAGATGGACTTTGGCTTATGACACACAAGAGTGAAAGGGAAGGAAAATGGTTGAACTTGACGTCAGTGCCCTAGAGAAAGCATTAGCCTCGCTAGAGCTCGCCTTGGCAGAGCACGCAAAACAACCTGGTAACGCACTGATTCGAGATGCTTGCATAAAGCGTTTCGAGTACTCGTATGAGCTCTCTCACAAAATGTTACGGCGTTACCTTTCCTTAACGGCAGCTACCCCAGAGACTATTATACAGTATTCTTTTGCTGAGCTAATACGTGCCGCAGGAGACAAAGATTTATTGGATTCGACCTGGGAGCACTGGAAGCGTTACCGCGAAGCGCGAAACATTACTAGTCATCTTTATGATGAGCAAAAGGCGGAAAATGTTTTGCATGAAGTGCCCGCTTTCTTACGCGATGCTAGCTATTTGCTACAAAAACTGAAGGTTGCGACGTGAATGCGCCTGGGGTGGCTTTGACACCGAGTGAGCTTGCAATGATAAGGCAGGTTCTCAAAGAGAACAGTGATAAAGCATCAAAGGTTTTTGTTTTTGGCTCTCGTGTCTCAGGTAAAGCCCGCCCTTTTTCAGATGTCGATCTCGCGATTGAAAGTCCACAGGGTGCTTTGTCTCTCTCTACATTGGCAAATCTTAGGGAGGCCTTTAATGATTCTGATCTGGCTTTTCCGGTTGATATCGTTGATATGAACGCTATTTCAGACGAGTTCAAGAAAAAAATATTAGGCTATGGTGTCTTGTTATCGGCATTATGACTCCTCCCCCGCTTAATTTTAGCGCAGGCAAAGATTACTCTTTGATTAATAAGGATTTAAGTTTTAACTGCAGCAACTTCTGCTGCACGCTTTGCGCTTGCGTTATATCTGCCACTGGACCCATCACTACCCGGTTATAGATGTTGTTACCCGCTTTGACTCGTTGGATTTTGGCGCTATAACCAAGGAGTGCGAGCTTGGCTTTGAGTTTGTCCGCATCGGCAAACTGGCGGAATGACGCTATTTGGATAATGTAGCGAACGGCTGGCGCGAATTGGGTACTCACGGGATCTGCCGCGGCGCGGGTGCTTTGTGCCGGGGCGACCCCTGGGTCAGCTTTGGGTTGTTCGCCAGCGACTTGGACCTGCATGTTCGGTAGCATAGTGTAAAAGTCGAATTGGGGGGCGTGGGCTTTTTGCGATTTTTCCTTAGGTAAAACGGCCTTTTTCGCGGTTTGTGTGGCTTTAGTCAGGGCCTGGGCCAGGTAAGTTTCGAGGGTGACTTTGTTGCCACTGATAACTAGGGTCAGTAAAATACCCATCATCATACCCAAAACAAAGGTAGAGAATTTGCCAGACGAAGCCGCGCCAGCACTCGGTGCTTTGCGTTGATTATTACTTGAGGCGTAGTCCTTTGCCATGCTTACATCTCACTCGGGGCTGATACCGCTAATAATTCTAAGCCATTTGCAAGGATTTGGCGAGTCGCACTAATTAGTAATAAACGTGCATTTCTGAGCGCCTCATCTTCGACCAAAAAGGCTTCGGCATTGTAGTAGCTATGAAAGTCAGTTGCTAACTCCAGCAAATAATGCGCAATCATGTGTGGTTCGGCATTATTGCCGGCTGCCCGCAGTCGATCACTGTATTGGTTGAGCTTGGTCAGCAAGGTTGATTCGTGTGAGCTAGTCAGTAAGCTTAAGTGACGTTGCCCCAAAGCTTGGTCGAATGCCATGCCTTTATCTTCGGCTTGTCTTAGGACACTGCATACTCTGGCATGTGCATATTGTATGTAATACACCGGGTTGTCATTGCTTTGTTTTTTCGCTAGTTCTAGATCGAAGTCCATGTGCTGTTCGTTCTTGCGCATGACGTAGAAGAAACGCGCGGCATCGATACCTACTTCGTCATATAGATCTTTGAGCGTGACAAACTCACCACTTCGGGTCGACATCGGTAAACGCTCTGAACCACGGTATAACGTGGCAAATTGCACTAACATCGCGGTAAATTGCTCGGGTGATTTCCCCATGGCACTAATGGCGGCTTTGACCCTTGGAACATAACCGTGATGATCAGAGCCTAACACGTCGACTATCCATTCAAAGCCACGCTCGAATTTATTGAGATGGTAAGCCACATCGGAGGCAAAGTAAGTGGTTTGCCCGTTGTCACGGACGAGTACTCTGTCTTTGTCATCACCAAAGGCTGTGGCACGAAACCAAATGGCGCCCTCTTTTTCGTAGGTATGGCCAGCTTTATCGAGGACTTCTAACGCGTGGGCTATCGCGCCACTGGACACTAGCGATTTTTCAGAAAACCAATTATCCATGACAACACGGTACTCAGCCAAATCGTCTTTGATCCCTTGTAAAATGTCATCTAGACCAAAGGCATGCACCGTGTCGTAGTGCTCGGCTCCGAGCAAGGATTTGGCCCGTGCAATCAAAGCATCGATATAGGCTTCTTTGTCGCCTTGACCGTCCTCGGTTTCGTCTTGCGGCAAATCGCTCATTACCGAATCGATAGGCTGCACGAAAGCAGCTTCGTGGGCAGACGCGAGATTCGCGGCAATGATTTTGACATAGTCGCCCTTGTAACCGTTGCGAGGGAAGGTGAGAGTTGCACCGTGGTGCTCTAAATAACGTAACCAAACACTGGTGGCTAAGATATCCATCTGACGACCGGCATCATTAACGTAGTATTCGCGCGAGACATCATAACCTACCGCCGCAAGTAAATTACTCACCGCTGAACCAAACGAAGCACCACGACCATGGCCCACATGTAAAGGACCTGTGGGGTTGGCTGAGACAAACTCGACTAAGACTTTTTTGCCTTGGCCTAGTGTGCAGCGGCCATAGTCTTTTCCTCGTGTGAGCATCTCATCAAGCATGCTCCACAAGTTAGCGGCACTTTGAAAGAAGTTAATAAAACCGGGGCCGGCGATATCGACCTTTTCAACCTTATCCGACTCAGGTAAATGAGCGACGATTAACTCAGCGAGTTTACGCGGGTTTTGTTTGGCGGGTTTGGCTAACATCAAGGCAATATTGCAGGCAAAATCACCATGTGATTTATCTTTAGTGTGCTCAACATGGATAGTAGGAGAAAGCTCGGCGGGAAGCTCGCCTGCATCCTGAAGTGTCTTCACAGCGGTTGAAATTAGATCAGCAATGGTGTTTTTCATGGATTTTAGCCACTAGGTTACAAAAATAGAGTAGGATTCTAACACGAGGATTAGGTCAATGAGTAGAGAGGGGAGCGCATGTTATTGCATCTTTTGGGGGTTATCGCCGGTTTAAGTCTGATCACTGTCGGGGCATCAAAGTTTATCGATGGGGCCAGTGCCTTAGCTTTAGACTTGAAAATACCGCCAGTGATGATTGGCTTGATCTTTATTGCGCTCGGGACCTCCGCGCCTGAAATGTTTGTCTCAGCGATTGCCGCCCACAAAGGACAATCGGGGCTCGCGATCGGCAATGTCCTAGGATCGAATATTGCCAACATTGGTTTGGTGTTAGGTTGCGCGCTGTTGTTTGCCCCATTTCGACTTGAGCGCGATATTTTGCGACTTGATTTCCCTATCGCGATAGGACTGACTGTTTTAGTGGCCATGATGTTTTTAAACGGTCACTTTGGGCGCGTGGATGGCCTTTTGATCTTGGTTGCGCTCACGGGGTACTTTGTGTTTTTGTT
>JAUHZG010000134.1 GCA_030425845.1 Gammaproteobacteria bacterium
GTTGCGTTTTGAGTCGTGATCACGACGACTTTGAGGTTTAGGCATGCTAAAGTAGATAAAGTTGACGATGGCTTTATTTTTGTCACAGCGGACGTTGACATACGCTTTCATGGCTAAGGCTAACGGTGTAAATCCTTCTTCATCAGCTTGGTATAATAGATTGGGACATTTCTCGATTAAACTTGCTATCAAATCACTTGGTGCGCCTTTTTCGATAGCTTCGAGTAGCGCTGTGCGTCCGTTACTATCGCGACGCATTAATGTTGCTAGTTCCCCTTGGGTGGCGCTGCCACTAGCGTCGCACTTAAACTCAGCTAATAGTCTTCTGGCTTCACTAAAAGGTTGACCGTGATATTCTTCAGCGAGTTCATCAGCGTTAGAAGTAGTTGCCTGTGCGAACGCGCGTATGAGAGTGTTTTCTGAGTCTTCAGGTCGTCGTTTTTTAAAGAAGAAAGACATGATTAAGCAGCTCCTATTGTTGTTTGTCGTGGGTTCGCTGATCCAGGTGCTGGTATTTCCGCTGCTTGCTGATCTCCGTCCTTGTTGTAAAAAAACTGTTGTCGAAATTGTGAAAGTTTTTCAGCGAAGGACACATCACTATCATCAGCAGTCTTGGCGGTTTCCTTCCAGCTCTTTATCATTTGACGTAGTGAACTCATGGCAGAAGAGGCAATAACGGGGCGCGCGGAGATTATCGCTGAGTACTCAGATTCTGAGATATCCTCTAACCAGGTAGGTAGCGTTGGCATGACTGGGGACGCCTGTTTTTCCTCTGGATTCGGTTGAGCTTGCGTAAAAAAACTTTGCGTAAACTGTGCTAACTCGCCATAGTGTCGGTCATATGCAGGCGTGTCAACGAATGTACTGAGTAGAGGGAAATAAACACGACGGTCGTTCCCTGGGAGTGTGATAGTCAGGCCGTCGCTGGCGCCTAAGTAAATCAGATCAAGCTTGATTAAGCCACAGCGTAGGGTTCGCAATACAGTTTGTGGATTCAGTCTTGCAGTAGGGTTGTGACTAAAGCAGTCGGTGCTAGTCTCCGCTAGAACAGCGAGTTGATAGGCTGTCTTGAAGAAGGCAAAAACTTCACTAGAGGTTGGACGTTGACTTGGCTCAAAAGCAGCCATTTGCGTTAGAAAATCTTTGATTCGAGATTGTAGGGCATCTTGTAAGCGTTCCCCTGACCCCCGACGCTGATAACCGATAATCCCGTCTAGCCTCGTAAGCGCATCAGCGCTTAGTAGCTTGTTGTCAGTGTAGTCTTGGGTGATGACTTGTGGGCGGTTGAGGCGTTTATCGTAGCCAAAGACCGTACTGCCTTCGACATACAAAAGGTAGTTGTCATAACAAACGTAACAAGGCTTGTTTTTCTCTTCTTGTGCGAGCACATTTGCTTTATCTGGTGCAGAACCAGCACATCGTATGAAACGTACTCCATTCCGATCTGGGAAACGGTAAGTAATGCCTGTACTAGAGTCAAATAGCCCTGAAAAGTCAAAGGGCTGTTCAAGCGCCAGCGCGAGCTGAGGTAGATCCTCGCAGCGAGTGATATTAAAAGTATTTCGAGCTGGGAGGCGTCTGCTGTAGGGGGTGTCGACTCTGAATAGACTTGCCATAATAGCTGCCATGGAAAACACATCGCTTTTTGTGCTTAATGTGCCTGTTATCTCACTGATTGATACTGAGCCGCGATTTGCCGTTTGTGCTGTGGCAATGACTTCCGGTGCAACGGCATAGTCAGTGACACCTAGCAAGCTGGTTGTTACCTGCTCATCTGGATGACTAAGTTTTCTTACGCTACCAAAGTCAATGAGTTTAAGGTGGTAAGAGGTTCCCGTGTCGTCGTGTATTGGGTAGACGATGGTATTTTGTCCTTTGACATCGACGTGTATCTTGGGAGCACTGGGGTGATGATGAAGCTTGAAATATTGCTCAGCTAGCTGATAACAAAGATCGAGCTGCTGTAAAAAACCGTGTTTACTAAGAGAAGGAGCCGTCTTACCGTCTAGTGACGTGACAGGTACACCCGGGAAAAAAATTGAAATAACAATAGGATGCCCGTTTGCATCTACTAGCAGCTCTTCGGCAAATTGGTGTTGTTGGAAGGTTTCTACTTCTATCGTCGCTTCTGCCGTGTCGTCACGGCCGGTGTACTCTTTAACGGCAAATTCAGAGAAAGTTTGTTTGGCTAGACCGTGTTTGAGGGTTTGAGATAAGGGGGTTCCTGATTGTGGATCGAAACGATAGGCTTTTCGGATACAGCTTTTTCCAGACTGGATAGTGTTGGCTGAGTTGGTGGCAACAGCATAAAAGTGTTCGCTACTTGAGCAGAAAAGGAGAGTACAGGTCTTACTGACTATGTAACTCATGACGTGAGGATCTCTTTTTCGTTCTTGCTGCAATTGAGCTGCTGCTTTAGTTAATTGCGTAAGGTTTTTTAGGCCTAAGGCGGCAAGCATCAGGGAGCTCCTTTGGATAGGTGAATAGCTTTTGTTTGTAGTCACTATGGGCATATCATACATTGGATTTATTAAGGTAATCTTAAATTTATACAGATGGATGTTGCGCTGAACCGATCGGTAGAATACAATCCCTTGATTATTTATTTCAAAACGCACAAACAAATTGCTAGTATTGATGTCATGTCAGACAACGAGCCTCTTAACCAACGTGCGGCCTCATTACTCAAGGCCTTGATACGTCGTTACATTAACGAAGGGACGCCTGTCGGCTCGAAAACACTTGCCGCTGAGCGGACTATCGAGCTTAGCCCTGCTACAATTCGCAATGTGATGGCGGATTTAGAAGAGCGCGGTTACTTGGTCTCACCCCATACTTCTGCCGGACGTATTCCTACTAGCAAGGGATATCGCTTTTTTGTTGATATGCTTTTGACGGCTGAGCAAAACCAGTTGACCGACACGCTACTTACCAGTGCGCGTTTCGATAAGAGTAAGCAACTTCCAGACTTATTGTACTCCGCGACAAGCTTGATGTCGCGCGTGACGAATTTAGCAAGCTTAGTGACTTTACCTAAGCGAGAGTTGATCCTTTTGCGTCATATTGAGTTCGTGCCATTGGCAGCCAATCGCGTGTTGGTGATCTTAGTGATAAATGATGGAGAGGTGCAAAACCGCGTTATTCATACCGATAAAGAATATTCTCGTAGCGAACTGCAACAAGCGGGTAACTACTTAACGCAGACGTTTGCCAATCGTGAGCTTGATGATGTGCGTGAGTTGGTGATTCGCTCGATGCGCGATGATCGTAAGCAAATGGATACCTTGATGCAAAGTGCGCTGACCATGGCCGATCAAGTATTGGCTGACAGTGACAGCAAGGAAGAAGACTATTTGCTGAGTGGGCAAGACAAACTTATCGAGATGGCTGACGTGACGACACTCGATAATTTAAAAGAATTATTTGCCGCGTTTAATGAGAAACAACGATTATTGCACTTACTCGATAAAAGTTTAGCCGCTGACGGTTTACAAATTTTCATCGGTGCCGAGTCAGGGCACGATATGTTGCAAGATTATTCGTTAGTGAGTATGCCGTATACGGCAAATGGTAAGTGCATGGGGGTGTTAGGCGTGATCGGGCCGACACGTATGCCTTATGATAAAGTTATCCAGGCAATAGACGTGACGGCCAAACTCTTGGGCGCGGCTCTTACGCAAGAAGAGTAACCGTTCTTAATGTAATTCAGTAGAAGATACGTCTCACCGTATAAGTCGTTAGTCATTATCCTAGAAATGTGCGCCCAACTGCCGTTTCTAGGATTATGTAAGCGCAGTCGGTATTGCGTCCTAAGCTGACCCTCGAAAAGTCGAAGGGTGGCTCGTAACTCATTGATTTTTCGTCATTCAATTACCTCTTGAAAAAAATAATCCTGTCCCCATATAGGAGACAAGACTACAACGCTGCAATCAATGGGAGAGTTTGCATGGCAGAGAATGAACAAGATCCACAAAAAGATCAAAAGTCGAAATGGCAAGAGATGGCGGAAGATGCTTCTCATCAAGACGAATTCGAAAAAGAAGATGCTGAGCTGGAGCTCGAAGACGATATCACCGGCTTAGTTGACGACGAAGAAGAACCTCTGGGCTCACCAGAACTTTCTGGCGAGCTAGTCGCTGCGAGTAAGCGTATTAAAGAGTTAGAAGAGGCGCTGGCTCGTATGCAGGCTGAAGCTGAAAACACGCGGCGGCGTGCCGGCCAACAAGTTGAAAATGCGCATAAATTCGCATTGGAGAAGTTTGTCGGTGAACTGGTTGTGGTGATTGATAGTCTGGAGCGTGGCTTAGAAGCCTGTGACAAGCTAGAAAGTGCCGAAGTCGTGAGTGTCCGCGAAGGTATGGAACTCACACACAAGCAGTTTATGGATACCTTGACCAAATTCGGGGTTGAGGCGATTGAAGCGAAGGGTGAGAAGTTTAACCCGGAACATCACAATGCGGTGCAGATGATCCCACACGAGGCGACAGCCAATACGGTGGTTGATGTCTTGCAACCAGGATACTTATTAAACGGGCGCTTAGTGCGACCAGCAATGGTGATAGTCTCCAAAGCAGAATAAGCCTTGAAAAAAGTGAAAGCGTCTCCATATAGGGAGACAACAGTATGTTTAACAGATTTGATTAATTCGGAGAAATGATAAATGGGTAAAATTATTGGTATCGATTTGGGAACCACTAACTCATGTGTGGCGGTCTTAGATGGGGATGCTTCTAGAGTGATTGAGAACAACGAGGGCGATCGTACGACTCCTTCTGTTATTGGTTATACCGATGACGGTGAAACACTTGTTGGGCAATCAGCTAAGCGCCAACAGGTCACTAACCCTCAAAACACTGTTTATGCAGGGAAGCGCCTGATTGGTCGTAAGTTTTCTGATGACGTGGTCCAAAAAGACTTAGACAAAATGCCTTACAAAATCATAGCAGCCGATAACGGTGATGCATGGGTTGAGGTGAAAGGTAAGAAGTTAGCGCCACCCCAAATCTCCGCACAAGTCTTAATGAAAATGAAAAAGACGGCCGAAGATTACTTGGGTGAAGACGTGACAGAAGCGGTTATTACAGTACCGGCGTACTTTAACGACGCGCAACGTCAAGCAACTAAAGATGCTGGTAAGATTGCAGGTCTTGATGTGAAACGTATCATCAACGAGCCAACTGCAGCGGCGCTTGCTTATGGCATGGATAAGAAAAAAGGCGATTCTGTGATTGCGGTATACGATTTAGGGGGTGGTACCTTTGACGTCTCTATCATCGAAATTGCGGAAGTAGATGGTGAGCACCAGTTTGAAGTATTAGCCACTAATGGTGATACTTTCTTAGGCGGTGAAGACTTTGATTTACGTTTGATTGAATACCTCGCAGATGAATTCAAGAAAGACCAAGGCATGGATTTACGTAACGATCCATTAGCGCTACAACGTCTTAAAGAAGCCGCAGAGAAAGCGAAGATCGAACTTTCATCCGCTCAACAAACCGATGTTAACTTACCTTACATCACAGCGGATGCATCAGGACCTAAGCACTTAAACGTGAAAATTACTCGTGCTAAGCTCGAGTCTTTAGTCGAAGACTTAGTGAAGCGCACAATTGAACCTTGTAAGTTGGCGATTAAAGATGCCGGCCTTAAAGTTTCAGACA
>JAUHZG010000009.1 GCA_030425845.1 Gammaproteobacteria bacterium
CTCGAAGCTCAGGCCGAACCCGGCGGCATCACGCTTTCCGAAGACGCCTACCGTCAGGTCCGCGGCAAGACCGCGCTCACGTTTCAGGACCTTGATGAACTAACGCTCAAGAACATCCCCCAGCCCGTACGCGCCTACAAAGTCAACTTGAGGACGGAGAGCGCAAACGCGCTCGAAATACTCACGGGTACCAAGCCCTGTTCCATCAGCTCATTCGCTAAATTATCAGGATTGCTTGCCGTGCGTGTCCCTTCGGTGAGTTCACCGACTTGGTTACGGGCTTTGAAGAAATATTCTGGCATGGCTCCCTTTATCCATAAAAACATGGCACTTTTGCTGAATTACGCCCTGCGGGCTAATCCACCCTACGGCTCATGTCATCCTCCGGCTTGCAACCCTCTTGTCATCCGCTGGATTCTTCGGTTGACAGCCAGCTCAAGTTGAAGAATAACAGCGCCTCATTAAGCCATAGAAGACAAACACCACTACGCCCCGCGGCTTAACCTAAGGTATCCATAAAACTCTACTCATCCAAAAACTCTGCAACAGCAATCACTTCATCTAATGTCGTCAATCCTTGAGTGGCAACATCAAGCGCTGCTTTACCTAAGGTGGCATGATCCGGATTTGATTTCACCAATCGATCAAACGCCGTATGATCACCTGTTCGCAGGGCATCCATCATTTTTGTATTAATCTCTAACAACTCGTATACACCCATTCGCCCAGCATAACCTGTATTGTTACAATGCGCGCAACCACGTCCTACAGAGAACTTCATTTGGGCTGCCCGCTCTTCGCTTACAGTATTATTCAACCAGATCTGTTCCCGATTATTTAGTACGTAGGGTTGCTTACACTTGGTACAAATACAGCGCACTAAACGTTGCGCGAGAATGCCACGCAAAGCAATCGCAACGAGATAAGGAGGCACCCCCATGTCAATTAAACGTAGCGCACTTGAACTCGCATCCGTGGTATGTAACGTCGCTAGCACTAAGTGCCCAGTCATCGCCGCACGCATCGCGATACTCGCGGACTCCACATCTCGGATCTCACCGACCATCAAGATATCCGGATCTTGGCGCAATGTCGCGCGCAGCACTCTTGCAAAGGTCAAATCAATTTTGGTGTTCACTTGTACCTGACAGACACGCCCCATACGGTACTCAACCGGATCTTCCACAGTAATAATTTTTTTCTCGGCTTTATTGAGCTCTCGTAGCGCGCCATATAGAGTACTCGTCTTACCACTCCCAGTGGGACCGGTTACTAAAATCATGCCATGTGGTCGGTGTATTAGCTCCCGAAAGATCTCTAAGACTTGCTTTGGCATGCCGGCTTTTTCCAAATCCCACGCATTATGCGCTTGCGGTAACAGCCGCATCACCACTGACTCACCGTAGGAAATAGGCATTGTCGAGACCCGCACATCCAGCGGCATCCCTTCGACTTTTATCTGGAAGCGCCCATCCTGTGGCAAACGTTTTTCAGCAATGTTCAAACCTGCCATCAACTTTAAACGCTGTGTTAGCGCGCCGACAATTTGTTTTTCATTTATAATTTGTTCTTGTAGCTGTCCATCAATACGCGTACGGATCACGAGTGTCTTCTCACCTGGCTCGATATGAATATCCGAGGCATGTGCTTTTACCGCCTGCTCAAACATACTCTCAAGTAAACGCACCACTGGGGCATCTTCATCACCCGGTTCAATGTCAAACGGATTATCATTGGGATCACTGAGCTCAATTGAGAGCTCTTCTGCGTACTGACTTAACTCACCCGCATTATCATAAAAACTATTAAATGACCGTAATAAGGCACTCTCTTGAATTAAGACTGGTTTGACTTTTTTGCCGAGAATTGCCTCCACACTATCAATGGCAAAAATATCTAATGGCTCTTGCATGCCCAGCAACACGTAAGAACCTTTATCGTCTAAAGCGATGACACGAAACCGTCTTGCTTGCACTTCAGGGATTTTTTTAATTAAGCCTTGGTTCAGCGGAAAATGTCTCAGATCGACAAAAGGTACATCAATTTGTGCGGCGACTGCTTCCAGTAACTTTTCTTCTTCTAAGTAGCCCAGATCAATAATGGTTTGACCAAGCTTCCCGCCTGTTCTTTTTTGACTCTCAAGCGCTGACTCTAGCTGCTCTTTACTAATCAAGCCTTTCTCAACTAACAGATCGCCAATCCGTATGCGCTGTCTATTCATACTTTATCGATACCCTAGCTTGTCAATAGTGTGATTCGTGCTTTCACAAAGGCTACCAAGTTTGGTTTGAGTGTTCCCATGTTCTGCGCATGTTGATAAGCTTCCAGCGCATGGTTTTTATTGCCCAAGCTATCATAAGCAATGGCCAGCCCCATCCACCAAAGCGCATTATCTTTATCCACCGTTAATAGTTCCTGGTAAGTATCCAACGCACTTTGATACTTGTTATTCCGTTGATAAAGTGCCGCTAGCGTAGAGTAAAAATCAGTGTGAGAAGCCAAATCAGGTTCTGCGACACTCATCACTAGCAATGCTTTCTTCGCTTTGTGAGCTTGAAGTAAGAGTTTTGCTTTTGCTAATAGTAAATCAGGCTGTGTGGCATTGAGCTTCAATCCTGCGGACAATAGCTTCTTAGCCTCTTTGGCTTTACCAAAGCCTAGCTTTAAATTGATCAAACGCAATCTGGCATCAACAAAACTAGGGCGTTTTTGCACGAGAGGAATGAGTTTTTTCATCGCCGAGCGTTTATGTCCAGACTCAATCAATATCAACGCTTTTCGATACTCTTGAACAGTACGATCGACAGGAACTTTCTTAATCGGCTTTAAAACAAACTTTTCACGCACTTTCTTCGCGACAGCGACATGCTTGTTATGCTTTAAGTGCGCTATCGCATAGTGCTTACCCGCCTTGTGGGTAGGTGCCGAGATCGCCACGCTATTTTTGATTTTACGATGAGAATAAAAAGTAAAAGCAAGAACGGCACAAGTGATCAGGACACAGGCAATCACGACCCACGTCTGCCATGAGAGTAAATTTTCATCGGGTAAACTTAGCGCCACATGGACAGACGAGAAACCTTTCGCTTCTCGCTTATCGCCCTTGCGCTTGTCAAGATCTTGTAGAACCTGATTAATTAAGCTCATACTAGCCCTTTAATCACCTGCCATTTCCATGCCACACCCACCGCAACAGCTCCCATGATCAAAGCCACCACGACCTTTTGCCAACCATGACTCTTAGGAGCACCATAGTTTAAATCTGTATCTTTTATCGCTGCGAGCATATCGTGCTTTGTGACCACTTGATGACCTTTACCAAAAGCTGCCAGCAACGCTTTGTGACACAACACGTTAATTAAACGAGGTAAACCTTGGCTGGCTTTATATAAAAGGACGCGTGCTTTAGGAGTAAAAATATTGTCATAGGTATGCCCGGCAACCACTAAGCGATGCGCTAAGTAATTACGCATATCATTCTGTGAAATAGGTGCCAATGAACAAGAAAACGTGATCCTTTGCCTGAGCTGACGTAACTGATGTGTGTTGAGCATTTCTTCTAATTCGGGTTGTGCGAATAGTACAACTTGTAATAGCTTAGTTGACTCTGTTTCAAGGTTAGTCAGTAACCTCACCGCCTCTAAACACTCTACTGACAACGCTTGCGCTTCGTCGATCACTAAAACGACTTTTTTGTTATTTTGATGCTGCTCTAATAGCTTCGCCATGATCAACTCAAGCAAGGCGTGCTGATCGATATCGTTATCAAACTCAATATCAAGCTCATGCGCTAACGCCTTTCGCAATCCTTCAGGTGTCAGATCCGGATTGGGAATGTATGCAGTGACATAATCTCCTGGCAACTCATTGAGTAAGCGACGGCACAAAATTGTTTTACCTGTGCCAACTTCACCAATCACCTTGATAAAGCCTTCGCCACTTTGCACTGTCACCATCAAGACATTAAACACACCTTCGTGCGTAGGCAGCTCACAATAAAAATCCGTGTTAGGCGTCAATGTAAATGGAAAGCTATTTAATTTAAAATGTTCTAAATACATGCTAATCCCCTACCGTAACCACACTTTATTGGGATACTCAGCCGCATCCCCATAAATCTCTGGTTTATCACCGTAATGATAACCCCGTTTTAATTTTTTAAATGTTCCAGCTATCCGATCGAGACGCTTATACCAAGTGCTATGATCCACTACGATAGGACGTAGCAAAATCACAAGCTCTGCTTTTTTCGCTGACTGCTCTTGGTTGCGAAACGCGGCGCCTAAGAATGGTAATTTAGAGGCATATGGCGTCCCTTGTAGGCTTTCACTGGTTAAGTTTTCCATTAAGCCACCAATAATAACCACTTGTCCATTGTGTGCGCGCACGATACTGTCCGCTTCACGAATTTGGCTACTGGCTGTGGGTAAAATGATTTTGTTATTTTGTCCCGTGTCGACTTCTTTATTAACTTGAGACACTTCACTAATTGAGGGATGAATATGCAGAGTGACATTTTTATCTTGATCAATCTCTGGCGTCACATCCAGCGCAATACCTGAGAAAAACGGTGTTAAGTTCACGTTTTGTGAATTATCCGTTCCCCCACCTGACGCAAGTGTTGAATCCGTCAGCCCCGTCACAAAGTACTCATCTTTACCGACTTTGATCACAGCCTTTTGGTTATTTAATGTCGCAATCCTAGGACTTGAAAGTACTTGCACATTCCCTTGTGTGGAGAGCATTTTCACCACCGTACTAAACCGGTTACGTAAGCTTGCCGTTAACGTCAACACATTATCCGTAAACGAATCTTGAGCGGTTTCATTGCCCTGCTGAAAGCCTAGTAACTTCCAGTTGATACCCGACTTATAGCTATCATTTAAGATCACTTCACATATCTTTGCCTCAATGATCACTTGTCGGTCAACATTTTGCTGGATCGTATCTAAGTAATCGGTCACTTCACGCATCTCAGCCGGGAAGGCTTTCACAACCACAACACCCGCACCAGGATCAGTAATAACTTGTCGTCCGTCAGTATTACCGACAATGGCTTTTAACGTTGCAGACAGCACTTCCCAAAAATGGGATTGGGACGTTGTTTTGATCTCACTACTCGTCTGTGCGTTTGGGTTTTGCCCATTATTCCCCCCACTTGCCGCAAAATTTTGTGACATGGTAGTATTGTTACCTACTGTACTAGGCTGAGAACTATTCACACTCGTCTGCGTTTCCCCTTCACGTGACAAGTTGAGATAATTCACATTGAAGACATGTGTCTGTAAACCGCCAGGAAAAACTTCGATACCTGTCGCAGTACGTTTGTACTGATAGCCATAGGTCTCTTGCACTACATTGAGAATATCATTTAACGTCACCGACTTAAGATCAAGCGTAATAGAACCACTCACTTTAGGCGAAACGATAACGCTATAGGGGGTCCCTTTCACTAGCCCTAAAAAGAAAGTACGTGCCGTTACATCTTTCACGGCGAGGTTAAAACGTTTATCGGCAGGGCTACTGGCGTGATGCGAATATGGATGGTTATGCCCACCATTGACCAGATCGGATTCCACATTCGCAGGTAAGTCCATGTGATGAGCGGCTATGCTCCTATCGACTGCGGAACCATGTTGAAGTGAATCTTGTATTGATTGATAAGGCGAGTTAACGGGTTTGGTCGGTGTACAACCGACCAAGCACAACAACAAGATGAGACTAAAGCCCCAGCGTTTCCTCACTTCATTCCTTACCCGACTCACCTCTTGGGGGCTAACCTACTTATTACCCCTAAGGTGGCCCATGTTTGTTATTCATGCCACAGACTCATTTTAATAGTTGTGGTGCTATTTCAAGCCGCTTAATTGCCTTACCTGCTACTGCTCGAAGCACTACTTCATTGTTTGCAATCTGTAGCACGCGATAGCCCTCGACAACGTCACCCTCTGTGACTAATTTATCATCAATTAGTGCTTTGCGCACCTTTTTAGAGTGCACAACCATCTTTAATTGTAACTGAATTTTTTGCACTGTTGCAGTGTTAGCCGGTAGAACCACGTTTTTACCAGGAGGAGCCGTCGGATCGTGCAAACCTAGTGCTAATGCTGGCAAAAAAACTAACAAAAACAACCCTTGCTTCATGATGATTGCCCCACGTAATGCAGTGTCAGAGTTACCTTCGCCTGTGGATAGGTTTGCACCTGATAGTTCAGGTGTTCCCAGAAAAACTTAGACGGTAACGACTCAAGTTTTTTTAGCAGTTCTAAAGTGGAAAAATAGTTACCAGTGAAAACGAGAGTGATCCCTTCTTTTCGGATTTTTTGTTTTTTATTGTGCTGGGTTAGCCATTCACTAGTAGCAAGTAAAGGTTTGGGGGGTTGACTTGAGATTTGTACGACTTGCACCCCTTTCACTTCTGACACGACTTCACTTAAAATCTGTAACATATTTTTAGGGTTGGTGATCTGGGTAACAATAAGATTGAGCTTATTATCGAGTAATGCCAGCTCACCCTTGAGCGTTCTGTGCTTTGTGATCTTTTCTGTATTTTCAGCATTGTTTTGCATTTCTTTTAACATCGTTAACTGCTCGTTAAAGCCATCAACCTGTTGCTGTACTAATTGTAACTGTCGTGCAACCTGCTTGTGCTTGCGAGTCGCACCAGCAAAAAAGCACAATGAAACTATCATGTAAACAAACGCAAGTGCACTTACAAGCAGCATGACTCGCAATCTTAGTTCTTGCCTGTTGTAGGCTTTATTTATCTGCCGCCAGTGGACGGCAAGACTACCTTTCATCACTTGCCTCCTCTGATTGTTCAGATTTACTTGAGGCAACAAAACTCACAGCAGATTTTTTCTCGTATTGTGCCTGCTTGATGTCAATCATATTAAAGCTAATATTCTTGTACTGTGGATTGCTCAGTAAAGTATTCAGATACATGGTTACCAAATCCGAGCGCAAAGCGAAACCTTTTAACGTTAAGGTGTCGCCCCCTTTCTCAAGCGTAATTGACTTTAGCCATACCCCGACTTGGGTCGACTGCGCTAACCCTATAAACCAGCTAGAAAAGCCAACGCCATCACCCAAATGGTAATGACGCACCACTTGTGCCAATTGTTTTTTCGTTTCTAACTCTTGTTTTAGCTCATAGAGAGCTTGCCGCGAAGGGGCTTTTATTGATTTGCCGGAGGATTGTGTCAATACAATGACCTGCTTTGAGAGAAAACTACGCTTACTTTCTAATGCCGTTAATTTTTTTTGCGCTCGGCCCAATGACATGACATCTGTCAAGTGAAGAGAAAGTAATAACAATGCAAAAATACCACAACCTTGCAATACTCGAACGAAAGAGAGCTTTGGAACCCACGGTGGCGGTAGCTTATTGAGTAAATTAACTTGTGAGCGCACTACAACGCCTCCTCTTCAAAACGCAGCACACCTCCTGCAGCAGAATACAAAGTAGAGTCTAGCGCACTCGAGGTAAACGCCTCATTAATGTCAAAGGCACACACGTCTAATCCTAATTGTTGGTTCAGTGACGACACTAAGTTGTCATACGAAGATAATTGAATTACTGCTAACGCTTGGGGAACTTGTTGATCGATCTGACTTAAGTAATAATCAAACCCACGAGTTACCGCCAGTGCGACACGCTCAGCCAGATCAAACCCTGGCATCTGACTTTCTTCAACAAAATCACTGTTACGCGAGAAATATAGCTCACCCTTCTTAAACATCAACAACGAGCACGTTCCCTCATACACTATCAAGCAAGCAACTCCGTTTTTATCATGTGCGCTAAGCGTCAGTAAATTTCTCACTGCAAGCTCATAAATATCAATCGCGACCAAGTCTAAACCGACATCTTCAATGAGTGAGCTTAGTTCAAGACACGCTTTCGTCTCACTGGCAACCACAAATAATCGTCGGCGCTGTAAACCCGGTCCATGGGGTGGCATCTTAAAAACATCGATAGTCGTTTGATCTCGGCGCCAGGGCAGCAAGTCTTTCACTTTCCAACCCACCGCGTCTAATAGCTCCTCATCGGGTACCGGCAAGCCATCGATTTGTAGGAGCGTGTATTGCGAGGGCATCAAAACCACTGTACAGCGGGTTTGCTGCCAGCCTCGTGCTTTCACTAGCTCGCTTAATTTGGCACGGGCTTTAGCAAAACTGGTGATTTGTGGAAAATGTTCGCTGTAGAGCACCCGTCGGGTATGACTCACAAACGAGGTCTCCACCACGGCAAGGCCATGCGCATCGCAACTTATGGCAATAAGTGTATCGATATCGTCATTGTTATTTTGCACCATGGCTAGCCCATTAGTCGTCTGATTCCTATAGACTACACTATCTAGCAACCGAAAACATGGCAGTTGATCAGTTTATCGTTGTGATTTAGGAACATACGAAAAGGACTCATGACGGTGATAGACTCAAAAAGCTTGAGAGATTATCCCATGAACTATTTTTGTGGACTTTTTAGTCAAGCCCAGGTCACTCTTGACCTCTTACATTTTCAATTTTTTATAAAAATTCTTGCAGAAAAGTAAAAGTAGCGCATGTGAGTGTTCACTCACCTTTCTGAGAATACGCGCCAAGTCACCACGTCTTATCACTAACAGTTCCGCGTCTTTTTCAATTCTCATCGTCGCAGAACGTCTAGCCCGTTTATCAAAAAACGACATTTCACCCACGACATCACCAGGATATCCTGTGGCAATTTTTGCGTCATCACGAAATATCGTAACCTCGCCACGACAGATAAAATAGGCCTCTGAGTCTTCAAGGTTTTGTGCAGATAACAGCTTCCCTGTCGGCACAGATAATACGCCATCCACCGCCTCAGTAAGTGCTTTTTCAATTTGATGTGTAGACTGTAAAGCGCAATCCAGATCATGCTCTAAATAACGTGATAAGGCTAACGACACAGAACTCTCATCGTCGTAATAAGAGGTAGCTTGCCGCGACAAAGATTGAGCTAATAACAAAGCTACCTCTCTATTCTCATGAGAAAAGCAATTTGACACATAATTAGCTATCTTCGCTTTGTATTCCTCACCTTCACAGTATTGCTCATAACAACCAAGTACTGATACCGCACTCAAATATAAACCATCATCATCATTCAAAAGCCTTGCCGTATATTGTCGCATTCCTATTTTTTTATAGAACCGGTATAGACCAGGCATGCAGGTTAGAAACAACAAGTCGACTCTCATGCGTGTTTCATTTAGGTAATCGAACATAAACTCTATTAACATGCGTCCGACTCCTGACACAGCACAACCAGGTTCTACCATAAACCGACTCATCTCAGCACATTCAATTCCGTCAAGTCCATCAAGCAAACTAATCACAGTGTCGTCTCGCTTGACTGAGTTAACCCTCAAGACCCCTAAAATTTTGTCTCCCGTAGTGCAGTAAAAGTTGACTGTAGTCTCGTCTCGATCGAGCGTATCACAGCTCTCTTTGCTTTTATTTCCTGACGTTATTCCCATATCCACAACATAGCGCTGATAGCGAAAGCGACATATCGCTTCGAGCTCCTTTTCAGTTGACGCAATACGAATCTGGGTTGTGTTACCACTGTTTGACATGCTTAATTTCCCCGTTGCAGATTAACGCTATGTCATAAGGTATCGACTAGATTAGAGAAAACTTAACCTGTTGGGAATAATAGTAACCTCCTGAATATTCGAGGCAACCTCCCGTCATTAAAACGCTAAAAGGAAGTTTTCGGCCAAGAGAGAAGTCTATGCAGGCTGTTTATTTCATCTTTATCAGCAAAATTAGTTGCGTTTAACGAGCTGTTCTTTGAGGTGTACCAGTGGCAACTCTGTTAAGCTAGCAATGTCGTCTAGACTTGTACCTGCAGCATAAAGTTTCTTAGCGATTGCGAGTTTGCCCTCTTCGATACCTTGCTCTTTACCAAGCTCAATACCTTGTTCTTTGCCAAGCTCAATACCTTGCTCTTTGCCAAGTTCAATGCCTTGCTGAAGACCTATTTGACGTCCGTGCTCTTCGAACTCTTGTGCTAGCGTCATCGCATCACCTCTTAAAACTCTATCACGTTGTGCATTAGCCACTTCAATGAAAGTGTGCCTACCTTCCGCTTCTAAACCTTGAAAAATATACCTCATCACCAGTTTACCATAACCGCTTCCCTTGTCATCCGCTAGCTGCTCGAGCAAACCAAACAACTGCTCTAAGAAACCTTTTAACTCGATAACTTTCTGATTTTTCAGCGCTATTTGCATCAAACCCGACCAAGTCTCTTGTGCTAACACTTCATCATCCAAGCGCTGCAAATCGATGAGTTGGTAGTTTAACCAGTGACGTGCCGCTAACTCGGGCTCCTCGAATAACGTCATGATGCTTCGAGGCGCAGTCCAGCGCGGCTTACCCGAATAAATCACCATAGGGTAGACCACAGGCAAGAGTGCATTCCTGTTATCTTGCTGCTTACGATGTTGCTCCAGTAATAAGATGCTGTACCGTACGAGACGAAACGCCATCATCTTATCGACTGTCGATTGCTTTTCTAGGAGTAAATACAAATAGCACGAATGCGCAGACGTCGTTTGCACACGATAGACTAAATCAGACTCATACTGCTTGAAGGAGTCATCCACGAACGACGTTGGGTTCAGTTGTAACGTTTCAAGGACAAGCTTTTGCTGCAGTCTTTGGGGTAAATGCTGTGAAAAAAAACCGCTAGCGACGCGTTTGTCGCGCATCGCTTCTTTGAAAAATTTATCGGCTGGTTGATGAGTCGTCTTAACCAAGTCTTTCCCCTCTGACAGGTTTGGGGAAAGACTAAAGCATTATCGCGCAAAGACATAACGGACATTTATTTTGCCCACCTCGGTCTTTGCGTCTCAGAAATTAACTAGCTCATTGAAACTCGTGCTGGAGGAATCAATTCCCCATTAACCGCTCGATCAAAGCCATCTATCTTTTTCCCATTAGCATCGATCACTTGGCAGCACTCTAAAGAGCAACCCAGTAGATTCAAAACCAGCTCAAGCGTGAGACATCTTTCTCCCGACGATCGAGAAGCGGCTTTCACAAAACACTCCCCTATACATAAAAGAGGAATGATGCCACTTGCGGTGCCAGCAGCACACATTAGCGGCTGAAAAGGCTTGGTACCCGCCCCCAAGTCTCGACACATGAGCGCTAGGCTGTCAGGGTGACACCCGGTTTCTGGTAATGAGTCTTTTTCCCCGTTTAGTGTGCCCCTTAGCAATACTACCACTGCTGCATGACTACTTTGTCGATGAACAAGGATTTTTTCATCAGGTGTTAGCGCCGCTGTTACTTCAACGAAAGTCACTGTAGGCTTCGAAGAAACGCTTGAGATATTTTCAGCAAACCGCGCAGCGTTACAAGTATCACTGCAGCCAACCACTGCCTTTTTTGATAGCCGCGCTTCTGGATCGGGGCCCGAGCAGTCCAACCAGCTTACACAAAACATTTGAGACAATTCCTCAGCACCAAGACAAAGGCAACAACAAGCAAGCCGAATCATTTGTCTATTAAGAATGTCACTTGCTTTTTCATGTAGTTCACGTCGCTGATTTTCAGTCAAATTTTCTTGTGAGCCATCACCTTTTTGCTCTGTGCTGCCGGCACTTGACGCTAAACTCGTATGTGTAACGGAACTACCTTTAGGTTCACCATATCTCCCTTTGTTACTGGTTAGGTCCTTTCTGCTATCAACGTCATCATGATCATAATCGGCTCCTAGTGGAACGGCACCGGCTCCTACTCCTGAACCTTGAGCTCGCTGATCACCATCACGCCTAGGTTTACCTTTGTTACCTCGCCCATTCTCAAACTTTTTTGTATTTACTTCAAGCCGTCCATCTCCTCTTTTACCTGTTCCAGGTTGTCTTGTTTTTTTCTTGATTGACTTTTTCTTTTCACCTTCGACAGTAACTGTTGCTTCCCCGTCCGATGCCTTTGGAGTCTTTTTATTCGACCATCCCGATCGATTTTCTCCAAGCTTCTCAACCACTAAATCTGCATCCTCTCCTGAAGAAGGCTCCTCAGTGTGGTTAGTAGTCGACTTTATACTTGTAGCAACATCTTCCACTGCAATTAAGTCATCATCAGAATCAGTACCTAAACTCTGTGCAAGGTGAGCACGAGCAGCTTGATTACTTCCGTTGTCGCCATCTCCACTTGGGGAATCTAGCCGGATATCTCCATCTGAATCTAACCCTAAATCAGGTCCATCAACATATGTTTCTTCATCACCAACCCCATTTAAACGTGAATTAACGAACATACTCTTCTCCCCATGTAATGTCTTACTTTTAATCTAGGCTTTCGCCTTAATGAATAAAACACCCTACGCAAAACATTGCAACAAAAACACCTAGTCAAAACAATCCAGATTGAATAGGTCTGCTTGAATGATGCACACAGCTGATCGTCATGGCCGAAAGGGCTGACGTAAGCAAGATACTAGTGACTAGTTAGAATAGGATGAAATCGGGCAGCTCAGTTAGCTACGTAATACCGCGCCAAACTCTTCGCCCAGCAAGCTCACCATGTCTTCACGCACTTTATTGGCTTCTTCCATTTTTAAAGT
Organism: Gammaproteobacteria bacterium; assembly: GCA_030425845.1. GTDB lineage: Bacteria > Pseudomonadota > Gammaproteobacteria > JAUHZG01 > JAUHZG01 > JAUHZG01. The sequence goes on from JAUHZG010000009.1 coordinate 12,608, forward strand.
ACGTGACTTAGCGTTAAGGCTAAAACGGATCGCAAGGGCTTTTTTATTTTCCCCCAACGTTTCCGAGTGATAGACATCAAACACACTGCCGTCTACCCACCACTCACGGGCCGCCTTTTGCATCATGGTAAGAACCCAGTGTGCACTAATCGATTCGTCGAGCACGATAGAAATATCTAGCTCTACCGATGGGTACTTCAAAGGTGACGTCGCAACGAAATCGCGCTCAGCATCTTCGCAAATGGCTCTTAGATCGAGATCAATCACATAGGTTTGAAACTTATCAAGTCCATAACTTTCTGCGACACGCGGGTGCAACGCCCCCATGTAACCATAACACTTGGTCCCATGCATGACATGCGCACATTGGCCAGGGTGGAAACCCACTGCGACATTATTTTCGAGTGCATAGTCTTTGATGTGTAAATGCCTCATTAACATCGCCAAGGCATCGGAGATGTCATAAAAGTCCACAGGGCCTGGATGGGCATTGTGTAAGTTAGGCTTGAAGGCTTCGCCCGTTAAGAGTGCCGTTAAGCGCTCTTGCTCACAAGGTAAGCCTTCTGCCTCACCCGGATGTTCGGGCAAAAACACAGGGCCTATTTCGAATAATTGAATTTGCTTCATGTGCCGGAAGTTTAACTTGGCATGCTGACACAATGAGGGGATCAATGAGCGACGTAACACACTACGCTCATCACTCAACGGATTCGTCATTTGAACGAACGCCGTATCAGGAACGGCTGTCTCACCCGCAAAAACCTTCAACTCTTCTTTAGCACTTGACAGAGAGTAAGACATAACCTCTTGCATCCCCCACAAAACCATGGCATCCCGTGCGGTTTCACGCCATTCGTAGAAGGCATTTTTCGGATGAAAAGGAATCGGTTGTAAGGGCATGGTCTCGGGTAAGTTATCGTAACCATATAGCCTTGCGACTTCCTCAATCAAGTCATGCGCGCCGGTAATATCTTCGCGCCACGCGTCCACTGTTGCCACTAAGCGCTCGTCTTCACTATCTGTCGCTGTGGTAATGCCAATCTGATTGAGTAACTTGCTTATCTGCGCAATAGTAAAATGCACGCCGAGGGAAGCATTCACTTCTTGTGCATGCAGTTCAATTTGACGTTCCTCAAAGGCCACAGGCGTTGCATCACCTTGTGCGATCAGCTTCAGCTGTGGGCTGGTTTCTTGTAACAGGGCAATCACTCTGGCCAACCCCGACAACGTCAATAAAGGGTTTACCCCTCGACTAAAGCGCGTACCGGCATCGGTCATCAACTTCATGTCTGACTGCGTCTTGCGGATAGTAATAAAATCAAAGTTCGCCGCCTCGAGTAAAATGTCATGGGTCTCATCATTGATAGCACTACTAGCACCGCCGACAACACCGGCAATAGAGACCACCTCATTTTTAGAGACAATCACGGGTTGAGAGGATTTGAGCGTGTAGGGTTCATCCTCTTCTTCTTGGATAAGTGCTTTAAACGTTTCACCGTCATGCGCAAAGCGTACGGTTAAGTCTTTACTAGCTAGCTTAGTGGCATCATACGCATGAGAGGGTTGCCCCATTTCTAACATTACATAATTACTCGCATCGACGACGTTGTTGATAGGCTCCATGCCCCCAAGCACCAACAAGCGTTGCATCCAAGCCGGTGAAGGTGCCACATTGACGTCTGTTAGCTCGACGCAGGAAAAACGTCGGCACAAGGCATCGTCCTCAATCGAGGGGGTCAGTGAAGTAGGAACACTGGCTAAATCGACAGCGGATTCTTCTAGCTCACAGGCAGAACCGGTGATCGCCGCAAATTCACGCGCCACCCCCTGGAATGACTGACAACGCGCAATATTGGCTAAGATTGCAATCACTAAAATTTCATCGGCTTGCCAATCCGCTTTCGGCTCTAGCAAGTCACACAAGGGCGTTCCCGCCGCCGCGGTAGTCGCGGGGGTGTACACTTTATCGTTACATTCACCTATGCCACATTCTTTTTCGCTGACTAACACACCGTGTGAATGATGAGAATAAAGCTTACCCGCTTTCACTTCTCTTAACGCGAAAGTTTCATTGCTCGCGTCAATCACCACTGCGCCAGGCAATGCCAAAGCGACATGAGCCCCTAAAGTTAGCGCCTGTTCACCTGGATTTTTGGTGACAATAGGAATGTTGCGCTTACCGATGTTGACCGTGAGTAAATGCACGTGCTGCTCTTTATCAATCGCAACCACTTCAATCACTTCACCCACAACAACGTCGCGGTGGTACACCCCAACGCCTTGCACTTCTTCCACTTCAATGCCCGCGACCGTGAGAATTTCAGCGATCTGAGCTGTCGATAAGTCAGTGTTGACCTTTTGTTTTAACCAGGAAACCGGTATTTGCATGTGAACCTCTGTTATTGAAACTGACTTAAGAAACGGCAATCATTTTGGAAGAATAACCGTATGTCTTCGATTTGGTGACGTAACAGCGCAAGCCTTGCTACCCCAAGACCAAACGCGATCCCGCGTACTTTAGTGGGATCATAACCGCCATTTTTAAGGACGACTGGATGCATTAAGCCGGCGCCGAGTAATTCTAGCCATCCTGTGTGCTTACAGATACGACAGCCTTCACCGTGACACAGCGTACACTTAATATCGACCTCCACTGAAGGCTCAGTAAAGGGAAAATAACTGCCGCGCATTTTGATTGCTTGATCAGGGCCAAATAGCCTGCGCGCAAAGTTCAGTAAGATGCCTTTAAGATCGCTAAAGCGAACATGTTCACCGACTAACACCCCTTCAACTTGGTGAAATTGAATTTCAGAGCGCGCGCTAATATCTTCATTACGATAACACATCCCAGGCAAAATCACTTGTACCGGCCCAGGTCCTAACTCACGCATGGCGCGAATTTGTCCGGGTGAGGTGTGTGGGCGCATCACAACGTCTTCGCTCACAAAAAAAGTGTCTTGCATGTCTCGTGCGGGATGATGTTTAGGAATATTGAGTAACTGGAAACTCATCTCGTCTAACTCAACGTGAGGGCTTTCGTAGACAGTAAAACCCATGTCACGAAACACACCACAGATCTCTCTTAACATTAAGGTCAGTGGGTGATAACCACCAACACGATGTGGACGCGCAGGGAGCGACACGTCAATATTTTCACTCGCTAACCTTAGGGCAAGTTCGGCGTCTTTGAGTTCGGTTGTTTTTTGTTTAAACGCGGCTTCGAGTTTGCCGGCGATTTGGTTCACACCCATCCCAAATGCTTTGCGCTCTTCTGGAGCGACTTTACCCACTGATTTTTTAAACGCGGTTAGTTCGCCGGCTTTCGCCAAGTGCTGTTGATGCCAGCTGGCTAATGCCTCGAGTGAATCACAGGTAGCAAGTGAGGCATGTGCACCGGTAGCGTATTGTTCAACTTGTGAGAGTTCCACTTAACGTCCCTTATCATTGAATAGTTAAAATGAGAGCCGATTGTAGCATAGCGGGATGCTTATGCTAAACTGATCCCCCATCGTTTAGAGTGATAAAAGGACACCTCATGGAACGCGAAGCAATGGACACCGATCTCCTCATCATCGGCGCAGGACCCGCCGGCCTTTGTGCCGCCATTCGTGCCAAGCAAGCCGCTAATAGCGCCGGGATCGAGTGCAATGTCTGCGTCCTCGAAAAAGCCTCTGAAGTCGGTGCGCACCTACTCTCTGGCGCCGTACTTGATCCCATCGCACTCTACGAGCTGCTGCCCAACTGGCAAGCGCTGGATTTACCCTTTGAAACCCCAGTCAGTCACGATGAGTTTCTTTGGCTCAGCAAAGAAAAAGCGCACAAATTACCAACGCCCCCTCAAATGCACAACCAAGGCAATTTCATCATCAGCCTTGGTAAACTGGGACGCTTTTTAGCGGAACAAGCCGAAGCACTAGGTGTGGAGATCTACCCTGGTTTTGCTGCCAGTGAAGTGCTGTTTGATGAGGCTGACCGAGTGATTGGCGTCGCCACTGGAGATATGGGGATCACAAAAGAGGGCGAGCATAAAGCTAGCTTCCAGCGCGGCATGGCGATTCACGCCAGGCAAACCCTATTTGCCGAAGGCTGTCGCGGTTCTCTCACCAAGTCTCTGATCGAGCACTATGCATTGGACAAAGACAGTCAACCGCAAACTTATGCACTAGGCATTAAAGAGATCTGGCAAGTCAAAAGCGATAAACATCAAACCGGAAAGGTCACGCATACCATTGGCTGGCCGCTAGACAATGCCACTTATGGTGGCTCGTTTATCTATCACTTGCCGGATAATAAAGTCGCACTAGGTTTAGTGGTAGGACTCGATTATCAAAACCCCTACTTATCACCGTTTGAAGAAATGCAACGCTTTAAAACGCACCCTGCTATTGCACCACTGTTGGCGGGTGGCGAACGCCTTGCCTACGGGGCACGCGCGCTGAATGAAGGCGGCTACCAATCCATCCCCAAACTCACTTTCCCTGGTGGTGCGTTAATCGGCTGTAGTGCCGGCTTTGTCAATGTCGCGAAAATCAAAGGTAATCATACTGCGATGAAATCGGGCATGTGTGCAGCTGAAGCCTTTGTCGCTTCACTCGCCCAGGAAAGTCCTAGCGATGAGCTTGACGCCTACCCGAATGCGCTCAGACAAAGTTATGTTTATCATGAGCTCAAAAGCGTACGCAATATCCGCCCGGGCTTTCGTCGCGGCTTGTGGTTCGGTTTAGCCAATGCGGCTTTCGAAACCTATATCACTCGCGGCCATTCACCGTGGACACTGTCACATCATGCCGATCATGAAAGCTTGCGTTATGCCAGCGAATGTCAGCCCATTGATTATCCCAAACCTGATGGCACGCTGACATTTGATCGAAGCAGCTCGGTTTATCTTTCCAATATTTATCACGAAGAAGATCAGCCCGTACACTTAACATTAAAAGATATAAGCATTCCGGTAGAGTTTAATCTCGCACAATACGATGCTCCCGAGCAACGCTATTGCCCAGCAGGTGTCTATGAGATAGTTCAAAATGAGCATGGCAAACCGGCGCTACAAATCAACGCGCAAAACTGCGTACACTGCAAAACCTGTGACATCAAAGATCCCAAGCAAAACATCAATTGGATAACACCCGAAGGAGGCTCGGGGCCTAACTACCAAGAGATGTGAGCCTGTTCTTTTACCACTCTATTTCACGAGGGCATTACCGCCTCCTCGCCTTGACTATTTTAGCATAATACTCCGAAATGGTCGCGACTTTTTCGAAGCATTATCCGGAATAGTCTTGACTTTTTCGGAGGGGTGTGGCAAATTGGTCCGATGAAACGCGGGTATGAAAAAATCTTCATCAATCACCTCATGGAACACCGACAAATGGTGTTCGTCATGGGACCCAGGCAATCCGGCAAAACAACTGCTGCTCAAAGCATTATAGACAGAACTGAATCAGCACATTATTTCTCCTGGGATAACATTGACGACAGAGCCCTTATTCTGGAGGGGCCGACTGCCATAGCAAAGAAGATAGAGCTATCAACGCTAAAAAACTCTAAACCACTGTTGTGCTTTGATGAAATACATAAATATCCCCACTGGCGTGATTTTTTGAAAGGCCTTTATGACACCTACCCTTCTAAAATACACATTTTAGTCACTGGCAGCGCAAAACTCGATATCTTTAGCCGAAGCGGTGACAGCCTGATGGGCCGCTATTTTCCATTCCACTTTCACCCTTTCTCGGTAGCTGAACTTGCACAAAATACGTTTGCCGCAGAGGGTGATTTGCTTCTGAAACCTAAGAAAATTGACAATGACCTTTTCGAAGCTCTATGGAACTTCGGTGGGTACCCGGATCCTTTTTTGAAACAGAGCCCCACTTATCATAGACGTTGGCAAAAATTAAGAAGCCAACAATTATTTCAAGAAGATATTCGTGATATAACAAGAATTCAGGACTTAGGTCGCATAGAGTTATTAGCAGAAATAGTAAAACAAAATGCGAGTAAGCAGCTCACATACAACAACTTAGCAAAGCAGTTGCGCATAACAGACAAAACTGTAAGAGAGTGGCTGATCGTATTAAATTCCGTTTACTACTGCTTTGAGCTTCGGCCCTATTCAAAAAATGTTGTACGCTCGCTATTAAAAGAGCCAAAGTATTATCTCTGGGACTGGTCACTCTGCATTGACAGTGGTTCTAAATCAGAAAACTTCATTGCATTAGCCTTGCTCAAAGCCGTCCATTATTGGAATGATATGGGGTTTGCAGAATTTAGTCTCCACTATCTTCGAGACAAAGAAAAACGTGAAGTCGATTTTATTGTAATTAAAGACAATAAGCCTTGGATGCTAGTCGAAGTAAAACATAAAAAAAGCAACACCATTTCACCGCACTTACATTACTTCCAAAAGCAGCTTCAAGCAGACTACGCTTTACAAGTTGTCATTGAGATGGATTATATTAACAAAAGTTGCTTTATTGATCCTGAACCAATTATTGTGCCAGCCAAAACATTTTTATCACAGTTAGTCTAGATCAGACTCTTCCTCGACCTCCTGGTGCTTCTTACGTTTAATGCCGCGTAGTTGATGTGCGCGGATGATAGTGAGCACCGGACCAGAGAGCGCGAACGCACCAAAGATGAAAAATAAATTCTGTGCGGGGTTCAGTGCTACTGCAACGAACAGCAAGACAACCAGTAAAATAACCACAAACGGCACTTTGCCTTTCATGTCCATTTTCTTGAAGCTATAGTAACGCACATTACTCACCATCAGGCTCGCCAACGACACCGACACAATCACCGCTAAAAAGCGTAAGTGATCACCTGGAACCCCAAGGTTATGGCAGAACCAAATCAACCCTGCAACGACTCCTGCCGCGGCTGGACAGGGAAGCCCTTGAAAGAAACGCTTATCAGCCACAGCGGCTTGCGTGTTAAAGCGTGCCAAACGCAACGCCGTTGAAGCTGCATAGAGAAATGCTGCTAACCAACCTACTTTACCCAGATCTTGTAATCCCCACTGATAGAGAAGTAACGCGGGTGTTAAGCCAAAAGACACCATGTCAGACAAGCTGTCGTATTGCACCCCAAACTCCGTCTGAGTATTCGTCAAGCGTGCAATGCGCCCATCCAGTCCATCCCAAATCATTGCAATAAACACAGAGATGGCCGCTAAGGCAAACTTTCCCTGCATTGCCGCGACAATAGCGTAAAATCCGGCGAACAGCGCCGCTGTAGTAAAAAGATTGGGCAGTAAATAGATCCCTTTGCGTGGTTTGTCTTCGGTCTCATGCTTGGACACGTTTTGCTCCTCATCACCTTGGTGTGCGCGCTACTCTACCACAGGTTACGCATTTCATGCCATAATGCGGGCAAAGGGACGAAGTGACAGTAATGAAGAAAAAATCCGATAAGATCATCATCGAAGGCGTAACCGAAGAAGGACAAAAGTTCAGACCAAGTGATTGGGCTGAGCGCATGAGCGATAATCTTGCCACCTTCAAAAACCGCCGCATCGCTTACTCTCCCTTGCTACAACCTCTGACCAAAGGTGGTACAAAGTGCGTTGCGCTGGATCCCGCCCTTAAAGAGTCCAACCCAGAGCTCTATCATTCGATTATGGAGTTCGCCAAAACAAACAATCTGAAAATCTGTAAGGATGAGGAAGAGTAGCTTAAATCTAGTCAATGCAATTAACTGGGTGTATTACACGTAGCTATTGTAGGGTAGGTAAAGTATGACTCAAAGAAAAAAAAGAGCCCCCTCAATCAAGCAGCAACGACTCAACAAGCTTACCCGCAACCAAGTGAGAACACACGATTTCATCCACGTCTTCTTTTGAGGTCACGCGATACCATACTTCATCAGGATAAACGACTACGCAAGGACCACTAGAGCAACGCCCTAAGCAACCCGAACTACTCACACGCACTTTACCCGGTCCAAACAACGCTAATGCTCGCAACTTATCACGCGCATACTCACACAGCTCACTAGCGCCATGGTTCTGGCAGCAAGGCTTGTCGTTTTGCTTTTGATTCACACAGAAAAATAAATGACGCTGATAATGACTCATTTCACCAACCTAATGTTACACTCGCCGCTATGAAAGCTAACGATTTACAGACACAAGGCGAGCATAGGCCAAAGACCGTAGAGTTACAAGATAACATCCAACGTCACGCCAGTGATTGTGTGCGCTGTGGTCTCTGCTTACCCCACTGTCCAACTTACACACTCTCCCATAACGAAAACGAATCCCCGCGCGGACGTATCCAGCTATCTGATGCCTATGCAAAAGGCCGTATACCTCTCACCGAGAAGCTTGAAGAGCATTTAGAAAACTGTACAGGCTGTTTAGCGTGCCACGATGTGTGCCCATCCCAGGTAGATTACCGCTCACTTATTCAACAGACGAAGCAATTGATGCGCCAAGAGAAGCCGCTTACGTTCAAGCAACGTCTCTTTCAAGGGTTACTTACCTGCCTTAGCTATTCCAAACTCACGCGCTTTTTGCTCTGGCTGTCACAACGCATGGGTTTAAATCGTCAAACGTTTCCTAAGGCACAATTAACCGTGTCAGCCCCACGTGCGACAACGTCCCTGGACAATACCATTGGCCTTTTCAAAGGCTGTATGACCGATGTTTTCGAAACCGCTGTGATCAATGCTGGACTCGCCTTATTCGACGCAAGCCACTTACCCACTTATGTGCTCCCAGAAAGCTGCTGTGGCGCTAAAGAGCGCGCCAAGGGCATCGCCCCGCCCACTTCGCCCTTGCCAGTGAAACCTGGCGCAAGCATTACCTCGTTTACCAGTGGCTGTCTTGCCGAGCTTGTGTTTACTGAACCAAACTTGCAAGTGCGCTGTCCCTATACCTTACTGGCAAAAGCCTGGGAGAGCCACCCACCACGTTTTGCCGCATTAAACCAAAAGGTCCTAGTCCACTTGCCCTGCTCTTTACGCCACGGATTTCACAGTAGCGACGCCCTGCTCACATGTTTACGCCGCATACCCAACTTAACGGTGATCCCAATCACAGACATGCTGTGTTGTGGTGCTAGTGGCAGCCGCTTCCTAGAGCAACCCAAGCAAGCTGCGAAATTTGTCCAGCCACTCGTCACACAAGTCCGTTTGCACCAGCCTGACTGGGTGTTGTCGAGTAACCTCAGCTGCCGCTTGCACCTTATGCGTGCATTAAAATCAGCCCGACTTACTACACAAATTTTGCACCCTATCGAAATCTTGTATCAGCAGCTCTGACAAGACACTAAATATTCTGCCCAATAAATTACAGTCAAATAGTCGTTGAATCGCCGTTTGTTTTTCACAATAATGGCTGTCCATTATAAAGAGAAGAGACTGGCAAAGTCATCAACACAGCCCATGATGCTGCAATTTACGGGATTGCGCGCTAATTAGAACAGCATGGGAGTATAACAAGTTAGGGGAGTAACACATTGAATAACACCACCGTTTCATCTCGCAAAAAAAGGGTCGTTGTTCGTTGTGCCTATACCAAGGCACAAACTTTAAAATCCATCGCCGACAAAACCGGACTTGCCAAAACTCAAGTACAATCCGTTCTTGAAGCATTTGAAGATGTGATCGAGACTCACTTGCAGGATGGGGCTCCCGGCTACTTCACTTGGCCAGGACTGCTTAAAGTAGAGAGCATCACCAAGCCTGCCACCGAAGCGCGTCAGCGCATCAACCCTTTCACCGGCAAAAAGACGCTGTATCGCGCCCAACCTGCCAAGAAAACAGTAAAAATCAAAGCGTTAAAGAAGCTCAAAGATGTGGTGCAAACTGATCCCTAAAAATCAGCCCTAACCCTTTGATTTATCGACATTGCTGTGCTTCAAAAGACTGATTTTGCATAGACATTAACCAGTCTTTGCGCTATTATGTAGCAATCTTTCATTGTCGACTAACCTAGCAAAGGATCCTAACTTCATGACTGCTCCAGTAAGAATTATTAGCCCTTCGATATTGCCCGATACGAATGGTAGCGATCCTCAATCCAAGCCCCCTCAGCGGTATGTGCCCCAAGCAAGTTCTCGCTTTACCTCTAGCGACACGTCTACGCTGTTTCAGCACTCAAGTCTAAAAACAGCGTCGGGATCGTTACTGGCCAATACTCCAAATAAATGGTTTGCCAACGGTAACGATTGGTTCTCGAACCGCCGCCCACAAATGAGAATTTTAGACCCACTGCTCGATGAAGAAGGAAATCCACTTACGCGTCCGATGCTGTCAGCCAGAAGCGTCGCCGGTCGCTTTGAGGAGCAGGTACAAGCTCACCTTAGCCGGCTCGCTGTGCGTGAAGATCCCTTAACACGTAACTTAATTTTCTTTGACTCGGAAGGTAGGTTGCCTGAGGCATTATCACAGGCGGTAACAAGTTGTGTTCCTAGCCCCGAGGACGCTAAATCAACTGGACTAGCCATAGAAAGCGACAGGGCAAGCCCCACACCAGCCACTACTACCTCAAGTCTAACAGAAGGAAGCTCGTCAGTAGGTATTGCCGCTAACGAAGGCTATGCCCCAGGAACCGACACCAAATCCCTTCTCGAAAAAATGAGCTCAGCCAATGATGCGGCGGAGCAAGCCTACGTGCGTGATCTCACTGGAGAACAACTCAGAAACTACTTGCGTGATCTTATTCATCATAGAGTCCGTGCACTACGCTTGCGCTTAGCTCACATGCACGATCCCAAAGAAATCAAGCGCGAGATTGAGCGTGCACAACAGCTTTTATGTGACGAAGTAGATGATATAAACCTACGCGGCAACAGGCATGAAGAGCTCACAACAAGCTTGCGTGATAGCACTGTCACCAACTTACAAAGCCATGATCCAACGATCAACCCTTTTGCGGCCTTAACACAGCAAACACAATATTTTGAGCATATCACTGACTCCAATAGCCCCTACCTTCAAACCGTACACTTTGTCTTGGACTTACTCAAAGGTAATACAAAGTTTCCTGAGCTTGTAGACCGGCTCGGTATTGTGAAAGACGCGCGCGAAGAAGCCGCCCAAAGGATTTTAACCGCCATGCGTGACGGCAAACTCGAAACGGATGAAGACGCCACCAAGTTACTAGAAGAGCTAGGCATTAATATCCAGGATCATATGCGGTTAGTCGCGCAAAACAATTACGCACGCCGCACTATTGCCGATATGTTTCGCAACCGAGATGAGTACGGCAACTATAAGGCTCTTAGTACCTATAGTGAAGGGGATGCATTATCCGGCTCAATTTCATTCACCGATGAAGGGGGCAACCCTCTCACAAAGCTAAAACGGATGGAAGCATTCCTGCTAGCAGCAAGACAAGCCGGTCATACCAACATCTCCGTCTCAGTGAACCCTATCAAAGATCACGCCTACACCGCGCCACCCGCGGATCCGAAACAAACCTACAGCCAGAGCATCACCACGGCATTATTGTTAGGTTTTTTTGTTCCTGACTACAAGCAAGAGTTTAACGACGGGCGAGGGAATAGTCTCAGAATATTCTCTGACTACTTAGATCGTATTAGACAATTTGGGGAACAACTTCACGAAGAAGAGCAAGCTGTAGCTAGACTCATCGAGCAGAGTAGCGAACCATTAGAAAATGAACTCAAAGACGCGCAAGAAGCGATAAAAAGTGGCCGGCAAATTCCAACAGAGCAACGCCAGCGAATCCAAGAGGCCCTCGAGCAGCTCAATGAACTCAAGCTACGTGTGGATCATTTTTGTGGCAGTGTCGCGGGTGATGGTATTGAGGTCGAAGGTAAATTCATGCTTTCACGTCGTATCGATCTCTATCAATCCTATCGTGCCAAATTGAAGTCATGTGCCGAACAATACAAAGCACTCTACGAAGCAGCCATAGCACAAATCGACAAATTTAAAGAAAAAGCTCCCAAAACACTGAGCGATAAACGCTGTATGGCGGGCTTCATCAAAGATACCGATGCTCTACTCAATGCTATGTTAACTGGCGGCGTGCCGGTTGAAGAACAAGAGGGTGTCCCCACCGGCATGAATCCCTTGCGTCAGTATGGGAAGAGTCTCGACTCTCTAGACCTCACGCAAGACAGCTTCCGTCAAGCCAAGTTAAATGGCTTAGATAACGAAAACGCTCGTACAGTTGCTCTGGTCTCACAAGCCTTACACCGTATGACCATGGCTCAAGTAGTACAGCTCACTGATAAAAGTAATAGAGACGCACTGTTTGCACAAGAAACCGCTCTTGCAAGTGAAGTCTGCGCTTGCTTAGAACCACTCATCACACAGCTCGCACGAGTTGATAGCAACCCATTACATGACGTCAGCGCGAACAAACATGTTCGCAAAACAGCCGCTAAAGAGATTGCCGCTGTTCTCGCTCAAGCATTGGGTGAAGGTGAGCGCTTTAGGGCCGAGACACAGACCTACGACGACACGTCAGTTAAAAACTATAGCAGCAAATGGAAAGAGAATGCCTTAACGATCATAAGAGAAAAAGTTGAAGCTACTCTCAGGAAAACCGTGGAACCCGAGCTGCTAGAGAGAGCCCGCACCGCGGTAGTCAGGCGATTGCGTCTAAATTTAGAAAAAGCCCTAACGCTTCCCCTTACCAAAGTTCCGTCAGCGCCTATTGAGGGACAGCCTGAACAAGAGCCCCCAGCTACTATTACTACTCGGAAAAAGTACAAACATATTATTACTACTCAGAAAGAATATGTACGAAAAGAAGTGGTTGATCGGCTTCTAGGTGATCTGAGAGAAGAGAATGATAACGACAACACAGCCCCTACCGAACAGCGCATTAAAGAAAAGGTTGCCGAGCAAGTTGAACTCGAATTAGAAGCGCTACACGAGGCTCGCGAACAAGTCACTGCTCGTATCACCCAAGAACTTACAGACGAGTATCGGGTCAGTACTCCATCAATGGGCGAAGACGAACTCAAACATCGTGTCAAAGATGCACTGGTTTCACGCAAAGTGAGAGCACGAATTTTACGTGAAACTATTGATGCCTTAGTAGAAAGAGAACTGGCTGACCCAGCCAAAGCGCCTCATATCCAACGATTAATCACCCGCCAACTCAGCCAAGTGCAAGCAACGGAGGAGACTGTCACAGCCACAACCGACGACATTATGCGCACCGTCAAATCCGAGCTAGGCACTGCCGTCAAAGCAATGCGAAAAGCCTACAACAACGAAGAAAGCGAAGAGGCTATCGCCACACCAACTTTGGGTTCAAGAGGCGGCTCAGCGTCCGCGGCGTAACTGACACGCACATCACTGAGTTAGGAAGGCACAGGCGTAATACCGATGATTTCGCCCAAAGGTTTTTCTCGATAGAGATTCACACTGTCTAACGCCATGTAATCATCGTAGGTCGGTTCGAAACCAAACACATTTGCTCGATGCTCCAGGCCTACCATCCACGCCATACGGCGCAGATTGTACGTTCCGTTTAGCACATAAATATCACCCCAGCGCTCTAGTGCGACTTGTACCAGCTCTTCTGGTGATAAAATCCCATTGTAATGGAGACTACCGCTGCCTCCCTCGTCTTCATCGTCATCTTGGCGCCGGCCAAATCGGGTATTACCAGGGCCCGCGAGAATATGAGCCCCTCTGTCATACACATCCCAACCGCTTTGCGTTTTACTTGTGGTGGGGAGTATTGTCATATCGAGTGACTCAATAGATTTGGGATCACATAACTCAATAAAAGGAAATAACGTAAGTAAATGCTCGAACTCAGCCTGAGTAATAAAACGTTTGTAGACGTTTGCAAAGTCTTCTAAATA
>JAUHZG010000135.1 GCA_030425845.1 Gammaproteobacteria bacterium
GTTGTTCGAGTACAGCAGCCGTTTCTTTATCGGTGCCGATGGTCAGCTTGGTGCCTTGGGGATAGAGCTTAGCAATCATTACTGGCGCGATACAAATAAAACCAACAGGTTTATTCGCTTCTTTCATCTGATTAACGGCTGTGGCGACATCGTGTTGCACGGTGAATTCACTACCCTTGAAAGCAAAGTCACACAAGTTTTTAGCGGCGCCAAACCCTCCAGGCAATAGTAGTCCATCAAAATCATTTACCTTAATATCAGCGAGGGCTTTGATGTCTCCTCGCACGATACGAGCTGATTCAGTTAAGACATTACGTCTGTCGGCTTGCTCGTTACCGGTTAGGTGATCGACAACATGATGCTGGCGGATGTTGGGGGCAAAGGCTTGGTAAGTACAGTCGTTTTGCTCTAATGCGAGTAACGTCAGCACCGTCTCGTTAATTTCAGCGCCATCAAAGACACCACAGCCAGAGAGGATCACAGCGAAATGTTTGTTCATGGTTTTACCTTTTGCATGAATGAGTTTTATACCCATGCTACTTGAATTTGCTATCAATCACGCAAATTCAAGTAGCATGGGTATATTATGGTAAGTGTTCGCGTAGTTAGGCGTCAAGGTGGTGTGCCAGGTAGAGGCATGCAGTCCTAAGCCCATATAAATGCCTCCTCATTTCGGTTATACTGATCACCATGACCGAATCAATTCTTTTCTCATTATTTCTTATCTTCGCTGGTGCCGCGGTGCTTGCAACGCTAATGCTTTACACACGCCAATCGTTATTATTGGCTTATATTGTTCTAGGGTTGCTTATTGGTCCTTTCGGGCTGCGCTGGGTCAATAATCCTGATGTCATTAAGCAGATTAGTGAGGTAGGGATCATCTTCTTGCTTTTTTTGCTTGGCCTTAATCTTGAACCCAAACGTCTTATCAACTCTCTCAAAAAAACCACGATTGTTGCTATTGCCACAGCCTTAATCTTTGGGGCAATCGGTATCGCGGTGGGACTAGTGTTCCGTTTTACGCTTGCTGAAAGTATTATTATCGGTGTCGCTCTTACCTTTTCTAGTACAATCATCGGGCTCAAGCTGCTACCAACCACTGTCATGCACCATCAACATACGGGTGAAATGATGATCAGTATCTTATTGATGCAAGACATCTTGGCAATTCTGACACTTGTGATTATTACGGGATCCCATCAAGGTTTGTCTCTATTCGATTTTTTGCATATTGCATTAGGACTGCCCGCGTTGATCTTCATTGCTGTCGTGGTCGAGCGGTTTGTTATCTTAAAATTGTTTAAACGTTTTAGCCGTTATCAAGAGTATCTTTTCTTACTTTCGATAGCTTGGTGTTTGAGTATGGCAGAAGCGGCCGCCTACGTTAAACTCTCCTATGAGTGTGGGGCTTTTATCGCCGGCATCACTATTGCCAATACGCCGATAGCCCGCTTTATAGCGGAAAGCTTAAAGCCACTTCGTGACTTTTTCTTGATACTGTTCTTCTTCACTATTGGTGCAACCTTTAATGTGTCCTTGCTACCAGCAATAGTGCTGCCTGCATTGCTATTAACGGGTGCTGTACTGTTACTCAAACCACTCGTCTTCAGGTTTTTACTGCAATCAGTAGGTGAAAAAAAATCAGTTGCAAGCGAAGTGGGCGTTAGGCTTGGACAAGGAAGCGAATTTTCATTATTGTTATCTTATGTTGCTGCATCAGGTGCGTCAGCTTGGCTGGGGAGTGATGCGGCGTGCTTGATTCAAGCGGTGACGATTGTGACCTTCATGGTTTCTTCCTATTGGGTGATACTGCACTATCCTAGCCCGCTTGCTATCAAAGAGGCACTGCGTCGTGATTAAGTAAGGATGAATTATGACTCTCATTACGATATTGATAGCGTTAGCCCTTGTTCTTTGGTTGAAGCTACCTAATAAATTATTAACACGTGAGTGCTGCGCCAAAGCCTTAAATTGTGTCAACGAGAAGTTCCAAAACGCGGATGGCTGGCTCGCACTATTGTTATTGGTCGTGTGCCCAGTTGTGGTGCTTGCCGTGATTGACTGCTTACTAGGCCATGTTTGGTATGGATTTTTAGGGATCTTAATCGGAGCGTTTGTGTTGTGGTTATGTATTGAGCCTTACAAGCGAGAGGAGTCAAACACAGAGGTGGACTACCAAGCCGTGGTGAAATTATTTCAGCGAGCAAACAGTGAAGTGTTAGCCGTGATTATTTGGTTTGCGATTTTGGGCCCTTTTGGCGCACTACTCTATCGTTTGGTGAGCTACTTCTACGAAACGACTGAGCAAACCGATCTCAGCGCAAAGACACATGAGTATTTATCTTGTATCTTAGCTTGGCTTAACTGGTTACCGATACGCGTGAACTCATTGATGTATTGCTTGGCTGGTGATTTTTCTGGGTCATTTGCGTTTTGGTTAGCGCGAGTATTAACTGGGGTTGACGCAAATACAGAGTTGCAAGAGCGAAATGCCATGATTGCCATGGGCCTAAGTGATGGTGATGATCTTGAATCTCAAACTTTTTCAGTCGAGCAGCAAGAAGCCGCTTACAAACTTATTGAACGTGTACTGATTATGGAGTTAGTCATTCTCGCGTTTATCACACTTGGATCTTGGCTTGATTAAAACATCTGGCGTCATTGCCAGTGTCTGCTGTTTACTATTCTCTTTCACCCAAGCAGCTGTGTGTGTACATGATGGCACGGGTGCAAGGGTGTGTTTGCCGAGAGTCGCTAAGCGCATTATTACTTTAGCGCCGGATTTGGCAGAAGATGTCGCCGCCATTGGGGCGACTCATTCACTGGTGGGTGTCTCTAGTGCTACAGATTTTCCTGCTTCATTACAAAAGCTACCAGTGATTGCAAGCTATAGTCATCTTAATATCGAAGCGATTATTGCAAAACATCCGGAGCTGATTTTGGCTTGGGCCGGCGGCAACTCGCCTGACGAAATAGCAAGGTTGAAGCAGTTAGGCTTTGTGATCTATCAAAATAAAATCACACGCTGGCAAGATATTACAGCGTTGTTGACTAAATTAGGTAAGTTAACAGGGCACACTCAGCAGGCGGAGCAATTAGCTAAAAAAGTCCGACAACAATTTAGGCGCCTAGAGGCAAATAAAGTAAAATCGACGGATCAGTCATTGTTTATTGTGCTGGGACTACATCCGTTGATCACATTAACCAATAAGAGTTTGACGGCACGAGCATTAACTTTGTGTGGTGTACATAACTTATTTAACTCGCTTCCCGCCATTGCACCGATGGTGTCACAAGAAGCGGTACTTGCCGCCAAGCCTCATTGGATTTTGAATTTGACCTCTCTCTCGAGTAAGGCTTTTCGAAAGCGTGCGACTTGGCTCAACGCTATGCCGGGTAGTGAGGTGTTGTCTGTCGATCCAAGTTTGCTGGTTCGTTTTGGGCCACGTTTTGCGACAGGGGTGACAAATGTTTGCATGAAAATTAGGAGTCGGAATCCGATTTTTCGTGGAAAAGCTCGAAAAAAATAGGGGCTTCCATGAAAATTCGGATTTGAGTTCCGAATTTTCATGGAGGATCCCATACGTCTAGAAAAATCCTTGGAGAAGATCTCACATGGATTTAGTGTGAATTCAGTCGATGCTTTATTGGGACCTCGGCGGTCTTCTCCCACGTTGACAAAATCTATGCGCCAAGCACTCGCAACCGATTTTTTCTGGGTGACATGGTTGCAACATGATGTGGCCAATGTTGCCGTTTATTTACCTCGAAAGCTCTCGTTAGTGATGATGCTGTGTGTAGTGGGTTATTTGTTTGTGATATTGGTTTTTTTTGTATCGGCGAGGTGGAAATATTCAACGTGTCGTTGAAGAGAAAACTAACACACGAAATTTACGTGTGGCAACGATGATTGATGTTTGTTATGCGTTGGTGTTAGTCGTGTTTAAGGTGTGGAGTAATATTCCTATGAGCACGACTTGGGTGTTTCTTGGGATTCTGGGAGGGCGCGAGTTTTCACTCTCACTTGATGACAAAGGTTATCCTCGCAAGAAAAAGCGAGCCTTGAAACTGGTGATGAATGATATTGTGCGTGCCTCTATGGGGCTGCTGATTTCGTTAATTCTGGTGGTTTACTTGATATAAACACAAGCACCTGCCACCGCTTAACTTGGATGCTGGGTGGCATCAGCTGTGAGCGGACATGTGGCTTCAGGGGAATGTCTCGACAGGAGTGTACATAGCGGGCATTTTATGACACGCTTCTTCTTTTAGAAATGAGAATAATTTACATGACAAAAAGACGCGTGATTGTACTATTAATGGACTCATTTGGAGTGGGCGCGGCGCCTGATGCGGCCAAGTACGGTGACAGTAACGCGAATACTTTCGGTCACATTGCCGAAAAGACCCGCTTAGATCTCGCTTTACCCAATTTACAGCGGCGGGGTCTTGTGCGAGCAGCAGAGGCTGCTAGTGGTCGCGCGATTGCAGGTTTTTCCGAAAAGGGTGATATCAACGCAGTGTATGGCTATGCGGCTGAACAAAGTTTTGGAAAAGATACGCCAAGTGGCCATTGGGAAATCATGGGTGTGCCAGTGTTATTTGATTGGGGTTACTTTACTAACAGTGATGCCTGTTTTCCTCCCGAATTACTTGCAGAGTTTATTGCTCATGCCGATTTGCCTGGCACCCTTGGCAATAAGCATGCTTCAGGAACGGTGATCTTAGAGGAGTTAGGGGAAGAGCATATTAAGACGGGTAAACCGATTGTGTACACTTCTGCTGACAGTGTCTTCCAAATCGCCGCGCATGAGACTCACTTTGGGTTACAGCGCTTATATGATATTTGTTTGATTGCACGTGATCTGGTCGATGACTATAATATTGGTCGAGTGATTGCTCGTCCTTTTATTGGCGAAGCGGGCAGCTTTACACGTACAGCCAACCGTCATGATTACTCGACGCCACCGCCCTCTCCGACCTTGTTACCACAACTGATCGAACAAGGTGGACGGGTGATTGCGATTGGTAAGACGGCCGATATTTTTGCTCACATTGGTATTAGTGAATCTATTCCGGCGCCGGATAATATGGCTTTATTTGATGCAACTTTACAGGCGCTTGCGAGTGCGCCGGATAAAAGTTTAATTTTCACGAATTTCGTCGATTTTGATTCGAAATATGGCCACAGACGGGATGTGGATGGTTATGCTAATGCACTGATTGAGTTTGATAAACGCTTACCTGAGCTTGATGCTATGTTGCAAGAAGGTGATATGGTGGTTATTACAGCAGATCACGGTTGCGATCCCACCCAGCCTGGCAGTGATCACACGCGTGAGTTCGTACCCTTTCTGGCCTATGGCCCCGGTATTGCCACACGTGAGCTGGGGCGTTGTGAAACGTTCGCAGATATAGGACAATCTATAGCTTACCACTTAGAAGTGAAACCGCTCGCCACTGGGACGGCTTTCCAACAACGATAAGTTAGGAATAGTATGACAGATATTGC
>JAUHZG010000136.1 GCA_030425845.1 Gammaproteobacteria bacterium
CTGGTTCATCAAACTCACAAAAGACTGCTCGGTCCCAGCGATATATTCTGACATCGCTACACAAGCATCATTACCCGAAGCAACTATGATACCTCGAATCAAATCTTTGACCGGCACATGCTGCCCGACACGTACGAACATTTTCGAGCCGCCCATGCGCCAGGCTTTTTTACTGATGCGCACCTTATCATTCAAATGGATACGGCCCGACTTAAGAGCACTACTAATGAGATACATCGTCATCATTTTAGTCAAGCTTGCCGGCGCCATGCGACGGTTCATGTCTTTTTCAGCGACAATCTTACCATTAGCCACATCCATCAGCACGTAGCCTTTGGCGTTCAGCTCGGGGGCTTGCGGGGTAATGATGGGTTGATTAAGCACATTGCTGTCAGGTAATGGCGTGGTCGCGACTGCGCAAGAAAAAGCCACACTGATGGCCATGAATTGGAATGTTCGCTTGAGAAAATGCATGCTGGAGCCCTCATTTAAATGATTCTGGTACATTATCTCTGTCTAGAGAGAGATTGCAAGCACAATAAGTAGTAGAAAAGCAGGATCTGGCCAGTAGGCGTCACAGGCGCAAAAAGTCAACTTGGCACTCAGCGAGCGCAAATTTTCCCCGATTGCTGGATCACACGTTATGTGCTAATCGCCGAAATAAAAAAGGGCCAGCCACTAGGCTAACCCTTCCTCATATCCAGCAATCGCTTGGCGATTACTTTTTGCCTTTAATCGAAATCAAGTTGATTTTGAAGACAAGTGTTTGGTTAGGTCCAATCACCCCACCAATCCCTTCGCTACCGTAAGCCAGCTTAGCAGGAACATAGGCTTCCCATGTCGCACCTGTTTTCATCATAGGTAGCACTTCTTGCCAACCTTTGATGACTTGCTTTAATGGGAAAGTTGTTGGTTGACCACGCTTGTAGGAGCTATCAAACACTTTACCGTTGATGAAACTACCTTGGTAGTTCACTGTGACAATATCACTGGCTGATGGCTTAGGACCATTACCAGGTGTCAAGATTTTGTATTGAAGACCATCAGGTAAAGTCACTACCCCTTTTTGGCTTTTGTTTTTTTTCAAAAACGCTTGGCCGTCTTTTTCGTTCTTAGCAGCGATAGATTTGAACTCTTGTTGGCGCTTAGCTTGTAGACCTTTTTGGAAGTTAATGAGTGTTTGTTCCATTTCTTTTTTGGTTAGTTTCAGGTTCTGGCCTGACAGCCCTGCTTTTAAGCCTTCAGCTAACACTTCAGGGTTAACTTCAATATTGTTCTTCTTGAAGTTCATGCCCATATCAGCCCCTAAGGTATAGCTGATCTTATCTTTTGCTGACATACCTGTGCTCGCGGCAAAAACGGATACGGATGCACTCACGAGAGCAACAGATGCGAAAGCAACAATCGGTTTAAGTTTCATTTGGATCCCCTATATTGACAATGATATTCCCAGCACCCAGACCAGGATTCCCCAAGCCCTCATTGTGCCTAAACTCAAGGGTTTAAGCAAACCTATCAATAAGTTAGAGTGAAAAATATTTGCACAAAACAATAAACTCGCCCACTCTTCGGCATAGCTTGACAGCCTACATAGCCTGGGCTTAAATGGCCCGCAGTTAGTTAGGGGGCCTTATGTCTATTAGCATCTTCGAACTCTTCTCCATTGGGATTGGCCCATCGAGCTCACACACCGTGGGCCCCATGCGAGCCGGCCTAGTCTTCGTCCAATCGCTACAAACGGAGGACTTACTCGCCAAAACTGCCCGCTTGACTGTCACAACCTATGGCTCATTAGCTCACACCGGTGAGGGTCACGGTACCCCGCCAGCCATTTTGTGCGGCCTTAGTGGTCTGGCACCAGAAACGATCAACCCTGACTCTGTACTCCCGACCTTCAAAACAATCATCGACAGTCAACAACTCAGACTCGCCGGTTCTCACCCAATTGGGTTTGACTTTTTGCGAGACTTTATCTGTGATAAAACCACTCACATAAAAGAGCACAGTAATACACTACGGTTCGAAGCTTTTGATAGCGAAGATAACTCTCTCGCACAAGAGCTCTTCTATTCCATCGGGGGCGGCTTTATTAAGCGACAACATCAACCCACTACCCAAACAACAACCCATGCTCTTCCCCACCCCTTTGAGGATGCCAAAACACTCATCACGCTTTGTAAAAACCACAATCTATCTATCGGCGAACTCATGCTAGCCAACGAGAGTACTACTTTGAGCCGAACTAACGTCAAAGAAAAAGTCCTCGCCATTTACCGCACAATGAAAAGCTGTATCGAAAAAGGCTGCGAGACGGGAGGCACGCTCCCAGGCCCCTTGCAAGTCAAGCGTCGCGCCCCAGAATTATATGCCAAGCTCAGGCAGCGCGGTATGCCAACCCCTGATGAACAATCAGACATGATGAACTGGCTAAACTTATATGCCATGGCAGTCAATGAAGAAAATGCCGCTGGCGGGCGTATTGTCACCGCGCCAACCAATGGCGCCGCCGGGATAATCCCAGCCGTGCTGATGTACTACGCCAACTACCATAAAGGCGCCGACGAAGAGAAAATTATTGAGTTCTTACTCACTGCTGGTGCCATCGCTATACTTTATAAAGAAGGCGCCTCCATTTCAGGCGCTGAAGTGGGCTGCCAAGGAGAAGTGGGTGTCGCAAGTTCAATGGCTGCAGCCGCCCTTACTGCCGTACTAGGTGGCACCCTAGAACAAATCGAAAATGCCGCTGAAATAGCCATGGAACATCACCTTGGTATGACGTGTGATCCGATTGCAGGACTGGTGCAGATCCCTTGTATCGAGCGTAACGCGATGGGTGCGGTGAAAGCGGTAAATGCCACACGCTTAGCGTTAATCGAAGACGGTGAGCACAAAGTGCCACTGGATAAAGTCATTGCGACGATGAAAGCAACCGGTCGTGACATGATGACCATTTACAAAGAAACATCGCAAGGTGGTTTAGCTGTTAACGTCATTGAGTGTTAAGCAATGGTGATCCACGGTGTCCCCGTTAGCTGTATCAATCAAGCTGCTGTGCGCTATCATGTGCCTGCGACGATTATTATTTCTATTCTTGAACTCGAAAATGGCCGTTTAGGCACGCGTCATCACAATCGCAACGGCAGTACCGACTATGGTCCTATGCAAATAAACTCTGTGTGGCTTAAACGCTTAAAGCCTTATGGGATCACCTGGAAGAACTTAACATATAATGGCTGCGAAAATGTCAACGTCGGTACGTGGATTTTAAGTCAGAATATCGCGCTGGCATCTTCGCTCGCTAAAGGGATAGGCAATTACCATTCACATTCAAGCAAAGAAAACCAACGCTACCAGCATTTGTTTTTGACACGTTATCGACATTTAATGACCGCACTTAAACCCACAACGCATTATATACCAAGACCTATTCCAACCGCGCATTTGAGTCCGAGTCAGAAGAAATTAATGAAGCAGATTGAGACGCTGCGCTGAAAGCTCTACGCTAATGATAGCAACTGTTAAGGCCTGCGGCCTAACCTAACCTGCGACAGCTACTATAATCCTGTGGCACCTACCTTTTCTGTTGGGGGATTAGCACGTAGCGGGCAATCCAGACTATTTAAAAATACTATCGCGTAACACTCGCACTTCATCACGTACAGCCGCGGCTTGTTCGAACTCTAAGTTTTTCGCATGCTCTAACATACGTTTTTCAAGGGCGGCTATCGCTTTCCCTATCGCCTCGGGCGAGCGACTGGTGACATCAATGCCTTCGATTTCGACTTTGCGTGCACCACGCTTACCTTTACCCTTGGCGGCCGCACTTGCGCCACCATAGGCCCCTTCCATGATATCTTTGATACGTTTGATCACCGTCTTGGGAGTGATACCATGTTCTTGGTTGAAGCTCACTTGTTTTTCGCGACGACGATTGGTTTCCGCTATCGCTCGCTCCATTGAACCTGTGATCTTATCAGCATACAAAATCGCTTTACCTTCGGCATTGCGCGCCGCACGCCCGATGGTCTGAATTAAACTGCGCTCAGAGCGTAAGAAACCTTCTTTATCCGCGTCTAAAATAGCCACTAATGAGACTTCCGGAATATCCAGCCCTTCGCGTAGTAAGTTAATCCCAACCAACACATCAAACTCACCTAAACGCAAATCACGTAAGATCTCAACACGTTCAACGGTATCAATATCAGAGTGCAAGTACCTCACCTTTACACCATGCTCTGTTAGATACTCCGTCAAATCTTCTGACATTCGCTTGGTCAGAGTTGTAATTAAGACTCGCTCATTTTTCTTAGCACGCAAATTAATTTCTTCTAACACATCGTCAACTTGAGTCGCAACGGGACGGACTTCAATCGTTGGATCAACTAATCCTGTAGGACGTACGACTTGTTCAGCAACATTCCCAGAGCGCTCTAATTCATAGTCACTCGGTGTCGCAGAGACGTAAATCGTCTGCGGCGACAAGCCTTCAAACTCATCGAAGCGCAAGGGTCTATTATCCAAGGCTGACGGTAAGCGAAAACCGTATTCAACTAGGGTTTCTTTTCGTGAACGATCGCCTTTGTACATCGCCCCTAGCTGAGGCACGGTAACATGAGACTCATCTATCACTAATAAGGCATCTTGTGGCAAATATTCGAATAAAGTCGGTGGTGGCTCCCCGGACTCACGTCCAGATAAGTAGCGCGAGTAATTTTCAATGCCCGAGCAATACCCAAGCTCAGCCATCATTTCGATATCGTATTGTACGCGTTGAGACAGACGCTGTACTTCAACCAGCTTTTTCAAATCTTCAAGCTGAGCGACTCGTTCTTTTAGCTCTTCCTTTACTTGCTCGATAGTGGCAAGAATAGTCTCTCTTGGCGTCACGTAATGCGTCTTAGGATAAATTGTGATCCGCGGTAGCCGATTGAGCTCTTCCCCTGTGAGCGAGTCAAAGATCACAATATCTTCAACTTCGTCACCAAACAATAAGATACGCACCGCTTCACCGTCTGAATCAGCAGGATAAATATCAATAACATCGCCACGCACCCTATAGGTCGCACGCTCAAAGGCGACATCGTTACGTTTGTATTGCAGCTCAGCCAGTCGCCTTAAGATAGCTCGTTGATCAATTTCATCGCCTCGGGTCACGTGCAAAAGCATTTTCATATAGGACTTAGGATCGCCCAAACCATAAATCGCTGACACAGTCGCGACAATCACGACATCCCGACGCTCCATTAAAGCTTTAGTCGCTGACAACCGCATTTGCTCGATGTGATCATTGATCGAAGCGTCTTTCTCAATGAAGGTATCAGACGACGGCACGTAAGCCTCTGGCTGATAGTAGTCATAATAGGAAACAAAATATTCAATGGCATTATGTGGAAAAAACTCTTTCATCTCGCCATAGAGCTGTGCTGCGAGTGTCTTGTTGGGAGCTAAAAC
>JAUHZG010000010.1 GCA_030425845.1 Gammaproteobacteria bacterium
TTTGATCCCCCATTGCTTCAAAGTGGTTCCCAGTGTTGTGTAGTAATCATTACGTGCTTGTAAAAAGCCTATTTTCGCTGTTGTTACCGCCAACTGTGCCGTAACTAAGTTTCCGCGTAAGTTGGTCACGTTCACCACTGTCGACATGCCGTGTTCCAGCTTGATTTGCTCATACTCTAAACTTTTCTTCGCCAACTCGGCAAACTGTTGAGACTCTTTTATCGCATTTTTCTGGTTGACCAGTGAATTGATTTTATTGCGCACATTCAAGATCAAATCCCTGCGTGCTTGTTTGAGTCCTATAACTGCTTTTCGTAACGAAAGTTTATCACTTAAGATGGTAATGTGGTTGTCTAAATCTTCAAGAGGCACCGTCAAATCTAACTTTAAAGAA
This sequence comes from Gammaproteobacteria bacterium, assembly GCA_030425845.1. GTDB lineage: Bacteria > Pseudomonadota > Gammaproteobacteria > JAUHZG01 > JAUHZG01 > JAUHZG01. The sequence continues at coordinate 395 of JAUHZG010000010.1, forward strand.
AGCGCTTTCGTCGCACTGCTCTGGAAGATCCCTTTGATCCCACCGCGCTGACCAGAAAGACTGTAACCTGACGTCAAGTCGAGCTTCCAACGCGCCTTGTCTCTATCAACCATAAGTGTTCTTGCAGCTGAACGCACTGCCACGGCGGCTTTGATATAAGCAATGTTGTGATGTAGCGCTATGTTAATGCTTTTTTTCAGATCAGGAATAGTTGTCGAGCCCAAATCAATCGTAGTCGATATCGAAACATCTTTGTTCGGATCGATATAACCAATCGCTTTAAGTAGCGCTTGTTTATCATTAAATATCGTGTTATTTGTTTTGGTAATTTCAAGGCGTTGCTGAGCGACCTGTGATTCGGCAGTCACATTATCATTTGCCGCCATACGGCCCGCTTTAATGAACTGTTTATTGCGCCATACTGTTTTTTTCGCTGACTCGTAAGCTTGCTTACTCGTGATCAGGTTGTTCTCGTCCCCTACTAGCGTAAGATAAGCTGAAATCACACCATTCACTTGTGAGATTAACGTGTCTTTAAGTGTAATTTTACTTAAGTATTCATTATCAAATGCTGCACGCAATGAAGCTTCTGCAACCGCAGAACCAAAACCTTGAAGTAAAGGCTGAACAACATTGATATCTAAGCTAGTACTATAATTGCCGGCATCTGAATTGTTCCAGGTCACGGTCGTTGTCGTACCAATGGGTGACGAATACGTCATCACAGGGGTCATGCTATAGCTAATCGGTGTAGTAAAACCGCCTGTAGTGTTAGTGCTGGTTGCAGGGCCATCCGTTCTAGAATACGAGGAACTACCACTCAAGGCAAAGTTGGGTTCAAACTGATGCTCAGCGGAGCGTAAAGAAAACTTATCAATCGTACGCTGCATAAATGCATCGCGCACATTGGGGTTATAACGCAATGAGAGCATTATCGCGTCTTTGAGAGAGAGCTCTTTCGCTACTGCCGTCGTTGCTAACAACGCCAAGGCAATGCCGATCGCAATGTTTTTAAGCCACTTTTTATTGATGTATTTCACCCAATTAATTTCCCTGGGTTTAAAATGTTATCCGGATCAAACAAGCGTTTAATATCACCAAAACAATCGATCTCATAGCTTGTTCGTCCATATTGCAGGTAATTTCGCTTGAGCAAGCCTATGCCATGCTCAGCAGAAATGCTGCCTCCAAGTTTTTGCACTTGCGCAAAAATTAAATGTGAAGCTTTATCACAATTTTGCTTAAATTCATTCGCAGACATCGTCTGTGGCTTCAGTATATTGAGGTGACAATTGCCATCACCAATATGGCCAAACCACACGACCTCACTCAAAGGATAATGCTCTGCAATGACCAGATTTAATTGTTGCATTAATTCAGGAACAAGACTAGGCTTCACTGCAATATCATTTTTGTATGGATGATAACTTGCCAGCACTTCTGAAATACTTTCCCGATAGAACCACAGCTCATTTGCTTGCTGCTCACTCTGGCTTACAATACCATCTTGCACCTCGCCTACGTCCATCGATTCCTCAAATAACGATAGCGCTAACTCGAAATCAGATTCACTCCCGTGCTCAAACTCAATGAGGACGTAGTATGGTGAAGCGGCCTCAAAAGGCGCTTTAATTTGTTTATCCTCTGTAACCTTGGCTAACGCTAAGTCACAGAAATACTCAAACGCTATCAAAGAAAGTCGCTTCTTATAGCGACAGAAAGTTTGCATCACAGCATCTATGGAGTTCACTGCCAGTAACAAAACGCTAGTCGCGCTTGGCGGGCGTGTGAGTTTGATTTGCGCCTCAGTGATGAATCCTAGCGTGCCTTCAGAGCCAATGAAAAGTTGTCTCAAGTCATATCCGCAGGCATTCTTAACTAACCCGCGCCCTAACTGCACAATTTCTCCGGTGCCTGTCACCACCGTCAACCCAGCCACATACTGACGAGTTAAACCATAACGCAACACACGTATCCCGCCCGCATTCGTCGCAATATTACCGCCTATCTGACTAGATCCATCCGATGCCAAACTAATGGGAAAAAACAAGCCTTGTTCACGGGCAAACGCTTGCAAGTTCGCCGTGATTGTTCCCGCAGCACAAGTAACGACTTCATCTATTTCATTGTAATCCCTGATCTGATTGAGCTTCTCACAACTCACCACTAACTCCTGGTGTAGTGCGGTGGCTCCCCCACTTAATCCTGTGCGACCACCGCTAGGCACCAGTGGCAAAGCCAATTCACGAGCTACTCGCACTAATTCAGCACACTCTTGTGTTGAGCGTACGAAGGCTACCGCGCAAGGGTTGGGCTCATATAAGCGTAACCAGTCCTTGCCATATTGCTGACAATATTCTTGACTAGTTCGAATTTCAAGTTCAGGTAAACGCTGTGCGAGCGCTTGGACTTTATCGATGTTTTGCAATGGGGTTCCTTTTCTCTTGCCTCACACTCCCATTGTATACAGAGTTAACGTGCATGACTATTCGTTACTAGATTAGAAACGTGCAAATTCAAGTAGCATGGGTATAGATTGCGAAGCCAAGAGACATATGCCAGACTTACGCGTAATAGTTAGCACTCATGAGCAAAGAGGTACACGCCCCCATGACCAACAAAACGTCTTTACCCAAAGATAATATCAAGATCCTGCTCCTAGAAGGCGTCCACCCTATCGTCAGCGATTCTTTTGTTAATGACGGCTATCATCAAATCGAATCCATTTCATCTACCCTCTCCGAAGAGGCTCTGATAGAAAGAATCCAAGGCGTACATTTTCTAGGGATACGCTCTCGCACCCAACTCACAGCAAATGTGATAAACAAAGCGAACAAACTCGCTGGCGTTGGCTGTTTTTGTATTGGCACCAACCAGGTCGACTTAACTACAGCCGCCAATGCGGGGATCCCTGTTTTTAACGCCCCGTTTGCCAACACGCGCAGTGTCGCTGAATTAGTCATTGCTGAGATCATTATGCTGATGCGTAAAGTTCCTGAGCGAAATGCCCAATGTCACCGCGGCCAATGGCATAAAACCGCCAAAGGATCACACGAAGTCCGAGGCAAAACACTTGGCCTAATTGGTTACGGCCATATCGGCACACAAGTAGGTATCCTAGCCGAAAGCCTTGGTATGCAAGTTCTCTTCTACGACATCGAACCTAAGTTAGCGCTAGGAAATGCTGTCGCAGCGGAGGGTATGGATGAACTACTTGCAGCCAGTGATGTGGTGTCACTACATGTTCCGCAAACCCCGCAAACCAAGAACCTTATTGGCCATGAACAATTTGCCAAATTCAAACACGGCAGTATCTTAATTAATGCTTCTCGCGGTAATGTGGTCGACATCGCCGCTCTCGTTAAAGCACTGGAGACAGAGCAAGTACAAGGCGCAGCGATTGACGTCTACCCCTGTGAACCCAAATCCAATGACGAACCGTTTGAAAGTCCACTGCAAGCATTCGACAACGTGTTACTAACACCCCATATCGGCGGCAGTACGCTTGAAGCACAATTTAACATCGGTAAAACAGTTGCAGAACGCCTACTAACTTACAGTAATAACGGCTCTACCGTGGGAGCGGTCAACTTTCCCGAAGTTTCTTTGCCACAGTTCAGCGGCCGAGCACGCCTTCTACATATTCACCGCAATATTCCAGGCATGCTAAAGCAAATCAATGAAATCTTTTCATCTAGTGAAATCAACGTGTTAGGGCAATACCTACAAACCACAGGTGAGATTGGTTACGTGGTAATGGATATTGAGCAAGGGACAGAAAATCAAGTCATTAGCGAGCTAAAATCCATCGAGGGAACAATCCGTGCCCGTTTATTGTATTAACTTATCAATTGGTTAGCCCCCTGATACCTTTTTTCCGTTATGCACATCACCATTTTAACTTATTGATTTTATTCTAAATTCAGATAAAATGATTCGATTGATAAAAAATTACTCTAAACTAAGGCCTTTCTTAAGGTTTTGTTAATATTCATTCCCTATACTTTTAAGGTGAAGAATAGTTTTTTAGTGTTGTGAAGAGACATTATGAGCGTAGGCATACAAAAAAATGCAGCATCAACGTTCCAATTAGCTGGTGCCATTACCGAGCCAGAAGTTAGCTTGCTTGATGCGTTAGCGCGTGTGGGTGGCAGTCAACCACAAGGCAAAGTCAGTGCGACTGTTAAGCAAGCCGCCCATGCCAGCGTCCCACAGGCCGGCAGCCTTGACTCTTTGCAACCTGCAACACCATCATCAACCGTATCATCACCGGGTTTCTTCTCTACAAAGCCAGAGCCAACACTCTCCGAACAACTACAACATGCAACCTCAGTTTTACAAGGCACCCTAGGTAAAGAACTCTCATCTGAAGCACTTAATGCCACAGTCGCTGAGGTCAAACAAACCTTAATCGCCTTGAAAGCCTCACCTGATGCGCTCAACTCAAAAGACACCTCCGCATCAGTCATGGCACTCTTTGAAGCCCTCACCGCGCGCCAGCTAGACGGCACAGCGGCTGGAAAAGATCCACTCGTCCGTGCCATGATGGCAAAGAAAAGAGCGCAAGAGTTTCAACAAAATAAATCACCCGGTGCAATTATAGAAGTGGTCTTTGGTCCTGTGGTTCGAGCAATCGCAAGAAACGAAGGCGCGACATCGACCCATACGCCAGGCACGCGCTTCGGTCGCTAATTTAGTCGCTCATTACAAATAGTTCACCGGCAAACATAATCCTAGAAACAGCAGTTGGTTCACCCATTCTAGCGCAACATCTTGCTCCATCTAGCATTACAAAAAAGTCTTCATCACCAACAAGGTGACTTTAGATTTTTTTGAAAAGCTATCTAAATCAATCTGTTATCCTAGAAATGTGCACCCAACTGCCGTTTCTAGGATAATATTTCATTAGTCACCCTTAGTGATGTTTACAACCTGTTGAATAAAAGCATGGCGTTAAACCTGTCATATTCGTAGGCGGCCTCCGGTTTTTACAGGTTAAATCTACAGGTCAAGCATGCCGTTACGCGCTTGCTTCGAACTCTTGGTTAGCAAGCGCATAGTATTCATCGTCAATCATATGAATTAACTTAGGTAATGTATATTGGCTGACCGAAGCATCGACACTAAAACCATACTCAGCAGGCTCTTTGATATGCTCTGCCAAATCCCGCAGCAAAATATACGCCCAACCATAAGGATTATCGTCTGTACGATAACGCACAGCGTTTTTTTCAAGCTGTGACAGCATGAGTTTAGGATCAGTAATAGTGATCTTACCTTTCATCACTTGCTCGATGTGTTTATCTATCCTATCGTAGACGACATCACGCTTAGCTTGATCATAACCATTCCAATCAATGATCTCCTTGTAAAAACGTTTGCAACCACGGCACACTTCATCACCGTAAACAGTTGAGCAAATACCTATACAGGGAGAGTCTTCTCGAGAATAGTTCATTGTTGTTAACTTACCTTAATCGTCTCTACACCTGAAGGTTTCGCGACTAAAATCACGTCGGCGGTGCGCTCGGCAAACAGACCATTTTCAACAACACCTGTAATAGCGTTAAGTCGTCGCTCCATGGCAAGTGGATCAACTAAATCTAAATAATGCACATCAATAATGACACCCGCGTTGTCTGTGACAAAACCCGCGCGATAATCCGGATCGCCTTTAAGACCTATTATTTGTCGCCCAACATAGCTACGCGCCATGGGGATCACTTCGATAGGCAGCGGAAACGTCTCACCCAACACTGAGACGAACTTTGATTCATCAACAATCGCCACCATTTTTTTCGCAACCGTTGCGACGATTTTCTCACGCGTTAATGCGCCACCGCCGCCTTTGATCATTTGTCCTTTATTATTCACTTCATCGGCACCATCAATGTAGACCGCTACTTCCGGCGCACTATTGAGCTCAATGACCGGTATCCCGTGTTGCTTGAGACGCTCTTCGGTTGCAACAGAGCTTGCCACAGCTCCTTCGATGAGATGCTTCTTAGCGGCGAGACAATCAATAAAATAATTCACCGTTGAGCCAGTCCCCACGCCAACAATAGTATCTTCTTCTACATAAGCCATGGCTGCTTCAGCAGCTTGGCGTTTGAGATCATCTGCACTCATGGGAACTCCTTGTGAATGGGCTAGAGAACGCTAAGGCTAGCATACTGGATGCCGCGGTCAAGCCAAGCTACCAATGGTGGAGCTCTCGCTACGTGCTAATCACACCTTCGCCCCCCATCGCGTCATCAGCCATGCTACAATAGCCCCATGAAACCACCCCACATCGCCACTATCGCCATCGACTGCCCACTACGTAAAGGATTTGACTACCTCATCCCCAAAGAGATGCGCAGCAGCTCACTACTCCCAGGCACTCGGGTACTGGTATCGTTTGGTCGACGTGCCGTGACTGGTATCGTGTTAGACACTAAACACCACAGCGATTTCCCCGAGCACAAACTCAAGCCCATACAGTCTCGTCTTGATGAGACTCCCGTCCTCGATGAGCACCTCATGCAACTTGGACATTTCACAGCACGCTACTATGCGCACCCGATTGGCGAAACTTTAATGACGATGCTTCCAGTGCTTTTACGTGATGGCGCTCCAGCCAAGCGCAAACAAAATTTTTGTTATCGTTTATTGCCACAAGCGGACTTAACTACCCTGCGCACCAATGCCAAAAGCCAGTTAGCACTCATTACGCACTTAAAGCAAGGAGAGTTAACCCCTCAAGCAATTAAGGATCACAACCTATCGACCAGCGCGCTACGTAGTTTGCAAGACAAAGGTCTTGTCGAAAAAGTGGTACGGGATGCTTGTGCAAAGCTCTCACCCTCCGCGTTACAACCGCCTTTACACCTAAATCCAGAACAAGCTAGCGCACTCAAAGCACTCACCCAATCACTGGACGCCTTCGCCCCTTTTTTACTTTACGGTGTCACAGGAAGTGGTAAAACTGAAGTCTATTTGCAAATTATTAACAAAGTGATCAAGCAAGGTAAACAAGCTTTAGTACTGGTGCCCGAAATCACCCTGACCCCACAGACCTTACGTCGTTTTGAGTCACGCATTGATGGCACGATTGTCTCCTTGCATTCAGGGATGAACAATACTGAGCGACTGAACCATTGGTTAATGGCAAAAACGCATGAAGCCGATGTGGTGATAGGCACACGCTCTGCCCTGTTCACACCTTTTGCTAACCTTGGGATCATTATTATTGATGAAGAGCACGATGCCTCATTCAAGCAACAAGAAGGCTTGCGTTATCATGCGCGCGATTTAAGTATTATCCGAGCAAAGGAACTTGCTATCCCCGTTATCTTAGGCACGGCAACGCCGTCACTGGAGACGTATGCCAATGTGCAAAAAGGCAAATACACCGAGCTTGCTTTAAGTCAACGCGCGGGGGCGGCCTCACTGCCGCGCTTTCATCTTATCGATACGCGCAGTAAAAAATTACACCAAGGTCTCTCACTCGACTTACTCACGCAAATGCAAAAGCATTTAGATAAGGATCAACAAGTATTATTGTTTCTCAATCGACGTGGGTATGCGCCTAGCTTAATTTGCTTTAGCTGCGGCACCCTCGCCGGCTGTCCGCAATGTGATGCGCGTCTGACCTATCACAAACGTAAAAACCATTTAATCTGTCATCATTGTGGTTATACCATGCCACAACCTAAACAATGCACGAAATGCGGTTCCGAACATCTGCAAACCTTAGGTCAAGGTACCGAGCGCATTGAAGAAACTTTACAGGCGCACTTCCCCGGGGTTGACATCATTCGCATTGATCGCGACAGTACCCGGCGCAAAGACAGTATGCAAAAGCACCTAGATAAAATTCATCAAGGCGGCAAAAAAATTCTTGTCGGCACGCAAATGCTCGCCAAAGGGCACCACTTCCCTGGCGTATCACTGGTTGGTATCTTAAATGCTGATCACGGCTTATTGTGTCCTGATTTTCGCGCTCCCGAGCGCATTGGACAATTGTTATTACAAGTTGCCGGTCGCGCCGGCCGAGCGGATATTCCTGGTGAAGTGTTTGTGCAAACCGTGCAACCGACCAACCCGCTGTTTCACCTTTTATTTCAACAAGATTACAGTCGCTTTCTGCAAACCTTGTTGCAAGAGCGCCAGGAAGTTGGTTGGCCGCCGTTTAGTGCTTTAGCGCTCATACGTGCTGAATCAGTGCAATTAACCGACGCTCAACATAGTTTGCTCACTATTAAAGAGTTATGTGAGAGTCACTTACCCACACATTGCGTACTACTCGGCCCGATCCCAGCCAGTATCGCGAGAGTTTCCAATCGTTTTCGCGTGCAGCTATTACTACAAGCGCCGTCAAGACAAACGTTACAAGCGTGTTTGCCTCACCTCATTCAGGCAATGACACAAAGTAAAATAAAGCGTAATGTTCGCCTTAGTGTAGACGTTGATCCCATGGAAGTCGCCTAGTTTGGCTATTAGCCATGATTACGATGATCAGGCCTCATAGAAGGAAGAGGTGACCGGGGTACCCTCCCGCGTGGTTCTGCAATAGGCTCACGTCTTCCGCTTCGTGGTTGCGACCAATAAAAAGGGGGTCCTCCTGCACGACTTATGTGCCTCTCTGCAGGTGCTGAGTCAGCATTCCCATGAGCTCTTCTCCGCCGCGTGACAGGTGTTTGATATAAGTCGCCTTCCTTACTCTCATCATCAAGGTGAGAATCCGCAACTTCACCTTCAGGAGTAGAGTGTTCAGCTCTAGTTACACGGTCGGACACAGCACCCTCAAAATCGGGCCCAACAACAATAGCCGCTCTAGCAGGACCATTCGCCCCCCCTGTGCTCATTTCAAGGTCGACCTCTTCATGCCGCCTGGCGCCCTCCCCACCTTCATCTTTGATCTCTGAAGGCGCTAACCAAGGTGAGTCATTGACTAAGCCGATGCAGGAATTTCTGAAAGACTTAGAATGACACAAATCCGAAGATTTCAGATCGGAGTTATCTTTAAAGAATAACTTTCGGTAAGTCTGAAGTAATCTTGGGAACAAACTCACGTCATGGACGACAGTATTCCAAAGTCCTAAGCCTACCCCCACCGAAAGCAACAGCACACTATTGACGACACTCGCAGCAAAGTAATGGCCCAACCATTTAGTCATGGACTCAACACCCCACCGAACGAATGTATTTGATAGGTTTTCACCCGTAGTAATAGCACTTAGTATTGTGTGATACCAATTCGCGATGAAAAAATTCCTGTATGTAAATGATAAGACAATTGTCGCTAAATGTGTGCTACCAATTAAACTGTATCCAAGTAGAGGGTTACGCCTAGACATCATGTAAGCAGGATGTGTAATAAAGTCTCCTATCGCTGCCATCGGAAAATACAAAGTGCAGCAAAAAGCAAATATCAGCAATCTTGGCAATTCCATCGCTGCCAAAAGCAATAAGCGTAATATTTTTAGGGTTCCCCACCAAAAAACGCCGCAACAGTTATACGTATGGGCTAGCTCTCTTAGTGACAGTTCAATTTTGGTCATAACACGTAACTTTGAAATCACATGCGTATGATAGAGAACCAGCAGAAGCCAATTGAACATCATCGTATTTTTTGCAAAATTAAATCCATGCGCGCCCACTAATTCATTATGGCTCACTAACTTTTCACGACAAGCTCGAAGGGCTTGATTTTCGACATATCTGTATGCATTCCTAGTAGAACCAACGGAGTTCTGAATACGCAAAGAGACCGCTAACTTAACAATCTCATGATAGGTCCACCTATTGAGACGCTGATCATTAGGGATTGAGCTACCCATAAAGAAATAGTAGGCCTGTTGAATTAATTTATCCGTGAAGGATGCTAACCTTGTGTCAGCCACAAGAGTTTTAAAACTCATCTGTACAGTAGAGGAACGCCGGCGCAGGTGAGAGCCACGCGACTGCACCTCAGGAGGTGTCGTTGGTAGATAAAATCCAATTATATTCAATGGCACAGTGCCACTCCTATTTCAATTCTGGCCAAGAGAAAACGGGAAAATAGTAGGGGGGGTAGCTAACCGCCAGTCATAATGTTTAAAAGGTTTTGCACACGTTCACTTTCTTTTGCTTCGACTAGCTCATGATGACGAACTAATGCTGCAGTCATTTGCTTAACCTTCTCCAACGACTGTATCACTTGTTTGCTATCGGTTAGTGTCATCGCCGTCTGTTTCTCACCCTTTTCTCTCATCGCCAATAATTTGTACTTTACGACTGATAATACAGAAGCTGCATCATTGGGTTTAGGCACATCTGAAGCACTCCCTTTCATACCCTCACAAGTGGGTTGCTCGATAAGCTTTTGATAAAGAGCCTGAACATTTTCCCACTCAACTAAATGACTGTCATCGCACTCACCTTCGCTCGCATGAAACAGCTCTGCATGTCCCGTCCCTAATGGATGAGCACTCGGCTTCTCACCTTCAACCCCTGTTTCAGCAATATTGTGCGTGCAACGACTCTCATCAAGTGATCTCTCAACATCGATGATAAGTGCCTGCACTTCAGCTAGCCTTTGTGTGTATACCTCTTGGTTCGTTGCTTGATGTGATACCATAGTGACGTTCCTTGTATTAATAGTATAACTCTTTCATTCGACTGCATTTTACGCGTTTAGCGTTATTGAATTAATCACTGTTTTTTGTGACATAGAGACAAGTGCTTTGAGATACTTTTTTAATCACCACAATAAGTGGTAGTTAGTCACCCAGCCTGTGCATAGCTATACAACAACTGAGGCACACCAATCCTTGCTGCGCAATGGTTTGCACGTCCTCGCTCTAGAGAAAGTACAGGGAATAAAAGGTTGTTCACCCACCAGAAGAACTTCGAAAAGCAGCAGTAAACTGCGATACCCTACCCCCCGTCTCTTCTGCTGTGTGGCCCGGGGTACTAAAACTTTGGGATACAGCCCGTCTAACCCTTAAGGTGAACTCAGATTCTTCTCCCCTAGGTTCTGATCGCGGATAGCTTTTTTCTCTTACCTTGTGAGTGACAGGTGTTGTAAATAGGCGACTATCACCACCAGAGCCCACCCCTTCTCCTCGATTAGAATCCTCCAGGCCGAGCTCCTCGTCTGGTGGCATCATCACTGGCCCCCGAGGATCTTCAGAAACTCTTTTTGTAAACCTCCCATTCCAGTGAGAAGTATCAGCAAAATGCTCCACTTTGACTACGTCTAAACTCGTGTTACCACTACTTACTAGCTCAATCCACGTTTTTGAAACAAAAAAGTTTTTATACGTTTGATAAAGACCATCAAAAAAATTTTCACCACACCCTAGTGAGTAACCCGCGGGCAAAAGCAAGCCGACCCCTAATAACAACACACTATTGAAAGTACAAATCGCAAAATAGTGTCCTAACCATGTTGTCATCATCTGTACCACTGTGCCCAAAATGGGAAGAGAGATCCCCTGCCCCGAGGCTATGCTGTTCACTATAGTGTAGTAGCCATCCATTAGTGCAAAATCAACATTAAGCCATGCCAGCAAGCTGTCAACACCAGGCACAGCCAAATGCGCAGCTATAATCAAACCATAACCCAACCACGGGTTTCTTCTTGACATCATATACACAGGGTGTGTAATAAAATCACCTATCACAGCCATCGGAAAATACAAAAGATAGCTATAGATAAACAGCGAGATTCTTGGAAGTTCAACAATGAAAAGTAAAAACTTCCCTAAAGCATCACCCACCCCATAACAACAGCAACAACAGCAGCCCTCTCGATGACGTATTTCGCGATAAGGGAGTTTAACTTTTAATTTTAAGCGCAAAGGAGAAATAATGAAGGCGTTATAGAGGACTTGTAACTCCCAATGTATCGCCATGATATTCTTAGCAACATTAAACGCGTGTGCTCCAATTATTTCATGAAGACTCACTACAGATGCCCGTCCAGATCCAATAGGATACTTCTCTGTATTATTTGCACTATTCAACGTGACGTGAGAATAAATACAAAACTTCACAAACTGATCATAAGACGCCCTATCCAATCTCTCATCGTTAGGTAATAATGATGAGAGAAACTGAAAGTAGCATTGCTTTAACATCGCTAATGCAATCGTCGGACGAGACACAGTCCCAGCAAATTCCAAAGTGTTAAAGATTGCTCTAGAGGAACTAATACGACGGTGACCTCGCGTTGACTCTCCATTACTAGGCTCTTTGCTTACATGATAAAAGTCCCACAATACGCGTGGCATGTTATCAACTCCTATAAGTCGTTAGCTTTCTCTCTCTCACTAAAGGCTGCCCCCTGTCATCAAGGTGATATGAGCTTGCATTTGCAACTCTTGGTGTTTTTGCACACCTTGCAACATATGTGAGACAGATTGTGATAACTCTGTGTACTCAGATGCCTCCTGTGTCGATAAGCTTGTTTTTCCTTCGATCTTTGCAGCTAACTCGTTAAGGCGAAACTCTAGAAAAACTAAAACAGAGTGAACATCGGCGGGTAAACGCTCAAAACTAGAATGTGGTTGGCCTTCTTTGTCACCTCCCATCAACGCCTTAAACAAGGACTGTACATTTTCCCAGTCTAATAGTGCTGAAGAATCTTGCTGCAAGCTTGGATGAAAAAGCTCAGCATGCCCGGATCCCAAAACGTAGTTGCCTTCCCCTTCAACCAAAGGTTGATAGTGATCCGTTGTCGCGCTCTTCTGTTGAATGGCTGTGTTAACTTTGAGAACTAATCCTTCGATGTTCGCAATCCTATCGTCATCGCTTATTTGCTTCCCTACACGTCCTCTCATGGATCCCTCCCTGTATTCATTTACACATAATATAAGGGGATAGTTTACGCCCAGGTCTCTACAGGTGTTATCACTGTTTTTTGTGACGTAGCGCAAGTGTTTTACGGTAAGTTGCTTGTCACTACAATAAGTAGTAGTTCGCAGCTTAGCAGGCCCGTAGCTTTCTAAGAATCGATGCCCTACATGGTCCTTTCTACGCGACGCCTAGGCTCACTCGCCGGTAAAGAGGGTAAGCGTGTGAACCGGGAGAAAGAACGAAAAATGGGATCGGTATGAACTCTCCTGACAACACGACGTGTAGTAGTCGGTGTACTAAAATGCCCTAAGCCTGTTGGTGTTTGCGCTCTAGAAGCACTGGCGCCTCGTACCATGGAAAAGAGCGACAAAGCACACTCTGCTAGCTGTTCCCCCACACTCTCATCAACCAATGCGCTTACTTGCCTTGGCAAGGGCGGTAAAGGCTCGTTTGGAGGCCCCAAAGACACAGCACTTTCACTCCCATGCCCCCCCTCTAGTGCCACAGGCGACATATCTGGCAGCTGCGGTAAGGATATCCCGGGCGCGCTTCCAGCACTATGAGAAACTGAGGTTGTTTCAGCAGATTCATCCTCTGAACTAAGGCTCTCATCCACAACGATTTCTACGTCTGCTCGCCCTAATCCAACACCACTGGGTAACCCAGGCAAAGGCGGTAATGCATTCCCAATGACTCGACGGCTCGGTGGTCTTGGTAATGATGGCCGTATCTCTTCGCGGCAAGGCAAAGGAGGTAACACTCCCGCCCCTCCTGCTCGCTTAACACGCGGCACAGCAACACCCGATAATCGCGGCGGTTCAGTTATCGCGCCCCTTGTTGTTCGGGTGGCTTGAAATAGCGGGTTTAGCGCAAAGCCTCCCTCATTTTGTTTCTCTACTCTATCTTGTTCGGCTCTAGCTCGTACAGAGTCATCGCCAGTCAAATCCGCATCGCGGCTACCTCCTTCCACACGCAAGTCATCTCGTGTGATTATTTTTTCCTTGTATTTACCGGCCAACGAGCGCACCAAATCAATAAAAAAGCGGCTATTATAAGCACAAGTGATCCAAATACCTGCCACCCCTCCTGCAGTCAACAAAATCGCTGAGTTCACAAAGGTCATCGCAAAATACCAACCTAACGACTGCACCAACTGATCAAGGCCAGGTAGCACCGTTATATCGAATGCACCCATAATTGCCTCATACCCCATATTAATCGGACAGGCACCAAACAGATCGTTGTCATAGAAATGTAACGTGTAATAGCCCCCCATCATTGAGGAAGTAAGAAGGAATGAACAATAGGGCGCAAACTGTGATGCAAAGTACAACGGTTGGGTTATGTAGTCACTTAGTTTGGCTAAAGGATAATAAATCAATGCACAAGTAAGCAATAAGCATACTCTAGTTAACTCTCCAATGATGGCGGCGATGATCAATAGCGTCTTTTGGCACTTATCTAGCTTAAGCGAGCTTCCTGGATTATTTGCGTAATGCAATTTATTCTCTGATGCGTTCGCGATGTATAACCTTAGCAACAGGTTAAGCTCCCAGGCGCCGGTCATTACCCATTTGCAGAAGTTAAAACATTGTGCCGTTAGTATCCAATATTCATCCAACAAGCCATCTAACTTGCTAGCTCGTTCAGCGGGACCTTTTTCCTTTTGTAAATCTAGCTTTGATCTTTTAGCTATAAAGTGGGCTAATACATTGTTGCTATCGATTAATTGTTCTCCGATGCGGACTTTGTTCGTCATAAAAGGAAGGGGCGAAGCTTGGAACTTTAAAAAAGCAGCTAATAGTATCGACTTCATCAAAGGATTCAGATTACGATAATATTGTCGCCCCCCTGAAAAACGCACGGGATCCAGACGCTTAAAACTCGCACTGATAATGGAAGATCTTCTTTCTCCTGTAGGCAACAGCCCTCGGCCAGAGTCAATTTTCTTATGCATTCCAAGATAAAACTTAAGAAAGCTTGCTTTTGGCATAGATGACTCCTTTAGTAAAAACCAGCGTCACCGCACCCTTGTCGGATAATCGAGAAGAAAAAGTTAATACAGGTGACGTTTTATTATTTATCAGAGAGTTATAATGGATATAGCACAAGTAAACAAACGTGCTTTTTGGGGATATTTATCTTCATTGGTATATGCGTAAAAATTAGCTCGTTAGCACTTCAGTTTACCACAGACAAAAAAAAGCCTGCATTCGCAGAGCGTTTGCAGGCAACTGGTACTACTGGCATTTAAATCGGTCTCGAAAAGATTTCATCTTTTCTCGGTTTCATGAAGCGTGCCGCAGTAGCTCTCTAGCACTGGTAACACGGCGTTCACGAACGCTAATTCTTGTTCGAACTTCTTGGCAACTTCTAGCGTCGCCTTTTCGAAGCTCTGCCTTATCTCATTCAGCACAAAGAATAAGTAAAGCCTCATGGATTTTTCATCCTGCGGCAAAGCCGCTTCTTCAGTGGGCTCTAAGCCCTCTACTCTATTGTTGTTGGGACGGTATTCACGAAAAACATCCTCTACCGTCTCCCACTCTGTCACAATTTTGTTCTTAGCAACTGGACTAGACTCACCCTGTCTAAACTCAGCTCCAATCGCGGAAACGAGCTCAGTCGTGATTTGCTTGAGACCATCTATAGTGGCCTCTTTATCTATTCCATTCATTGTTGCCTTCAAACACATTCATGTTTTAGTAGATGCGAGTAGTTTACGGGGGGAAGCATTTTTCAACAATCGCAAAATTTAGCGATTTCTTTTGAAGAGTGATTGTTGCGGGATAAAAAGTACACCTGTGTTAACGATATTCGGCCAACACCGCCTCATCGAGGTGATCGATAAACAACTTACCGTCTAAGTGATCGACTTCGTGTTGTATACATCTAGCAAGAAACCCCTCTGCTTCAAAGCTAAAGCATTCGCCGTCTAACTTTACGCTAGTAACAGAAATTTTCTCAGCACGCGCAATAGATTGTCTCACGTCCATCGGAACGGATAAGCAGCCTTCAGGTTGATGTGTTTGTTCTTCACTAAACGCTGTGATTTCTGGGTTGACTAAATAAAAAGGATTGTCGCGATTCATAGATAAATCAATCACAACAAGACGTTTTAATATCCCAACTTGAGTCGCCGCAAGGCCAACGCCATTCTTTGTTGCATACAGTGTCTCTAGCATATTATCCAGATCAGCTTTCAATTGCTCATCAAAGCAATCCACCGCAGGCGCAACCTGCGTTAAGCGCTCATCTGGATAAGATAAAACTTCAAGCACCGCCACACTAGCTCCTAACGGTTAAACATCTAAATTTTCAACATCAAGCGCATTGTTCTCGATAAACATGCGACGCGGCTCGACTTGATCGCCCATCAATGTAGTAAAGATCCCATCGGCTGCCACCGCATCTTCAACCTTCACTTGTAACAAACGACGTGTCGCGGGATCCATTGTCGTCTCCCACAGCTGATCTGGGTTCATTTCACCGAGACCTTTATAGCGTTGGATATCTTGACCGCGTTTCGCTTCATTCATTAACCAAGCGATTGCGTCTTTAAACAATCGCACAGGATGTGTTTTATCTTTACGTGTCACCGTGGCATCTTCAGCCAACAAGCCTTCTAGCTTATCGTGCAGTTTGGCAATCGTTTCATAATCGCCACTTAAGAAAAATTCTTTGGTGAACTTATATGTTTGGTGGTTACCGTGAGAGTTCACCACAAAAGACGGTATGTGACATTCACTCTCTTCATCAAACTCAATGTTATATTGATAGGTTGTTGTACCGGTGTTCTCTGCCACAGCACGTTCAGTAAGATCTCGACACCACTCAGACACGGCTGCTTCATCATGTAATAACGCATTGGTTAGTACAGGTAGTTTAGGGAAGTGTGTCAGTAGCGATTCGGGGAAACGTCGTGATAAACGTTTAATGATGCGCTCAACCACCATATAGTCGTTAGCGAGATTTTCGAGGGCCACACCAGAGATAGGCGGCACCCCAGCCCCAGGAATAACAGCGGCATCGGTAAGAGCCAAAGAAAGTAAATACTCGATTAACGCTTCATCGTCTTTCACGTATTGTTCTTGCTTACCCTTGGTAACTTTATACAAAGGCGGTTGCGCGATATAAATATATCCGCGTTCAATCAATTCTGGCATTTGCCGATAAAAGAACGTTAATAATAACGTACGAATGTGTGATCCATCGACGTCGGCATCCGTCATGATAATAATGCGGTGATAACGTGTTTTGTCTGGGTTATATTCGTCGTGCCCAATCCCACAGCCCAACGCGGTAATAAGCGTACCCACATCAGGTGACGCTAACATCTTATCAAAACGTGCTTTTTCGACGTTAAGAATTTTACCTTTCAGTGGCAAGATGGCTTGCGTGCGGCGATCACGTGCTTGCTTAGCTGAGCCGCCCGCAGAATCACCCTCCACTAGATATAATTCAGACAGTGCTGGATCTTTTTCTTGGCAATCAGCAAGCTTACCCGGTAACCCTGCAATATCAAGGGCACCCTTGCGTCGCGTCATTTCACGCGCTCTGCGTGCAGCTTCACGAGCACGCGTTGCATCAATAATTTTGGTAACAATGTTCTTAGCTTGTTGTGGCTTTTCAAGTAAAAACTCTTGGAACTTTTCGCTGAGTAAGGACTCCACCACCGGCTTCACTTCAGATGACACTAACTTATCTTTGGTTTGAGATGAAAACTTAGGATCAGGGACTTTTACCGAGACAACAGACGTTAAACCTTCGCGAGTATCCTCACCCGAAATACCGTTAATCTTATATTTCTTGGCTAACCCTTCTTTTTCGATATAACTATTAATACTACGTGTTAGCGCGCCACGAAAACCGGCTAAGTGTGTCCCGCCATCGCGTTGAGGGATATTGTTGGTGAAACAGAAAATATTTTCCTGGAAACTGTCGTTCCACTGCATGGCAATCTCTACCACGATGTCGTTCTTCTCTTTTGAGAAATAAAACACTTCTTGATTGTTGGTAGATTTGTTGCGGTTAATATGTTCCACGAAAGAACGAATACCACCTTCGTATTCAAACACTTCTTCTTTACCATCACGCTCATCAATTAAATGAATACGTACGCCTGAGTTTAAGAAAGACAACTCTCGTAAACGCTTGGCTAAAATATCGTAGCTGAAAGTTGTCTCAGTGAAGATAGTTTTGCTCGGGACAAAGCGTACTTCCGTCCCGGTAGTTGCTGTTTCACCCACTACGGCTAACGGGTTATCCGGCTCACCATTTTGGTAGGTTTGCTCGTGCATTTTCCCGCCACGACGAACCGTCAGCCAAAGCTTCTCAGATAGTGCATTCACGACAGAAACACCCACCCCATGAAGACCACCAGAGACTTTATACGAATTGGCATCAAACTTACCGCCGGCATGAAGGACTGTTAAGATAACTTCCGCAGCTGAGCGCCCTTCTTCCGGGTGAATATCGGTTGGAATCCCACGGCCGTTATCGCGTACAGAAACGGAGTCATCAGTATGGATAGTGACAGTAATATCATCACAGTGACCCGCCAAAGCTTCATCGATAGAGTTATCCACCACCTCAAAAACCATGTGGTGTAAGCCCGTGCCATCATCGGTATCCCCAATGTACATTCCGGGACGCTTACGAACTGCGTCTAAGCCTTTAAGAACTTTAATATTATCAGAGGTATAGGTACTTTCTGCCGACATGTTAGTCTCCATAAAAAACGGAAACCACTCAGTTGGTTTCCTCGAGTATCATTGGCGTTACCGCCCCATGTTCCACGTGGAACATGTTTTTTTTGTGAAACAACCGCGTCCAAGCTACGTCTTTTTCCGCGATACCAGTCACAAAAAGCTGGGAATCCAGAGATAATAGTGTTTGCGCGACCTTTTCTAGGTGTCTCTCGTCCAGCTCAGAGGCTAAATCATCAATAAGGGTAAGAACCGACTTACCTGTGAGCTTTTTCAAGCACAAGCCCTGTGATAGCTTGGCCGCGATAACGACTAATTTCTCCTGGCCTCTTGAGAGCACCTGGCTAGCAGGTATGTTGTTGATTTTAATCGACAAATCCGCTCTTTGAGGACCTACCATAGTATACCCTTTTTCCCGCTCAGAGTCTCTACTTTTATGCAATGCTTCCTCGAGGCTAAGTGCTTGATCCCAGCCTGTTCGGTAGCTAAAACTGAACTCAAACGGCAAACTGAAGGTCGCTAGCAATTCTTCCAATATCGGTAGCTGGTTTTCCAACAACTGCTGTCTTAATTGGGTGATTTGGTTAGAGAAGGTAATAAACTGTTGGCTCCACGGTTCTGGGCAGAGCCCAGCACGTAAAGCCGCGTTACGTTGCGACAAACACTTCTTCCAGCGCTGCCAAACTACAGCATATTGATGTTCCACGTGGAACACACCCCAATCGATAAAACTACGCCGTTGCTCAGGCCCCGCTTCAATTAATTCAAAAGCATCGGGATTTATCACCAAAACCGGTAACAATCGTGTTAATTCCACAATACTAGGAAGATTTTCACCGTTTAAACGGATTTTTTGCTGATCTTGGCGTGATTTAGAGAGTCCCAGAGATGTCACACCAGAGTCATCGGTGAGTTCAAGATACACTGTCAGACACTCTTGTCCGTGATTAATCACTCGTTTGATTTGATTTGTACGAAACGAACGCCCATGGGAAATAAGATAGATCGCTTCGAGCAAGCTCGTCTTACCCGAGCCGTTTTGCCCAATAAAACAATTTAAAACAGGTGAAAAATCACATTCACAGTGAAGTAAGTTTCGAAAAGACGAACAAGTAAAGCGTGAGATAGGCACTTTCGGGCCTACTAAAGTCTCATTGGCATGATGACGTAGGCAGACTGTTCACTTCGGCTATCAGTGATCAAGATACTACTATTGGAGTCAGTCAAAGACACACAAATATCTCCTCCGAGCACATTGAGTACATCTAGGAAGTAAATAACATTCACGCCGATATCCATAGCCTCACCTTGGTAGACCACTTCTATCTCTTCTTCACCGAGCTCGTGCTGTGTATTACTAGAAACTATCTTTAATAAGTGCTCAGAAAGATAAAGATGAACCCCTTTGATTTTTTCATTTGACAATATCGCCGCGCGATTAAGTGCTTCTTTGAAGTTATCACGAGAAACGGTAAATTCTTTGGCTGTCGTTGACGGAATTAAGCGTCGGTAATCAGGAAAACGTCCATCAATCAGCTTAGAGCGAAAGATCATTGTGTCAGTTTGTAAAGTAAAACGGTTTTGCGCTAATGAAACGGATAAAGCTCTATCGTTGTCACCAAGCAAACGCATGATCTCCATAATGGCTTTACGCGGCAAAATGACTTGCTGTTTTTCTTCAACACCAATAGGCATCGCGGTTTGGTTCATCGCGAGACGATGCCCATCAGAGGCGACCAACGTTAGTTTGTCTTGTTCAATCTCAAATAAGAGCCCGTTTAAGTAGTAACGCACATCTTGTTGCGCCATAGCAAAGCTAGTCTTTTGCAATAAGCCGATTAACGCCGACTCGTTAAGTGAAAATTCAGTATTATCCGGACCTTCATCGGTTTGAGGGAATTCGGCTGCGGGTAAGGTTGCTAAGGTGTAACGTGAACGATTAGAGCTTAATTTTAGTTTGTTTTCTTCAAAAGCAAAACGTAATTTCGCCCCCTCAGGCAGCCCACGGCAAATATCAATTAATTTCTTTGCTGGTACTGTAATATCATAGTTTTCAGAAGACTCTTCAACCTTGGCAAAGGTTGTGAGTTCAATCTCTAAATCCGTCCCAGTAATAGCAACCAAGTCCGACTTAAACGAGCAAAGCACATTCGAAAGCACAGCCATGGTTTGGCGTTTCTCAACGATACCTTGCATCGGCTGTAGCGCACCGAGTAACGCTTCGCGTTCAATTACAAATTCAGCCACACTACTCTCCTTCTTAAGTCGTTAAGATCCGCAGTAAGTTTACATAATCTTGACCGAGATTCGCATCTTCTTCACGTAAGCGATTAATCGTACGACATGCATGTAATACAGTCGTATGATCGCGGCCGTTAAACGCATCCCCTATCTCTGGCAAACTGTGATTGGTTAGCTCTTTTGCTAGCGCCATTGCCATTTGTCTTGGCCTTGCCACAG
Organism: Gammaproteobacteria bacterium; assembly: GCA_030425845.1. Classification (GTDB taxonomy): domain Bacteria; phylum Pseudomonadota; class Gammaproteobacteria; order JAUHZG01; family JAUHZG01; genus JAUHZG01. The sequence goes on from JAUHZG010000010.1 coordinate 21,385, forward strand.
AACGAGAACGGCGTTTTGATAAGATATCGGCAACGCGAATTTTGTAGTACTCAGCAACGGTTTTTTGAATATTTTCAATCGTGACCAATTTGTCTTGCAAACTTAATAAGTCTTTTAAGGCTTCCCGCACAAACGGAATCGTGATTTCTTCACCAGTAAACTGCGCATGTGCGATCACTCGCTTTAACGCCCCCTCGAGTTCACGGACATTGGATCGAATACGTTTGGCTATGAAAAACGCCACCTCATGCGGTAGCTCAATACGGCTTTTATCTGCTTTACTCATTAAGATAGCGACCCTCGTTTCGAGATCGGGCGGCTCAACAGCCACGGTGAGTCCCCATCCAAAGCGCGACTTTAAGCGCTCTTCTAGGCCGTTGATCTCTTTCGGATAACGGTCGCACGTTAAGATAACTTGCTGTTGGCCTTCGAGTAACGCATTGAACGTATGGAAAAACTCTTCTTGTGAACGATCTTTACCGGCAAAGAACTGGATGTCATCGATGAGCAAGGCGTCGGCTGTGCGGTAGAAGGCTTTGAACTCATTCATCTTATTGGTCTGTAGCGCTTTCACCATATCAGCAACAAAGCGCTCTGAATGTAGATAAAGCACCTTCGCTTTAGGATTATTATCTAAGATGTAATTACCCACCGCTTGAATTAAGTGAGTCTTCCCAAGACCCACCCCCCCATAGAGGAATAACGGGTTATAGGCAGCACCAGGGTTTTCACCCACCTGCGCAGAAGCGGCTTTAGCCAATTGGTTAGATTTCCCCTCAACAAAATTATCAAACGTAAAGTTACGGTTAAGATTGCTGTGGAAAACTTCCTTAGGAGACGGTTCATTACTGCGGAAGCTGGGCATAGCTCCTGTGGTATTAGCCGATTGCGATGCGGGCACAACAGAAGCTGTGGCGGGCTCAGAGATTTTAGCATCGGTATTGGCATTCACTGGGTGTTGACTCCCAATAGAGAGAGTCACCTCAACGACGGGTGATTGCTGCTTCGCAAGTTCAGTGATCTTAGCCAGGTACTTATCTTTTATCCAATCCATCACAAAACGATTGGGGGCCATTAAGTGCAACTGCTGCTCAGTAGAGCTATCAGCTGGCTGTAGTGGTCTAATCCAGGTATTAAACTCTTGTGGTGATAACAGAGACTGCAGTGATTCCAGGCAGCCTTCCCACAATGATGTGACGACAATACTCAACAGTGTTCCCCAACGCGTATGCTCATTTCAACGGAGAGCCATTATAGCGACTTAACGTAGTTATCCACAACTAAAAACATCGGCTTTTCAAGCAATTAGTCGTCAGAGGAGCATTCTTTGGGGAATAAGCATGCAGGTAACTTATGTATAAAATGCTAATAAAGTGTTGTCAGATCGTGGATAGTTAGACACGACTAGGAAGCTCACTGTTTTTATCCAAATGTCACCTAACGGACAGTCACAGTTAAGTGATCGATTTATTCACACAAAACACTACTATAACCTCATGATTTAAAAGTTTTTTTTATGATTACCCACATAGAACTGACACTAATAAAAATCATCATAAGTTTTATATATACTTTATTTTTATAATTAGTACGGTGGACAAGATTTCCGTGTAAGTTGGATATGTTCAATTTTCTATCTTGGTGATAACTTCCAAGGAAGCCGTTGAGCAAACTGGGATAAATAGAGGGCAGAAGGCGAAGCTAAGATCCATCAACTTTTCTTCACAGAGTTATCCACAAAAAAGTGTCAGGATTATGCAACGGTAATTTAATGATAACTTACTGAAATTAAGTTAGATCTGCTATTCACCCACATAGGGTAGCGACTAATAATCATCAAAATAAAATATATATATCTTTTTAATTTTAATTAGTGAGGTGGATAAATGGAAAGGACACGGAGCTCTCGAATGTCGATGCTAAAAACGTGCTGTGGAGTAGAATGGGTATAAAAATACTGGCGTTAAGTTTTCATTGACATTTAGCTGCGATCCCAATAGGATCCCCACCCTCATGGAGCACTAGGGCTCCAGGCTAGTTTTATTGTTAAAGGGTTCATCATGAAAAGAACGTTTCAACCAAGCAACCTAAAAATGAAAAGAAAGCACGGCTTCAGAGCGCGTATGGCGACTAAAAATGGCCGTAAGATCTTGAATGCTCGTCGCAAGCGCGGACGTAAAAGACTTAGCGCCTAATACCTGTTCAACTATTTAGTTCCTGCAAACCATTTTGTGTTGAGTGACTCGTGCAATTAACCTTTTGCAGAGATAAAAAATTGACCAAGCCTGGGTATGACAAGGTTTTCTCTCAAGGGAAATCTTATCGAATCCCGGGTTTTGTTGTTCTTGTTTGCCCCAATCAATCTAACTCCGCTCGTATCGGCATTATCGTCGCCAAGAAAAATATCAAAAAAGCCAGTGATCGCAATCGCGTTAAGCGCGTGATTCGAGAAGCGTTTCGCTTAGGCCAAGCCGAATTAAAGGGATGGGACATCGTTGTGTTGGCACGATACAATGCCGGTGAGCAAAAATCCCTAAATACTCGTCAACAGTTAGAGAAAGTATGGAAAAAATTAGCGCGTTCGCAAAAGCCTGTTGCCTGTGTCTGATCCGCGTTTATCAGCTTTGCATCAGTCCTTACCTAGGACCGCATTGTCGCTTTACCCCCACTTGCTCACAATATGCTATCCAAGCGATTGAACAGCATGGTATTTTTCGTGGCTTTTATTTATCATGTCGGCGGATTATGAAGTGTCATCCGTGGCACGCAGGGGGAGTTGATCCCGTACCTATTAACAAAAAGGATCTCGATCCTAACAATTAAGTGATTATTGATGGAATTTCAACGTACGTTATTTTTTGGTTTTACCCTAGTGTTGGCAATGATGATTTGGAATGCGTGGGAGCAAGACTACGGTCCTCGGCCTGTGCTTCATTCTCAGCCGGTAGTACAGCAACACGCAACAGGTGCCAATGCGCCACAGAGTAACGTCTCAGTTCCAACAATTAAAGCCGCGGTAAATAAACAAACCAGTACCAAAGCAATTCCTGCACATCGCTTAATCTCAGTTAAGACCGATGTGTTAAACCTTAAGATTGATTTGCAAGGTGGGAATATTGTTGATTCTAATCTAGCGAAATATCCTTTATCTTTGGGCGCGAAGAAAACCGTCGCGTTATTTACTCAAGATGACGGTAAACAATACATCGCGCAAAGTGGGCTGATTGGACACAACGGGCCTGATAAGATCTCGGGTGAGCAAGGGCGCTTTACTGCCTCTAGTACGAGCTACCAATTAACGCCTGGTGACAAACAATTAAAAGTCACTTTGTCATGGACATCACCGCAAGGCTTGATTGTGCATAAGATCTTTACCCTAACCCGTGATAGCTATGTGGTAAACGTAGCGTATCAAATTATCAATAATACGTCTCAGGCTTGGCAAGGACATATGTACACTGCGCTCAAGCGCCAACAACCGAAAAAAGGCTCATCGCTGATGAGTTTCCATACCTATGTGGGGGCGGCTTATTCCACACCGGATGAGCATTACGAAAAAGTCTCATTCAAAGACATGAAAGAAGGCAACTTAAGCAAAGACGTCACCGATGGTTGGGTAGCGATGTTACAGCACTACTTTATTAGTGCTTGGATCCCTTCTCGCAATCAAGCGTATCATTACTACACTCGTGCCTTACCCAATAACCAATACTTAATTGGTATGGTCGGTCCTAAAGTGGAGGTGCCTGCAAGACAAACGGTGACAACCTCTTCGCGTTTATATGTGGGCCCAGCTATTACCAGTCGCTTAAAAGCAGTCGCGCCAAATCTTGATCTGACTTTAGATTTTGGGATCTTTTGGATCTTCTCTGTGGTGATCTTCAAAGCGATGAGTCTAATTTACCATTTTATTGGTAATTGGGGCTGGGCTATTATTATTGTCACTATGCTAATCAAGTTACTACTGCACCCTCTATCGTCCATGAGTTATAAATCTATGGCCAAGATGCGGGTGGTACAACCTAAACTACAAAACTTAAAAGAACGTTTTGGTGATGATAAGCAGAAGTTTACTAAAGCGACGATGGATTTATACAAGAAAGAAAAGATCAATCCATTAGGCGGCTGTTTACCGATGCTAGTACAGATCCCTGTCTTCTTAGGATTGTACTGG
>JAUHZG010000137.1 GCA_030425845.1 Gammaproteobacteria bacterium
ATGCTAATACGTGCATATGCAAGTTCACGCCCATCCCTATCACGGCTTTGACAAAGTTTGCAGCGCGCTCATTGACATCAAAGTCTTTCATCATGTTCTCATCCAGCTTCAATGAACTGGCGTTAAGTGTGCGTAAAAAGCCAAGCGATGAATTGCTTGAACCAAAGTCATCAATAGTAACATCAACACCTGTGGTTTTAAGCCTTGCCAGGACTTCAACGGCTTCTTCGCTGTTTTTCATCAGTGCAGATTCTTTAATTTCGAAGACCAGCCAATTGGGATCGAATTTGTTTTGCTCGATTAGCGTTTCAAGTCGCACGATAAAATCAGTATTAAAGATTTGTTGGGCTGAAATATTCATCGCCATTTTAACCGGTTGATACCCAGCTTCACGCCACTCATGGTGTTGACGACAGACTGTACGTAATAACCAGTCACCGAGTGGCTGGATAAGACCAATCTCTTCCATCACCGGTATGAATTCTGCAGGTGAAATCACGCCGCGCACAGGATGATTCCAGCGCATCAATGCTTCCATTGCCACCGTCTTGCCGGCTTTTACATTCACCTGTGGCTGGTAATAAACTTCGAACTCACCTCGTAACCACGCATTACGTAATTCTTTTTCACTGAGTTCGCGCAAACCGATTTGACATGCAAGCTCATTATTCACAATCGAGAGTTTATTGAACGCTTGTATTTTATCGTCATTAAGGTTTGATTCAAGCGCATCTAACAGTTCATGACTTGTTTGGCCGTCATAAGGACTTAACGCTAGGCTACTCGTTACTGTAAGATTAATTTCATGTTCATCTAAAAGAATGCTCTGTCTTAGCATTTGCATCACCCCTTGGGACTTCTTATAGACTTCCCAGCTTGAGTTCGCCACATGAAATAGAATTGCATAGGAATCACTGGTATAACGAGTAACCGTATCCAATGTATATAACGTACAAGTCAAGCGCTCTGTAATTGCCGCAATTAAACGCTGCATATCAGAGTAACTGAGTTGTTTTTCATACTCGCTTAAATTATCGACGCGAAACATCGCCACGGCGACAAGGTGTTTAGCATCTTGTGCCCTCATTAGTGAGCGAGTAAACCTATCCATAAAGAGTTCACGATTGGGCAAGCTAGTCAGCGGTTCTTTAAGCAATGATTGCTCTTTAATTTTTTTCTCAACATTGCTTAAGTAATGTTTACGCTGAATAGCACCAAAGATCGTCCGCTCAAGTAATTCATTATCAATATGGCCAGAGAAAATATAATCACGCAAGCCATGTTTTAACAAGGCATCAATTGATAATGCATCATCGATTCGAGTGATCATGACGGGCGCGATTTTGGGGTAATTGCTTAAGAGTTTAATGATCTGATCAATGCCTTGGGCATAGGCTAGCTCTAAACTTATCAGTACCGCATGAACCTCATTGTCAGCAAACAACACTTCAGCTTCACGTAAAGAGCCTGCGGTGAGGCAGGCAAACTTCATCGCTTTTGAGCGCCCTAGCGCTTGTTGGTAAAATTGGACTGCTTGTGCTGATGTTTCGATGATTGCAATATTGACGTTGTGCTCTGCCATGCTCGTACCCTAACCCTTCCATGTTGCGCCTTTGCATAAGGCTTCTACTAATACATTTAAGTATGGCCAGTATTTTGCAAAACGCCAAGAGCACGGTTATTTTTTACTCAACCTTCATCGGCAGAATGACCATCTTCGCACCATGTAAGTGCAGCTTTCGCTGTAAGGTAAAGGCCGTCTCATTCTGTAACTGCTTGGTAAACCAGTTAATATTCTCAAGAACCAGGCTGCTGGCGAAAAACACGATATTAGTAACTTCCTCTTCTAGTTTGAGTGAGATATCAAGCAGTTTTTCTACCGGATCGGTACCATAGTCAGCAATCGTTCTGGCGGAAAGGCCATTTTGCCAAGCAAAATTCTTAAAGTAATGTAAATTATCGTTCACCGCTTGTTGCATTTTCTCGAGTGCGACATCCCCCCCATAACTCTTCACATCAACGACACCGACCTCAACAAACACCATGTTTTTGAAATGATTCGGAAACAAACGCTGGATCCATAGAAAAGTATGCATAGCCGCGCCTCGGCTTTTACCCACAAACAAAACGGCTGTTGGTTCTGTATCATCGAAAGGTACTTCAGATACCTTCCCTTTCTTCAGCGGTTGAATAAGCAATTTGTCGATACTGGTCAGTAGCTTATTCACATGCTCATAGTGCTGACGTATTAATACACATAAAGCGATCACACATAAAGTAATGAAAATACCGTAAAACCCACCCGAGCTAAACTTGGAAACAACGAGTACGGCTAAAATCCCAAAGCAGATGATAAAACCCACAAAGGACAGGAATAAGCGGCGTTTCCAATGTTTTTGTCCCCTGCCGTCAGTGGCCCAGTATTTACATAAGCCGAAGATAGATACCATAAACGCCAAGAATACGTTAATACTGTAGAGAACAACTAGGTAAGCAACGTGGCCACCAGTTGCAAATAAAATCACTAAAGAGGCTAATCCAAATAGTACAACACCATTTTGCGCCACCAGTCGGTTTGAGAGGTTACGAAAGCGATTGGGTACCCAGTGATCCATCGCCATGTTCGCTAATACGGCAGGCCCGCCTAAAAAGCCTGTGTTTGCGCCGATAAATAACAACCCAGCTTCAAACAGCAGCGTGATAATCAGTGCCGGATGCGCGAACTTCCAGCCAGCCATGATGTTACTAAATGCCACCGCATTAAGCGTTTGCCCCGGTACCGGGGTTGCATGCCAGAGCATGTAAAGCATCAAGATCCCCCCGGCAGTAAAGCTAAGAGACATGGCCATGTAAAACATAGTCCATTTACCCGTTTTAACGCGCGGTTCGGAGAGTGTGTTAACGTTATTGGACACAGCCTCTAGTCCGGTATAGGTCCCCCCTCCCAACGAGTAAGCATGCAAAAATAGCGCTGCTACGAAGATAAAGCCATGTGAGAGCACCATAGCATTTGTATTGCTGTACGCATGATGAAAAATTACAGGGACCTGCTTTTCATGAGCAAATATGCCATAGCCAATCAATGCTAGATGCGTAACGACAAAGCCCAAAAAGATAGGCAATAGGAACTTGATAGATTCTTTCATCCCTCTCATGTTGAGTACCACCAACACGAGAATCAAAGCGGCATCGACTTCTAGCTTGTATGAAGAGAAACGGTACGGCAAGAAACTAAAGACCGCATCGATACAACTCGCGACCGAGATCACACTCGTTAAAATATAGTCGACAATCAACGCTGAGCCTGTCACAACACCGGCACGTTTGCCAAGCAAAGTTGTTGCTACTTTATAGCCCCCACCACCATTGGGGAATAACTCAATCACTTGGTTATAAGCAAAGGAAATCACGAATACAGTCAGGGCTGTAGCTAACGCCAAGTACACCCCAAGATCGATATGTTGTCCAAGCGCAAGATAGGCCTGCTCTGGACCGTAACAGGAAGAGGACAAGCCATCGGCCCCCAAACCAACCCAAGCAAAAAAGGCGGTAAGAGCAATCGTTTCACGAGTGTGCTTTGCCATCGGATCATGAGGTTTGCCGATGATGATTTCTTTGATTTTTTTAAACATGATTACCAAAAATTATGAGGTTAGATTAGCAATTATAACGAGATGTGCTTAAAATGCTAATAGCTTTTTGAATTGACTTGTTCAGGACTTTACCATGACAGCTTTACTCGCCCTTTCACCTCTCGATGGTCGCTACGCTAGCAAAGTCGATGCCCTAAGACCTTATCTCAGTGAATTCGCTCTCATCAAAAATCGCTTAATTGTGGAGGTTCGTTGGCTAGAAATGCTAAGTGCACAGCCAGCCATCACAGAAGTCCCCTCGCTTGACGACCACGCCAAGAAAGCCCTGCAAGCAATCATCGATAATTTTGATACTGATCAAGCACAGCGGGTAAAGACCATAGAGTCTACCACCAATCACGATGTCAAAGCGGTTGAGTATTCGCCACCTCGGCTGAATTTATCCATTTTGCCTGCACTTCTGCAGACATTAACAATCTCGCATACGGACTCATGCTAAAAGACGCTAGATCGCTGCTATTGTCTCATGCGGAGCCTTTAATTGAACAGTGGCGAAATTTTGCTCGGCCCTACGCCGCCACGCCTATGCTCGCACGCACCCATGGGCAAGCAGCCACCCCTACAACTTTCGGTAAAGAAATTGCCAACATCATCGCTCGTTTAGTGCGTACACTCGATGACTGGCAAGCCGCCCCAGTACTTGGGAAGTTCAACGGCGCTACCGGCAGCTTCAATGCGCATAAGGTGAGTTATCCAGAGGTTGATTGGCCGTCTGTCAGCCAGGACTTCATCCGTTCACTTGGTCTCGAGCCAAACACTCATACCACACAGATAGAGCCACACGATTACATCGCGGCATTTAATACCCGATTGGCACTGTTTAATAACGTCATGATCGATTTTAACCGCGATATCTGGTACTACGTCAGCCTTGGCTATCTTAAGCAACGCGCCGTTGAAGGCGAGGTCGGGTCATCCACGATGCCACACAAAGTCAACCCTATCGACTTTGAAAACTCTGAAGGTAATTTCACACTAGCCAATGGTGTACTAATAACGCTTGCGAACAGGTTGCCGCAATCTCGCTTCCAACGTGATCTGATTGACTCGACATTAATGCGCAACCTTGGGGTGGGCTTAGGTCATACGATGATTGGGCTCGCCTCCCAGGCTAAGGGACTTGCGAAACTCGCCGTTGACGAGACAAAACTTGCTGCCGATCTTGAGTCCAATTGGGAGGTGTTAGGCGAGGCAATCCAAACTGTCATGAGGCGCTACGGCATTGAACAGCCGTATGAGAAACTCAAAGCCCTGACCCGAGGCAAGCGTGTGGATGCCGAGCAATTAGCAGTGTTTATCGACACCTTGTCACTACCAGAACCTGTTAAGAAACAGCTCAAAGAGCTGACACCTGCAAGCTATATAGGCTATGCTAAACAATTAGCCGAAGAAATTTTATTAGGATAACGCGTGGGCTTACGGATAAGTGATTTTTTTTCCAATCACCTCATCAATTGGTTGATGGAGGATACGGGTACCAATCGTAATACCATGACTGACTTTGAGCGCCTCAAGCACGAGATTCGCTTATGTGATGTGATCTTGGTCGAGGGGGCAAACCGTGTCAGTGACGTGATCAAGATGGTCACACAAAGTCGCTGGTCGCACGCTGCCTTGTATGTTGGTCGCTTACACGACATCGAAAATAATGTCCTACGTAA
>JAUHZG010000011.1 GCA_030425845.1 Gammaproteobacteria bacterium
CAGGCGCCTTGATGGAAGATCACTTCGATGTTCGTGACTGCACCATTTTCATCTTCTTCGAGTTCTTCGTCATAATCTAACTCAGAAATATCGTCTAACAAGGCAAGAAAATCGTCCTTATCCATGTAATCGAAGATCTGACAATCATTTATGTTTTTGATTTTGCTACCATCGGATAAATCATCCACCACAATAATATCGGTGCGACCTAAGGCATTGAGTTTTTTAACTAAGTTGCTACCGATGAAACCGGCGCCGCCTGTGACTACTATCATACGGGTTCTCCTACGCTTAGAATTTTTTGGATAAGTTTGGTGGTTGAAAAGCCTTGCTTGAAGGGGATAATCTTGACTTCCCCTCCATGCTTGGATACGTGCTCACTGCCGGCGATAAGAGACTTGTCTGGATAATCACCGCCTTTGACTAAGTAGTGTGGTGACAGCTTTTGAATAAGACTCTCAGGTGTCTCTTCATGAAAAGGGATCACCCAGTCAACACATTCAAGTGCCGCAAGCACTTGCATGCGCGCATTAAGATTGTTGTAAGGACGAGAATCGCCTTTTAAGCCACGGACAGATTCGTCAGAGTTAACCGCAACGATAAGATAATCTCCTAATTTGCGCGCGGCTTGTAGATATTCGACGTGGCCTGAATGCAAGATATCGAAGCAGCCATTGGTGAAGACGACTTTTTGTTCTTTGTCTTTGGCGGCGTCGACTAGTTGTAGTAAGTGATCGCGATCGGTGATGATAGCATGGTGCTCATGATGCATTAATGCCGTACTGAGCTCGCTGGGTGAGACTGTCGCCGCGCCTAACTTGCTGACGGTGATCCCTGCTGCCACATTGGAGAGGGCGACGGCATCGGCCAGTGATTCACCGGCGGCTAAGCTGCTGGCAATGGTGGCTATGACTGTGTCGCCGGCACCGGTGACGTCATAGACTTCTTGCGCGTGTGTGGGTAAATGTAAAGGCTCTTCGCCTTTGGCGAGTAGAGTCATGCCTTGTTCGCCACGCGTGACCAGTAGCGCATCGAGCGCTAATTTTTTTCGCAGTTGCTCACCTTTACTGACAACTTCGTCGTCATCGGCACAGGGGCCAACGGCTTCGGTAAATTCTTTGAAGTTAGGCGTGAGTAAGTGAGCGCCTTTGTAGACACTTAAGTCAGGATTTTTAGGATCGATGATGACTTTGCAGCCAGCTAGTTTGGCCGCTTGAATATAGTGCGCGGGTGAGAATAATGTCCCTTTGCCGTAGTCAGATAATATCACGACACAGTTTTTGTTTATCGCGCTCATGAAAGGCTCTAGGCACTTTTTCGCGTCCTCTTCTTCGTAAGGGGATTCAAAATCAAGACGCAGTAATTGTTGGTGGCGACTTAACACGCGTAGCTTAGAGATGGTTTGGCAATTGGTTGACGTGCATAGCTGAGCGGTAATGGTTTTCTCCGCCAATTTCTCTTGCAGTAATTTGCCATTGCTGTCATCACCAATGAGGCCAATGAGTGTGGTGTGGCTGCCTAGGGCCGCACTGCCCAATGCCACGTTTGCGGCGCCACCGGGTTTGCTTTGTTCATTGGCGATCTTGACCACGGGCACGGGCGCTTCCGGTGAAATCCTAGAGGTATCGCCACCCAAATAGCGATCGAGCATGACATCGCCCAGGATCACAACGGAGCCCTGTTCAAAAATTGGTAATTTCATTTGTTTCCCGCACCTTCACGATCAAAGCGCCGATTATACCTATCATGAGCAAAAATGCGAAGCCAACGTGCCCAGACAGGGCTGGGGTGAAGATTGGTTAACTTACTGAGTCTATCATGCCCTCAGCGGTTGCTGATGGTGAGTGAATTAAAGTAGGTCACTGACACGAGGTAACTTTGTGGTAGACTTAGCCGCCATGAGTAACACTAAAAATAAATATCCTTTTTATTCGCCCAAGTATTTCGTTGTGTGGCTTTTGGTTGGTCTTGTTTGGCTGATCAGCTGCTTGCCATATCGGATCCTGCTGATTTTTGGTCGCGGAGTGGGGTGGTTGCTTCGAGTGGCGGATAAACGGATGGTGCGGGTGGCTAGTATCAACCTTAGCTTGTGCTTTCCAGACATGAGTGAGGACCAGCGAGAGAAGTTTCTCGTGCAGAGTTATGCGTCATTAGGTCAGGGGGCGGTAGAGACCGCTCTGGGGTGGTGGGCTAGCGATCGCCGCTTGCGCCCTTTGGTCACGGTGGATGGTACTCGGCATATCGAAAAAGCGCAAGCAGAGGGCTATGGGGTGCTGTTGGTGACGTCACATTTCAATAGCTTGGAGTTAGCAGGGCGGCTCACCAGTTTGTTTGTTGATTTTAGTGCGACGTATAGTCCGCAGCGTCATCCCGTGATCGAGCGGGTAACACACGGGGCGCGCAAAAAGCATTACCATGATCTCATCCCTAAGAATAATATTCGTCAAATTGTGCGCGCGTTGCAGGCAGGGCAAGCTGTCTTTTATGCCGCCGATACCGATGGCGGGAAAAATGGCGTGTTTGTGCCATTTTTAGGGGTGAACGCCTCAACAGTAACCGCACCCGCGCGTTATGCCAAAATGGGTAATGCCAAAGTGATCATGACACGCTTTTGGCGCAAGCCTGGTGGTGGTTACCATATTGCTTTTGATCCCCCGTTAGAGAATTTTCCTAGTGAATCACGTGAAGCCGATGCTCTGCGTATCAATCAATCTATCGAAGAGACTGTTCGAGAACGCCCTAGCCAGTATCTATGGCAATATCGCCGCTTTAAAACTCGTCCCGCGGGGGAAAAAGATTTTTATCAGCGTTAATACGCTTTTCAACGGGCCCTCCCGTAGGTTAGCCCGCAGGGCGTAACCATTTTTTGTTTGGAGACTCCGGTCAAGCCGGCCGATGACATTGAGCCGACTTGAGTTAGACGATTTTATCAAACACCACAGCAAAGAGGGTCAAAATCGTCTCTTTCGTTCGAGAACGTCCTGCCATTGAGCACATACTCTTTGAGCCCATTGGCAGTGAGCAGGAATGAAAGACCTGATAGGACGCCAAAACCTATCATTAGGTCCTGGCTGAAACTATAATGTGACTGCCTAGTTGCAAATAACCAACTTGCCAAGCCTGAAATGATACATAGCGTTCCCGCTCCAAAGACGGTGTAATTAGTCGTGCAACTGTGTTCTAACCGTTTACAACAATCTCCAAACATGCCTACTTGAGGAAGCAGGCGACTGATATGGGATTTTAGCAGAGCATCTAGTCTGCTGTTGGTTGACCTTAGAAAAGCGACTTTTTCTTGATGCATCTCATCAGTATGATCGCAGTAATCGGGAGCTCTTAGTTCCTTTATTAGGGTACCCTCTGGAAAAACACTTCCATCGACAAGGGTGAATTCCCCATTCTGCTCTTTCTCACCAGGTTTTGATCTTTCTTTGAATGTAACATGAGGAAAAACGATAACGCCAGCCCCGACATGGGTGTTGTTAGGTATGGAGGAGAGGATAATGGTGGGCTTTTTTTGAGTTCCCCCACAAATCGTTACATTCTCACCAATCTCGACCTTTCGTCCTACATAGACAAAAGAGCCTTTTGATAAATCCCATTTTATATTCTTTGTAGCCTTTGTGAACTTGTCAAAAAAGATGGAAGTATTCTCTTTAGCAAAACGATCATTCTCGCGGCTTAGCTCTGCCCCAGCTAGAGGAACACGAGTTCTGGAGCTAGAGGCAACACTGTCTCCCGATGCGCTTTGTGGGATGCCGGCTCTTTTTTGGGAGCTTCTTCCGTTCTTGGAGCCTCTTCCTGTTTCTAGATCGTGCGCAGTGTCGCTCACACTTAATTCGGGTGGATCAACCTTTTCATCATCTGCTTCTCTCCTTACACCGAATGAGCTGACGCCTAGCCCTGCTCCAGTGTCACCTTGTTTTAGTTGGCGCCTTCTTGATTTGCCTTTATTGCCGCTTTTCTTGTGGCGAGACTGCTTCGTAGTTTCTTGTCCTGTGCCTTTACTAGTATGTGCTGGTCCTCGCGGCGCGCTGCCCTGTTGTGAAGAAGTATCACCTGTTCTATGTTTACTGTTCTTTGATCTCTTATTACTACCCATGGTTTGCTCCTTACACTGATGAAAGCTGTATTATGTTGCGACATAAAAAAATCGGCAACACTTACCAAAAACGTATACTATAGATAAAGATCAATAATAAACATATGTTTAAAAAGGGTTAAAAAGTTGGGGTGCAGCACTGGTATATGTCTAAAATAAAAACAAAAGCTAGGTTTGGTTTAAACTAAAACAGCTGGCAGCTCTGCTTCAGGACGCTTTACTGCTCACACTTCATCAGGGCTTTGGTCTGATCATTTAGATTAAGCTCAGGATGAAGGCTATCGCAATACGAGTAACAAATCTCATGCTTATGCTCCATTTTGTGTGAGGGGCATAAGTGCGGGGTGGCTTGCTCGATACGATAAATTTTCCCTTTTTGCTTATTCTTTTTCATGATAAGTGGGATCATGGTTTCGCGCACATTCTCTTGGCGCTCTTCTAGTGACTTCCGGATATCGTCGGGGACATCACGTTGCTCTAATTGGGCTTGCAACTCTGACATTTTGGCACTGAGATCTTGTAGCTCTTTGTTGGTTTGATGCAGCTCTTTTTTCAGCTCATAGGTTTGTGACTCTTCTTTAGTTTGACTCACGTAATCTTGCACGCGCCAAATCTCCATATAATAATCACAGGCTTTCTTACACGAGTTGCGACGATTTGGTGTAGCGTTATAGGGGGTAAGATCGGCTTGAATTAAGCTGTAGTTCTTCGCCGATTGATAATAGGTCTTAAACAAACGGCAACAACCTTGCCAATAGGGTTTGTCTAAGTGGCGGCAAAGCTGGTTTGCGCTTAAGCTGGCCTCGGGTGGGGTAGAGAGCTGATCAAGGCATTGTTCACCTTCAGCGGGACTTCCGCGTTTGAACAACGACATGTTGGGATTCTTTTTCATCATGGCGTTACGTAGCTTCTCGTAGCTTTCTTCATCTTCAATCATAAAACACCCGTAGCGGCGGCATAATTCGGTATGTTTTTTCTTTTGTCGTAGTTCGGTTTGGCGTTGCTTGAGTTCCGCACGTATATCAGTAATACGCATTGCCAGCTCTTGTTGATTGGCATAGGTGTTTTGAAAGCCTTTAATTTCTTTTTTCAATTTCGCTATTTTTTGCTGGAGTTTTACTATCTTGCCTTTGTTGGCTTGGTTGATAGACACACCCAGGAACACTTTAATATTTTCTATAAAAGTTTTAGGCTGTTTGAATTGACGCAGTTCTTCTTCGAGTTGATTTTCTGCGAGTTCGATCTCATCCTTAGTCGCGTTATAGTCTTCGGACACGTGTTCAGTTGAACCGAACTCTTTGTAATTGTCGACTAATTGCTTTTTGGCTTCATCGAGTTCACTTTTGATTTCATCGACCGCGGCTTGCGCTTGTTGTACTTTTTGATAAACATCCTGACAAGTTGCGCAGAGCTTTTGATTGACGTGGTTATCAACGGCGGCAAATCCGTGAGAGAGCATCGATGCTAAGAAAGTGAGAAGAGCTAGCTTGATCCAGGTAATGCGCATGTTACTCCTTAGAGTTTGCTATGGTGCAAAAATGTTTTTTCGTTCTATTTATTAAGTTATAGCAAACTCTTGCGCAGCTCGCACGGTCATTTGCTTTGAGCTAGCCTAAACAGGATTGAGTGCCAAAGAGAGGGGCAAGACAGATGGATTTGTGCGAGACCGCACCTTGGTTATCTCAGCTGTTTAGCCGCTTGATGATGGGCCAGGGTGTGCTGCTTCAATTCCGGTTGACTGACTTAATACCTCAAGCAGCCGCTTTGTACCTGAGGTCGCCTTAGCACCGCTACCTTCCGGGACTTGAACGATTTGTATACTACTAGTCGTCTCGCCGTTAGGGCCGTATATGGGGTTTCTGGGTTTGATGTCACGTCGTCTTCGCCGGCGGCCGCCTGAGCTCTTCTCCCCACCGGAACTTCGACTACGACTGGATCTGGAGGTGTCCTCTTGTGGGAACCATGTCGCGGGACCTGTCCATTTGTTCGATGCATATTCGAAGGCACGATAGGCGACAAAGGTTGCGAAAACGAATGTCGGTAAATAGTTGCAAAATGGAAGTAAAAGCTTGTCAGCAAGAGTGAAAGTAGGGCGTTCGTTTGGATCACAGTCACTCTCTTCACTGAAAGAGCACAGTCTTCCTAGCATTTTGTTGGCCGCGCCATTTAATACTTGCTCATCTAGTAAAGAATAATAAGAAGTAATAAGTTGATAGGCGTTGAGCGCGAGACCTGTGAGTACGATTATAATCGCAGCACTAGCACGATAGGCTGGCATCAGCAGTCCACTTTCTTTAGCAAGAGGTTTATCCATGACTTCTCTGAATGATCTTGCTTTATTTAACCAGTTAGCAAGTACTAGCCATAGTCCCGCGCTTCCCATCAGTATTAGTATCTGCGTTAAGTAATTCGTCCCAATGAATGCATTGAGCGTATCAATATCCCTTCCTGTCGTTGGGGTGCGTTCACCAATTGTATCCTGAAAAAGCTCCGCATTATTGCAGCCATAATCATAGGCACACAGCGACTTAGGCCCAACAGAGAGTTTTAGATACACTATGACTGCCGCGTACACCGCGAAAGAAAACAGAATGTGATAGGTGAGTCCTAGCGTCGCGGTAGGTTTTGTGTGTTTAGCTTGCATGAAATCTTCCTCCGATGAAGTGTACGGTCAACCAGATCGGTTTTATGTGAGTGCTTAGGGTGAACTTTACTCGTTTTGAGAAGTCGATCAAGAAATACGGCTAGTGAAAACTAGCGATAAAAGTGAAATTTAAGCACTAGTTATTTTTCTAAAAAATAAACTGGGTATCTTTTGCGCGACGAAAAGGAACCTTAGAGCGAGCACCCGCGACCTCAGTCACACAACGAGGCACCAGGTATCCGGGCAGAGCTTGCTGTAAGGTTAGGTTGAGTTGCTCAATCTTTTCGTGGGCGACGGCAAAGTGAGCCGCCCCTTGGACTTTATCTAAGGTGTGCAAGTAGTATGGCATGACGCCTGCTGCAAAGAGTTTTTCACTAAGAGCAATCAAAGCGTTTGCATCATCATTAATATGTTTGAGTAAAACACTTTGGTTAAGTAAAGTGATGCGACTTGTCACAAATGGCGCGAGCGCTTGTGTGAGTGAGTCATCAATTTCGTTAGCGTGATTGATGTGCGTGACTAGCACGCTATGCAATCGAGTTTGCGTGAGCACGTTTAACAACCTTGAGGTAAGGCGTGCGGGGATCACTACGGGCAACCGTGTGTGGATACGCAGCGTGGTGACATGAGTAATGTCAGCGAGTTTATGGATAAATTCGGCTAAATAGTTATCAGGGACAAGCAACGGATCGCCACCGCTTAAAATAACTTCGTTAATCCGCGTATCGTTCTTGATATAATCAAACAATGCTGGCCAGTCTTTTTTACCAGGGTGATTCTCTTGATAGGGAAAGTGCCGGCGAAAACAATAACGACAATTGATAGCACAGCTGCTGGTGAGTGTGATCAGCACGCGGCTTTGGTATTTATGCAATAGGCCCTTACCGGCACTGGCTTGTTCCTCGGCAAGTGGATCGATACTGTAGCCCGGCGCGTCAAAGGATTCGAGCAAGCTTGGTAGCACCTGCAAAAGCAGCGGACAATGTGGATTACCCTTTTCCATACGGGCGATAAATGGCCTGGGAACACGCAGCGTGAAAGCATGGGTTTTAGGCGTCTCGGGGATCAAGGCCTCTAATTCGACCAGACGCAGTAGCTCGTGTGGGCAGGTGACGATTTCGCTTAGGGTTTGCTGCCAGTTTTGCATGGTTTTCATCTGTTCAGGCCGAATTAGCGCGATTTTGGCATTTTGTGGAATGCGCGGTCAAGCTCCGCTATAATCGCACTCAAATCAACAGGAGACCTGTCATGGCAAGTTACAAAACAAACGAATTCAAATCCGGCCTTAAAATTATGATCGATAACGATCCCTGTAGCATTATTGAAAATGAGTTCGTCAAACCGGGTAAAGGACAAGCCTTTAATCGTGTAAAAATTCGCAACCTCAAGACTGGGCGTGTCTTAGAGCGTACCTACAAGTCGGGTGATAGTGTGGAAGCGGCTGATGTGGAAGAGCAAGACATGCAGTACTTGTTTAACGATGGTAGCTTTTGGACTTTTATGCATCCAACTAGCTACGAGCAAGTGCAGGCCGATAAAGATGTCGTCGGTGAAGCGGCCAAGTGGCTTAAAGGCCAAGAAGAGTGCACCGTGGTCCTGTGGAACGGCAACCCTATCGGGGTCGAGGCGCCGAATTTTGTCGTGCTTGACATCACCGATACCGATCCGGGCCTCAAAGGCGATACCAGTGGTGGCGGCTCCAAACCTGCAACCCTTGAGACTGGTGCCGTAGTGAGCGTTCCACTGTTCGTGCAAATTGGTGAAGCGATTAAAGTCGATACGCGTGAAGGTGGTGCTTACGTCTCTAGAGCGAAAGACTAATGTCTCACTGGCAACCCAGTGCCAGTTTGGCAACCTTGCGTCGTCGTGCGGCGTTATTACAAGCGATCCGTGATTTTTTCGCGGCGAGGGAAGTGATCGAAGTGACGACGCCCTTGATGTGTTCGCATACGGTTACCGATCCGTTTCTTGTCCCGTTTACCACGCGTTACCGTGAGATCCCAGACGGCGAAGAGAAGACGTACTACCTACAAACATCCCCTGAGTATGCCATGAAGCGCTTATTAGCGGCGGGGATGGGATCTATCTATCAGATTTGTCCCGCCTTTCGTAATGAAGAAGTCGGGCGTGAACACAACCCTGAATTCACTTTGCTTGAGTGGTACCGCGTTGACTTTACGCATCACGACTTGATGCATGAAATTGATGACATGCTACAAAAGATCTTACGTATGCCACCTGCGATGCATTTATCCTATCGTGAATGTTTTATTGAGTTTTGTGGGATAGATATTTTTCTTGCGAAACCACATCAACTGCTTGCGGTATGTGAAAAGTTAGGGCTAAGCTTTAGCTCTGCGTTAGAAGCGAATGACGCGGATACTTTGATGCAGATCATTATGCAAGCGGCGATTGAACCGAAGCTTGGCTTTGATGCGCCAACATTTGTCGTTGACTACCCAAAAAGCCAAGCCGCTTTAGCACGGTTAAATGCTGATGGCAAAACGGCGGCGCGCTTTGAGCTTTACATTAATGGGGTTGAGATCGCCAATGGTTATTATGAGTGCCTCGATCCGATAGAGCAAGCCAACCGCTTTGCAGGTGATAACCAAAAACGCGCTCAGCTAGGTAAGCCTAGTGTGAATGTGGATACGTATTTACTAGAGGCCATGCAGCAAGGGTTGCCAAAGTGTGCAGGTGTCGCGATGGGACTGGAACGCTTAATGATGATTGCCGGCGAGCAAAAATCATTACAACAATGCATGAGCTTTGCGATTGACAGAGCCTAGGAGAAAACGATGACGACAAGACCCCCGGCGACGACTGGACTACGCCATTTGGCATTATGGATCCAACATTTTGAAGCGACAGAGGCTTTTTATACGGATTTGCTAGGGATGAAAGTCGAATGGCGCCCTGATGCAGATAATGTCTATTTGACCTCTGGAGTGGACAACCTTGCACTTCATCGTGCACCGGCTGACTTTAATGACGCGGCTCACCAGCGTTTAGATCATTTAGGATTTATTCTAGGGGACATCGAGCATGTGGATCAGTGGTTTAGTTTTCTCAAATCCCATCACGTTGAAATGAAAACCGAGCCGCGCACTCACCGTGATGGCGCACGTAGTTTTTATTGTTTTGATCCGGATGGTAATACTGTGCAGATAATCTGGCACCCTCCGATTGCTAAGTGTGACCCAGCGTAACAGTAATAAAGCGATACCCGAGTATTACCAATACCACAACAAGCGGTAACAAATAGGCATAAGCGGCACGCTTAACGGTTTGGTAGGGTGGACGCTGCTCCGTTGGTGTGCGCTCCTCTGGGTGTTTTAAGTTTTGTTGATGAAACCAAAACAGTAAGCCCACGGTGGCCAGACAAAAGAATAGAGAGATATTCGAAAAGGCATCTCCCACCGCTAGTGGCGGATCACGCCATAATCCACCTAAAGTGGCTGAGTAAGTATCTACGCCATCATAAAATAACAAAGAGCCAGCTAAGTAGCACACTTGCAGTAATAGGATCTGCCAATAGCGTTTGCGCTTGATGTTCCTCTCTAAGATGTTTTTGCCGAGAATGTAGTACAACCCACGCAAAGCATATTGCGGAATACAAGAGACCAAAGCCAGATAGCCAAAATTAGCCATATAAGCGCTATAACCGACGATGAAAGTCATTTCGAATAAGATGGTCATGATGAAGGGACATTTGCTTTTAACCATAATACTTAGATCGCCTCTTTGAGTTTAATGTCCAGACTATGTCCTAATGCATAAGCGTACTTAAAGATAATACGCGGTCCCGGTCATCACTTTCGCAGTGACTTTCATTAACCATTTCACCCCAGCGGGCAATGCTGCCGCTCCGGAGTCTACGGCCATCTGCGCATGGGCTTGTTCGTCGGTGCGCATTTGCGTGATGATAGCGAGACTTTTACTATCGTGTTTGGGTAACTTCTCAAAGTGGCTGGTGAGGTGCGCGCTGACTTGATTTTCTGTTTCGGCGACAAACCCTAAACTCCACTTATCTCCAGCAAGTCCTGCGAGTGCCCCGATGGTCACTGATCCTAAATACCAAATAGGCTTGAGTAAACTCGCACGTGAATCGAGTTCGTTTAGCCTTGTTTGGCACCAGTGTAAGTGATCGACCTCTTCGTCAGCCGCGTGCTCCATTTTATTTCGGATCCCAGGCAGTTTCGCTGTCATGGCTTGCCCCTGGTATAAGCCTTGAGCGGCCACTTCACCTGTGTGATTTACTCGCATCAAACCGGCGGCATGCTTACGCTCTTCGGCGCTAAGCACAGGTTCGTCTAAACCTTGCGCGGGGGAAGCGCGCTTTGCCTTAGGGGGGGGGGCGAGCAACCCTTTTAGCATTTTATCCGCTTGAATAAAGAGCTTGTCCACAGGAGAGTAATGCCTTTCCATCACGCTAACTCACTTAACGAGATTGTCCGTTTGAAATAGTCCTGTTTCATTGCCTGCTTGACTAGGAGTAAGGTCTCTTCTGCGGCGGCATTCGTTGCGTCAGTGCCTTGCTGTAAGATCTTTAATACCTCACTGTCATCATCAATTTCTTTGCGTCTTTCGCGCATAGGAGCTATCAGTGCATCAAGGACTTCAATTAATTTTTTCTTGCAAGCGACGTCCCCAATCTCGCCGTTACGATAGAGAGCTTTAGTTTCTTCTACCCATTGTGTATCAGGGTTGAAGGTATCATGAAAAATCCACAGAGGATTATTTTCGATGGTGCCCGGATCGGTTGCTTTTAAGCGGTTGGGATCGGTATACATGCCCATGACTTTTTTCTTGATGTCATCAGCACTGTCGCTAAGTAAGATGGAGTTGTTGAGTGATTTGCTCATTTTGAGTAATTGCCCATTCTCGCCTGGGCCACCAGTACCCACTAAACGTTTTACTCGACCGAGTTTAGGTTCAATTACAGGTAGCAACCCACCATTGGCTAAATGCTCTTCGTCTGCGAGATGAGAGTCCACCCCACAGTAGAGTTGATTAAAACGCCTCGCGACTTCGCGCGCCATCTCAAGGTGGGGAACTTGATCCTCACCCACTGGCACAACGTGCGGACGTACACAAAGGATATCGGCTACTTGCCCCACAGGGTAGAGTAAAAAGCCAAAGGGATACTCGGAGCCAAGTTGTTTGTCGCGGATTTCATCTTTAATGGTAGGGTTACGCATGACCCTGGCATAAGGGACTAACATACTAAAGAAGAATGTGAGCTCTGCAATGGCTGGGATCTCAGACTGCACAAAGATGTGGCTGCGTTTAGGATCGATCCCGGCCGCTAAAAAGTCTTTTGTGATATCGATCACACTTTGCCTCACCTCAGCTGGCCTGTCTTTACGTGTTGTAAAAGCGTGGGCATTGGCAATAATAAAAAAACATTCGTAGTCATCTTGCATATTGACTCGGTTTTCTAGTGAGCCAACGTAGTGGCCTAAGTGCAAACGGCCAGTTGGGGTATCGCCAGTGAGTAGGCGCGGTTTTGTACTCATAGTGTTCATTCCCGTGTGTTAATCAGCAAGATTGTAACACAGGCCAGTAAGCACGCGCTAAAGGTTCGGGGGGCTTTTTTAGGCTCTAGGATGGGCCAGTGGCAGAGTCAAAATGAACTCACAGCCGTCAGTTTTGTTAGGGGTGAGCTTAAGCTGACCTTGGTGGTTTTCCACAATGCTCATGCAGATGGATAAGCCTATGCCCATACCATTTTTCTTTGAGGTGTAAAAAGGCTCAAATACGTCTTGCTGGTGTTCGGCGGGGATCCCGGGACCATTGTCGTTGACAAGAATAATAAGTGAGCTATCTGAGACGCGTGCACTAAGCCGGATTAGCGGGGAGGGCGTTTGTGCCTCGGTTAGGGCATCGATACTGTTTTGAATGAGGTTAATGATCACTTGTTCTATTTGGATAGGATCGATATTAATTTCTTCAAGTGATTTTGCGTAATCGAGCTCAATCGTCACCGCTTTCTCACGTAAGGTATCTCGCAAAAAGCCAACAATGTGAGTGAGGTAACTCGCAGGCTCAATGGGCTCTCGTACGGACTCGCCTTTACGCAGCAAAATACGCAAGTGATCAATAATACCTTTGACACGTTCACCTTGCTCTTGTATGCGAGCAAGCACCTCTTGCGTGTTTTTGTCTAGTTGTTGCGGATTTTCCAGTAAGCCCGACGCGTACAAGGTGATGGCTGAAAGCGGCTGGCCAATAGAGTGGGAGATAGAAGACGTTAATTCACCGATACTGACCATGCGGCCAGCATGGGCGAGTTGTTGTAGATGCGCTCTTGCTTTTGCTTCGGCTTCTACTCGTCGACTGATATCACGAATGGTACCGATAATGAAGCGATCACCCTTGCAATCGATGTAGCGAGATTTTTTGGTGGAGATAATGTGTCGTGTGCCCATCGTATCAGTGAAGAATTCTTCATTTTCAATTTGTTGGCCAGTCTCCAAAACAAGATCATCAACACGCCAGAATTCATCGGCTTCTTCTTTGCCATATAAGTCATAATCGCTTAAGCCTATGACTTCATCACGGTCGACTTTCATGATTTCAACCATGGCATCGTTTAGCAGCACCCAGCGATGATCAGCATCTTTAACGAAAATAGGATCAGGAATACGATCGATAACATCGGCGAGGAATTTGCAGTCGGCTTTAAAACACGATGGATTGTCGATTTTTGTCATGGGGATTTACCTTATGTTCGTCCTGAACATGACCGATTATCGTTGCTTTTGCAAGGGCTGTCTATCCGCGGAATGAGGGAGGAGGCTTGCTAACCAAATTGTCTAACATTCAGGCAGATTGTGGCCGAGGTTTTGGCAAGAAGCGACCTAGTAGTAGGCCAAGTTCAAATAAAAACCATAGCGGTAAGGCAAGTAAGACTTGGGAAATCACATCAGGAGGCGTTAAAAACATCCCTAAGACAAACGCGCCGACAATGACATAAGGGCGACCACCTGCAAGTTTTTGTGGCGTGGTTACCCCGGTCAGTAATACCAAGAACACAGCGATAGGCACTTCAAATGCAAGTCCAAACGCAAAAAATAGCTGCATAGTGAGGTCGAGGTAATGTGAGATATCCGGCATCAGTTTGACATGGGTAGGAGCGCTGCCGACGAAAAATTTAAACATCAGCGGAAACACAACCGCATAGGCAAATGCCATCCCACAGGCGAATAGCACCAAGCTTAACACTATCAGCGGAATAAGTAATTTCTTTTCGTGGGTATATAACGCTGGCGCAATAAACCCCCATACTTCAAATAGCAACAAAGGGACAGATAAAAACAGCGCGACATAGAAGCTAAGTTTAATCGGCGTAATAAAGACAGAGGTAATATTGGTTGCGATAAGTTGGCTGTGCTCAGGTAAGTGCGCGAGCAGCGGTGCGGCTAAATGGTGATAAAGTGTATTGGAGTAAAACGCACAAAGACCAAATAAACACAACAAACCAATAGCAAAGCGCAGCAGTCGCTTGCGCAACTCTAAAAGATAACTAATCCAAGTTGGTTCCGCTTCATTTGGGTTCGGTGTTTGATTCATGGGTTGGCTCGTGTCCTTGGGGCGGTTGTTGCAAATCACCGTGGCGTGCCTGTGCCTCTAGGTCACGGATGAGATTTTTGCCGTAGCGTAAGTAATTGCCGCAACGTTTGGCGAGCAAGGGTAGCTTACGCGGGCCAACGACCAGCAGGCAAACAAACAGAATGATGAGAAACTCCCACCCGCTCATGAGTGAGGCTTATCTTCAGGTGTTGTGTCGTCTTCGCCATTTAAGCCTTCTTTAAAGCCTTTGACCGCACCGCCTAAGTCTTTGCCAACATTGCGCAAGCGCTTGGTGCCAAAGAGCACAACGGCTATCAATAAAATGAGGATGAGTGACCAGGGGCTGATTCCGCTTAATCCCATAACAGCTATCTCCTTATAGGTGGGTGTGTTCCCTAGCATAACACAGCTAAAAAAGTGGGGGTAGTGTGTAACTCTAGGGGATCACGCGTTGAGTGCGAATCCCCCCTACGTTTGGTTATGTGTCAGGCTCTTCGCAGGGCGTAACCGATGCTTACGATTATCCTCTAGGTCTTGGCGCCGCCGCCGCTGCCGTTGCTCGCACCCTATCCTCTTTACGCTCCGCCGTGGCCGCCTGCTCACATTCATCTACTAACGCCTTCATGCCTTTAGTGGTCTCGCTTGTTAGTTTTTTGAAAACGGGTCCAAGTGGCCCACTCAACCGCGCACGGTTTTGCTTCATACTATTGAGAGCAGCATTTTGTATTGCTTTTTTGAGTAATTCAGCGTGATGAGCTTCATCTGCATCTGGATGACGTGCCGCGATTAGCTCATAAAACTGACGCAGGTGCTCGGTCACCTCCTTTGCTATCACGACTGTGTAAGTTTCATCAAATGAAGCTTGGTTAGTCTTAAATACCTGCACCGCTGGTTGTAAACAGTGTTCGGTTTGCAGACTAAATAACGCTTCAGCAACCCGACGTAATGCTTCTTCTTCCGTGTAGCTGTCGCTTCGACGGATACCGATCCATTCCTCGGCACTTTGTCTATCACGCGTATTCTTAAAAAGGCGCAAGAAGCATAAGCTTGCTCTTACTTTGATGTGACACAAAGTGAGCTGAATTTGTTGAAGAGTACCGGGTTCAAGCTTATGTGCATAGTGAGCTTTCTCAAGGGCTTCGAATGCTTTATTGAGTCCCTGTAGGCAAGTAAGAGCACAGAAGATATTGGCCGATATACGATGAACTTGTTCTGAGACTACATACTCTGCTCTGTCTGCGAAATATTCAAACTCACCTAATATGCTTAAGGGAAATTCGCGACTCGCTTTGTACCCGTCTAAGCATTCAAAAAAGCCAGCTTGTCTCTCCCATAACGGCATCAGGTTCTTACCCGAAAGTTTTAGGTTTCTATCTGATTTTGCACCTGCTCCCTTAGCCGCGTCTTCGCGCATAAGAGGGGCACTGCCTCGGTCACGTCTGTTCGCAGGGATGCGGTAAGGAGCGAGAGCCCCTTGAGCTTTAGAGGATAAATGGCGAAGGTTGCTGACTGAACCAAACAAGCGAGCGTGGGCGCCGGCCAGCGCACTCTCTCTGGATGATGCGGCAGTGGCCATCGCCATTTCTGCTGCATCACGTTTTTCTTCAGCAGTTGTCTCGGCGCTAGTGCCTACTTCTCTATGTTCGGCTTTACGACGGGCTGCTTTCTTCTTTAGTCTTGGCATACCAAACCACCTTTCAACACAATGAATGAGTGCTGAGTAGTTTAATCAAGTTTTGGCGTGAAAATAATTCATCATTTTGAGGTGAAAATGATAGGATTACAGTTTTTAAGTGAATAAGCTAAACACACCAGCACCCGCGAGCGCATAGGCCAAGTGATTAGCGAGCACGTTATGAGTGCCGCCGGCAAAATAAGCAAACCCTACCGCGGCGGCGAGTAGCACCACACTGACAAATGGTTTACCTTCACCCGCGCGCCTCTGTTTTTCTTCGGGTTCTTTAGTGCGGAGCCGTGGCTGAGCGGCAAGTTGTTGTAAGCTTCGATGGATCAAGCCTGGCATATCGGGCATTTGTTCTATCCAGTACGGAATGTTTTGCTTGGTTTGTTTGATTAGTGCTTTGACGCCAACGCGGCTTTTGATCCATTTCTCCAAATACGGTTTAGCCGTATGCCACAGATCAAGATCAGGATAGAGCTGGCGTCCTAGTCCCTCAATATTAAACAATGTTTTTTGTAATAACATCAATTGCGGCTGCACAGGCATTTGGAAACGGCGCGCCGTTTGGAACAATTGTAATAAGACTTTACCAAAAGAGATCTCTGACAGCGGTAACTCGAAAATGGGTTCGCACACAGAGCGAATAGCCGATTCGAATTGATCGACTCGGGTATTGGCTGGCACCCAGCCTGATTCGATGTGAAGCTCCGCCACTTTCCGGTAGTCGCGGTTAAAAAAGGCTAAGAAGTTCTCTGCCAAATAACGTTGGTCGCGGTTATCGAGAGTACCCATAATGCCAAAGTCAATCGCTTTATAGACTGGTTTTGATGGGTTGGAAATATCGACAAAAATATTACCCGGATGCATGTCGGCGTGGAAGAAACAATCACGAAACACTTGCGTGAAAAAGATCTCAACACCGGTCTCGGCTAAGACTTTCATATCGACCCCCGCTTCATGTAAAGCGGTTAAATCACTAATCGGCACACCGTAAATACGCTCCATGACCATCACGCGCTTTTGTACGTGTTGCCAATATATCTTAGGCACATAGATATAATCGGCGTCAGTAAAGTTGCGACGTAGCTGTGAAGCATTGGCTGCCTCGCGTCTTAAGTCGAGCTCATCATGAATCGTGTGATCAAACTCTTCGACCAAGTCCAACGGGCGTAAACGAGGTGCTTCTGACCACAGACGTAAGACTAGCTTGGCCAGGGTATACAGTAGATTCAGATCGCGTTCAATCACCGGCTGAATCTTGGGTCGCAAGATTTTGACGACGACATCTTCGCCAGTGTGCAAGGTGGCTGTATGGACTTGGGCAATGGATGCTGAGGCCAGTGCTTCAACTGAGAAATCGCTAAAGACGTTTTCGATAGGTTGGCCGAGTTCTTTTTCGACGATGGCTCTGGCGTCTGCTCCGTCAAATGGCGGGACTTTATCTTGCAGCTTAGCTAACTCATTCGCTATATCTGGTGCAAGCAGGTCACGCCGGGTAGAAAGCGCCTGTCCGAACTTAATAAATATCGGTCCTAAAGATTCGAGCATGAGTCGCAAGCTTTCGGCGCGATCGCGTTTTTTACCGGGAAACCAACGAAAAGGGTTTAAGTAAAAGGTAAAGCGCACCCACACCGGCAGCTGATTTTTGGCAAAAAGCTTATCAAGGCGAAAAGCGCCTACCGCGCGCAAGATAATGATGAATCGCGTAAGACTTGAGGTTGGATTAACTTTCATGGGTGTTGACTCTTTTTTTCCATTTGGCGAGTAGGCGTTCGGTATCAAGGCGGCATTGATCAATGTCTTGATATAACTTTTCGCATTCGTAAGGATGTGGTGCGAGTTTTATTTCGTGATGTACGTACTCACTGACATTGTCACACATACTTTCTCGGGTTTGTGAACAAGCATTTTTTAACTTGTTAAACGCTTTGCCTAAGCGGTGTGCGATCACATCGCCTGTGAGTTTAGCAACTTGCTCTTCCCAGTCGATATCAAAGCGCGTCGTCAGTTGTTGTAGCTCTGTGGCAAGTTCGGTATCGCCTTCAATGGTAATGTGACGCATGGCCTTTGGATCTTGGCCTTTGGCCAGAGTTAAAAAATCAAATGCACTGCCGCTGAGAGTGAGGTTGGGCTTGTCGTGTTCGTCTTCTTGGTAAGGCGTGAGTGTTAGCCCGTCTTCATGGAAATTAACAAGTATAGGGCCTGGGCTGCCGGTGATATCGAGCACTAACGTACGTTGTTGCACGGGAGCGAGTAATGTTTTGACCTCAGGATCAAGTCGCATTACACGGGTAATGACTTTGGCTAACTGCGTTAAAACAAATGAGTCCGTCATGACATCCCCCTTAAAATTTCTTTGCTTGATGAACCGCGACAATACCACCAGAGAGATTGTGTACTTTACATTCATCAAAGCCTGCCGCCAATACCATGGATTTTAAGGTGTCTTGATCGGGGTGCATACGAATCGACTCGGCGAGGTAACGGTAGCTATCTTCATCTTTAGCTACCCATTTACCTATCTTGGGTAGCAACTTAAACGAATAAGCATCATACACTTTATCGAGCCCAGGTACGGTGGGTTTAGAGAACTCTAACACGATGAGTTGACCTCCCGGCTTGACGGCTTGATACATACTGCGCAACGCTTTCGCTTTATCAGTGACGTTCCGCAAGCCAAAGGCAATCGTGATCAAGTCAAAGCTGTTGTTTGGGAAGGCGAGTGCTTCGGCATTCATTTGTACGTAGCGCACATTGCTAATGTGGCCAGCATCTTCTAAGCGAGTGCGTCCGACTTTGAGCATGGAGTCATTGATGTCAGTGACAATCACTTGGCCGTTGGGGCCGACTTTTTTCGCGAAGCTCTTAGAGAGATCGGCAGTGCCGGCGGCTACGTCTAGCACCGTTTGGCCCGCACGCACATTGGTAAGGTTGATGGTGAAATGTTTCCACAAACGATGGGTGCCAAGCGACATAAGATCGTTCATCAAGTCATACTTTGAGGCAACCGAGTGAAAAACCTCGGCGACTTTGCGGGTTTTCTCCTTGGGGCTGACTTTCTCATAGCCAAAATCAGTCAGTGGGGATTTTTCTTGTGTGTCGTGCTCGCTCATGCTGCTCCCGTGGCGGCTTTGGCAACCGCGTCTGTATAAGTTTTCCATTTCTCATCATGGCTTTGGCCAAGCTCATAGAGGTAGTCGAAGGTGAAAATCCCTGAATCATGGCCATCATCAAAAATAAGCTTTACGGCATAATTGCCAATAGGTTCAATGGCTTGGATATTTACCGCTTGTTTGCCTGTCACCAGTTTGGCTTCGCTGGGATGGTGCCCTTGGACTTCGGCGGAAGGGGAATGCACTCGACAGTACTCGCAGGATAAATCGAATGCTGTGCCGTCATCATAGGCCAAATGCAGGTTACGCTGCTTGCGCTGTAGTTTAATCGTGGTCAGTTTTGCCATAGTCCTCTCCCAGGCTGGCCATTGTACACCAATGAGGGGGTGGGTGGAATCAGGCCACATGGTAGAATATAATCGTACAAAATTATGGGAACAAACTAGTGTCATTAAATTTCGAGAAAATCAAACAGGCTCAATCATCGCTGACGGACGCGATAGATTTGTACGAAAATAATACCGCTGATCAGAAACTGAGTCTGGCACTTCGCGACTCGGTCATTCAGCGCTTTGAATATACTTACGAACTGTCTTGGAAATTGATTCAGCGCTGGCTCTCTGAAAATGTATCACCCGAGACGGTAGCCCTTCCGTTTTCCAAGAAAGATTTGTTCCGGCAAGCGGCTAAAGCCGGGTTGGTTGCTGATCCGGTTATTTGGTTCGCCTTTCATCAGGCTAGAAATATATCTTCTCTTACTTACAGCGAAAAAGAGGCACAAGAAGTCTTAGCCAGTGCAGTAGCTTTTGCACACTCTTGTGCAAAACTCATCACGGTACTTGAGAGTGCACATGATTGATTGTGACCCTAAAACTTTAGCGCAGATAAAAACGTTGATTAAACAGTTTTTCCCTGGTGTTGAAATACGTGTTTTTGGTTCAAGAGTCAAAGGCACTGCTAGACAGTACTCGGATATCGATTGTGCTCTTGTTGCAGAGAAGGTCTTAAGCGTCTCAGCACTTACCATGCTAAAAGAAGCACTCTCGCAAAGTAATATACCGATCCTTGTTGACATAGTCGATTGGCATACTCTAGATGATGACTTCAAGGCTATCATCAACCAACACTACGAAATACTTCAACCATGAAACCACTATTTGAAACATTTGAATATCAATCGCCGCAGTCGCTCGCCGCTTGTTTTGAGGGGGACTGTCAGGTGGTGCTGCTTGAATCCAGTCGACAAATGCCTGGCTTTGGAGAGCATAGCTATCTTGGTATTGCGCCGTTTAAGACGGTGATGAGTAAAGGGTCGCAAGTCATTATCGATGGTAAACGCCATGAACTGAATTCGGTGGTCGATGTGTTAGAAAAACTCTGCGCGCATTATGCCTTTGAGTGTTTGGATGATGGTATAGCCTTTCAAGGCGGGTTGATGGGATATCTTGGTTACGAGGCGGGTCAGTATTTTGAGCATCTGCCGGCGGTAAGTGATCCGATTAATCTTCCTGAGTTGTATTTTGGTTTTTTTGATTTGGTGGTTGCCTTTGATCATCAAAATGAGAAGTGCACCGTCTATAGTTCAGGTTTACCTAAGCAAGGTAAAGAGGCGCGTGTACACCAGGCGAATGAGCGGCTCGGTTGGTTCTTTAGCAAACTGCAAACAGAGCAAAGGCCAAACAGCATAGCCGAGCCGGTTGTAACGTGCTGTCAGTCAAATTTCACCGCAGAGAGTTATTGTGACGCTGTTCGCAAAGCAAAAGAGTACATCGCAGCTGGCGATATCTTTGAAGTGAATTTGTCGCAGCAATGGACTGTAGAGTTCGCGACAAGGCCTGAATGTTTTCATTTGTATCAGCAATTGCAAACCACTAATGCGGCGCCTTTTTCAGCGTATATTAACTTTCCACAAGGCGCTGTGATATCGTGCTCGCCAGAGCGCTATCTACGGGCTCAAGGTTCACGTCTTAGTGTTTCTCCCATCAAAGGCACGATTGCACGTGCGACAGATGAGCAACAAGACAAGCAGTTAGCACAGACACTGAAAACGAGTGAGAAAGATCGCGCCGAAAATATCATGATAGTTGACTTGATGCGAAATGATTTGTCGCGAGTCTGCGAGGATGACTCTGTGACCGTCACAGAGTTATTAGGTATGAAATCCTTTGCTAATGTTCATCATCTAGTGTCTACCATTGAGGGGACGCTGCGTGCGGGTGAGTCAGTTTTTTCTGCACTCAAAGCATCCTATCCGGCTGGTTCGATCACAGGAGCTCCTAAAATTCGCGCACAGCAAATCATTAGCGAGTTGGAACAAACCACGCGCGGGCCATATTGTGGTTCGATGGGTTACGTTGGGTTTAACGGCGATGCGGATTTTTCGGTGGCGATTCGAACCATGGCAGTGAATGACACAAAAGGCTATTTCAGCGCTGGCGGTGCAGTCGTATTAGATTCTTGCCCCGAACAAGAATATCAAGAAACCCTCACGAAGGCGGCACCCTTTCTTGCTCTTTTCGCGAAGGAGAGTAGCGCGTGATTTTGATTTTGGATAACTATGACTCGTTCGTACATAACTTAGCGCGTTATGTGCGTCAGTTGGGTGAGGACGTTAGAGTCGTACGTAATGACGCTATTAGCTTATCGCAGATCAATGCGATGGGACCTTCGCACATTATCTTATCGCCCGGACCCTGTGGACCACTTCAAGCGGGTATTTGTTTAGATGTGGTGAAAGCCTTTTATCAACGCATTCCAATCTTAGGGGTGTGTCTTGGGCATCAAGTCATCGGTGCGGCGTTCAGTGGTAAGATAGCGCGTGCACGTGAGCCGTTGCACGGTAAAGCCGGAACACTATTGCAGAATGGACATGCGCTGTTTGCCGGCCTTCCTAAGACCTATCAAGTTGGACGTTACCATTCGTTGATTGTTGAGGAGCAAGGCTTATCTAAAGATCTCACTGTGATTGCTTGCTCGCCTTGCGGTGAAGTGATGGCGCTTGCGCATCGGCATGCCCCTTTGATAGGTGTGCAGTTCCACCCCGAATCGTTATTAACCGAACACGGCTACGCGCTACTACAAAATTTCTTAAAACTTTCTGCCAATCATCAGCCATCAGCGTGGTGCTCCCATTTAGATTTGTTGCAACCTAAGCCGCCATTGCCACTACGCTATTGGTTAGCGGGTCCCAAACAATTAATACAAGCGTTACGCCAACATTACCAACAAGTTAAGGTGCGAGTCTTACAGCAAGACTGGCGTGATGAGAACTTCGTGCGAGAAGTGATCATTGAATGTGACGGCGAACCGTTTGTGTATGCGATCACTCAGTTCCCACGTGCCACCTATGAAGCGTTCGCCGATGAGTTAACTGGGCTTGGTGAGGGCGGGCTAGGCGATCACTTTCTTTATCAGCGTCCTGATTGTGACAGAGAGCCGTTTGAGTTTTGTGCGGCATCGGATGAGCCGCTGTTAACGACTCGTGCGCAGGAAATTTTTGGAAGTTTGACGGGGACTTATGCTAGGCGCTCGCTGTTTCATATTGACGGTTATAGTCTTAGCGTGGCGGAAATGTTCCATTCAGAGTGTTGAGATCACACTTCTTCGACCTTTTCACAGACAAACTCAAGCAAGTCACCGGGCTGACACTCCAGGTAATTGCAAATGGCCTCTAGCGTAGATAAACGCAAGGCTTTGGCTTTGCCGGTTTTTAAGATGGATAGGTTCTGTTCGGTAATGCCAATCGCTTGTGCGAGTTCGTTTGAACGCACTTTACGCTTGGCGAGCATGACATCGAGATTAATTACTATTGACATAATTAGACAGTAAACTCTTGTTCTTCGTAGATTTTGTAAGCTTCAGCCATAATCCAGGCAATCATCAATATAATAAACGCACTGATGATCATGGTGAGGTTATCGGCATTGAGGCTGATTAAGATCTCGCGGCGGCCAGGCGGGTTGCCCATCGTTAAGATGATAGACAACAAGGCTTGGTGAATGGGGACAAACAATTGGCTTGCAAACAGTAAATAAGAAATATGTTTAATGCGCGAAATATTCACTGGGTTAAAGATCAAGCCTTTGCTGAAATTATCAAAGAGTTTGATAAGTAAGACGAGCATGGTCATGCTAATGGCCAGTGGGATAAAGCTTGCACTGAGCGCGAGTAATCTATCTTGCAAGGTGATAGCATGTAAAATAGCAAACCCACTTTCACCTCCCCCGATGAAGAAGTGGTTGCTTGCATATTGTGCGTTGGGGTAGTTTAGCCAGTAAAACACTTCGGCAACGGGTTGCAGAATGAACCCAATTTGGAACAGTACCTTAAAAATGGCACTTAAGCGTTTGATCTTTTCCATTGGTTGAATAAAATCTCCAGACTCTCAAAGAAGAAGGCTAAGTGTACCGCAAAGTACACTTAGCCTAACAGGGTTTTTTCGATAGACAAGTCACTTTGTTACATCATGCAAACGGACTCGTTTATCAACTATATTGACGGAGAGGTCAAATAACTTTGTTTCCCGTTAACCTAGCGAAGTAGGGTGTAGGTGGCTCGAGTTGGATTGCCTAGTTTGTCATAGCTGGCTGCTATCAGTTATGACAAACGGCTTTTGGGAGATGTTGTCGGCATCCTCTTCGAGCCACCCACTTGGGGAATAACCTTTAACGTAAGTTCATCCTACCAATAAATTTATCGTAAAACAATAAGAAATGGCTAAATAGGGGTAATTACTTATCGATTTGTTCATGTGTTTACCATGATGCTGTGCTAAGGCGCAGTTTGTGTGAGGTGGTAATGGCTATGTTTTACCCAAATGGGGGGGCAATAGACAACCTACCCTTGAAGGAGCTCCAGTTTTTCCGAGAGGTGACGTCAATGGAGGAGCACGCGCTGCGCGCTAATTCCTCCTTACGGCTTGTCATTCTCTGGCTTGACAGAGAATCCAATCCTATTGGACCCTTTGGGCAAGCCAAAGGGTGACACTTCTAGCAGGGCGCAACCTCTAGCAGGGCGTACCCATTGAAGGAGCTCCTGTATTTTTTGATTGAGTGGCTATCGAGAACGATAGCTGGACTTAACACCCATCACTACAGAATATAACGTGATAAGTCTTCGTCTTGTACCAACGCATCTAGGTGTTCATTGACATAGTCTTTGTCAATCACCACAGACTCACCATTTTTATCTGGCGCATCAAAGGAGATCACATCGAGCAG
>JAUHZG010000138.1 GCA_030425845.1 Gammaproteobacteria bacterium
TAGCATAATGACTATAGACATTCGTATAAACACGAAAACCATTAGACTGATATAGGTTGACAATGCGTCTCTTTAATTCGGGTAGTCCTGGCGTTCCTTTGGGGATACTTGACAGGCCAATATGCTCATCTAAGATCACATGAACAACTGATGGTAATGCTTTCTTAACAGTAAGTCTCTGCGGCATTGGCTTACTCACTATTAACATTTCAGCCAAACTCGTGAGTACCATAGCAAGCGCGACCCATAGAAGGATTTCCATCAACTTCTCTCTCATTAAGAGACTAAGGCCTAAGGTACACAAGCCAATGAAAGCCAGAGGCCAAGAATGTAAGTTAAACTGAATACTCAACACCAGCAGAAGAATAAACATTAACAGCAGTCGCGCCATGATCGCACGAGCGCAGTGTGAGTAAAAAGACCATGTCAACAATGCACACCAGGCACAACCGAACATCAATAGCACCTTGTCTGCTAGCACGGGTTGTGTAAAGTAGGTTCCAAAAGCTGCCAGGGTTAACACACCAATGATCCAAAGAGTATTGACTCGGCCAACAAGTAAGCCTACCCCGGTCAGTAACGCCATCATCATGAAAAAAGTATAGCCTTTTACTCCTAACACAAAACTGACAATGAGCCAGATAGTTGTCGCAAGGTTATTGGCACGTTTTCCACTGCCAAGAGCACCTAACCACAAACCTGAGCCCAATGCACAAAGGACTACCCACAAACAACTTACACTCAATAGCGGATACTGATAGTAGTGAAAGAAATTAAGACAAGGATACAACAGTAATAGAGGCATCAACACCAGTAACAATGAAGACGTTTTTTTTACTTGCTCTGATACCAAAACAAAGTCCTTTGGTTATGATCTAAAGTTTGCGTCTTCACAATAGTCGCTTTCGCGGATAATAGTGACTCAAAATTCTCACGAGAATAATCCTCGAAGATATCCTCGCGTAGCGCTAGTAAGTGTTGAACCATCGAGTCTTCTTTTGGGATAAACTCGATGACGCCAGCGGGTGCCAGAGAGACAACGTGGTCGATTATCAAGTGCAGTGGTACGTTATTACTAATGGCAATATGATGAATCAGGGCTAACGCAATTAGCCCATCAGGATTAGCTCGTGATTGGATGGAAGCCATTTCATCGAGCCCCCACCCTTGAGCTGGCGTGGGATTACAGATATTAGCATACAAGGGGGTAAAGTTAAGTGATTTGGCTTTCGCTCTTGCGACAGCCCCTTCTAAAGCGCCATGATCCACATCAAAACCAATCACACGCTGAGCACCATGGCCAAGACATACTTCGGAGAACTCACCGGTATTACAACCAAGATCCCAGACTGTGTTCGCCCCTGTCTTTTGCACAAACTCGGCAATAAAATCTTTTTTCTCTTGGTAACCCGAGCTATCGTAATTATTATTCGTCGTATAATCATGCCAAACCGTCTTATCCATTCCGCGAGGAGACAGGCTAGCTATCCAATCAAGTAAGCTTTGCACTAAGGCAACAAACGATCGTTTCGGCAATGTTTTTTGATGAACTTTAGATTCTGCTAGCGCTCGGTACTTCCTTTGCTGAAAACGCGCCGGAAGTAGTACGTGCATGATCACATTAAGTCGCCACTTATCGCGCCAATGTAGCAACTTCGCCAAGTCCTCTGTCCCAAGGCCATTAATATTACCGCGATAAAGAGCATGGTAAGGCATGCCAGTCAACGCAAAACATAGCAGTGGATTTAAGAAGTGATCATAAAATTGCTGATGCCCTTGCCATCTATCCCCTTCTTTGTAAGGAATGAATGAGAGGTGATCGATAAAGATAGGATTAATTCCTTGAAATTGCACATTATAAGCAGAGGCATCAGACAAGCTGACGTTTTCTTCTAAGGCTTGCAATAAAATGTCTAGTGTTAAACATGCCGCTGATTGTAATAAAGAAAACGGCCACTCATAAGGGTAACTCCAAAAGTCTAATTTTGGATGCTCGAGTACCGCATAGGCGCTTGGGAAAAGTTTACTGGCAAGCAAAGGCGCGAGTGTACTCTCGCCTAATAATTTGTGATGCGCGATCAGTTGTGGCAATAGTTCACCTTGGCGAATCGCTTGGAAGTCACTCGCCACCCCTGGCATAACGGTGCGATAGATTTTATTGTCGTGCTCGAAGATGTGACCGGACGGATCGCGAAACGAACGTTGATTTATTTCTTCAGTCGTCATCACTTTGCTCGCGTGACTCTGAGGGTTTGTTGTTGTTTCCGCTCTTCTTTTTGCTAAACAAGTTCTTAAACTTGTGCCAGTAGAGCTTCACTGTGGCCAAGGCCCCCACTATAGCCCCTATCACGACTTGCAAAATAATGCTGGCAGTACCCGGATCAAGATAAATCTGTGCTTCACGCACACGTCTTGTCAAATATGTAACCAGGCCGATAACGGCGATAAAACGGTCGAAGCTTTCCATAGCATCCCTGTGTTATGTGTTTCATTTAATCGTAGCACTCGGTCTAGAATTAAGTCAAAAAAGTTAGTACGCGGCGTAGTCTGTACCACACAAAAATCTGCCACCATAGGCACTACTTAAGCTCATTAATTCAACAAGTTACAAGGCAAAATACCCAACCAAACCACAGTTTACTCGTTTTAACCTAGCCTAGGAGTCCGCAGCCGCAGAAGGCTTATCGCCGAAGGTAAAACCAGATCACACATTGAGCTCCTAGCTCAACAGTTCCTGCTGCGCACCTTTTGCCTCACTCGGCACTTTTACACCAAAATGCCGATATGCCGCTTCGGTCACAATTCGCCCGCGTGGCGTACGCATGATATAGCCTTGCTGGATAAGATACGGCTCGATAACATCTTCAATCGTGCCACGCTCCTCGCTGATAGCGGCACTTAACGAATCTATCCCTACTGGGCCGCCGCCGAATTTTTCAATCAAACACAGAAGGAGCTTTCTATCCATCAGATCAAAGCCATGTTTATCCACATCAAGCATATCCAAGGCACTCGCCGCAAGGGACTCAGTGATGGCACCATCTCCCTTCACGAGAGCGTAATCACGCACCCGTCTCAATAGACGATTGGCAATCCGTGGTGTGCCACGTGAACGACGTGCAATCTCACGTGCGGCATTGTCTTCAATAGACACCGCTAAAATATGCGAGGCCCGCTTGATAATTAACGAGAGATCGTCAATATCATAAAACTCTAGTCGTTGCACGATCCCAAAACGATCGCGCAGTGGTGAAGTCAATAAGCCTGCTCGCGTAGTGGCGCCGACTAATGTAAATGGCGGAATATCGAGCTTAATTGATCTAGCCGCCGGGCCCTCACCAATCATGATGTCAATCTGACAATCTTCCATCGCAGGATATAACACTTCTTCAACCATAGGACTCAAACGATGAATTTCATCGATGAATAACACATCATGTCGTTCAAGATTGGTGAGTAGTGCCGCCAAGTCCCCTGCGCGCTCTAAAACAGGTCCCGAGGTTTGTTTTAAGTTCACCCCCATCTCATGCGCGATAATATTGGCAAGTGTCGTTTTACCTAATCCAGGTGGACCGAAGATCAAAGTATGATCCAAGGCATCTTGGCGCAGGCGCGCCGCTTGGATGAATATATCCATCTGTTCTTTCACCGCCACTTGCCCGATATAATCATGTAAGCGTGCGGGACGAATGCTGTTATCTAACGCTTCTTCATCGGTGAATGTTTCAGGGGTAACTAAGCTGTCTCGTGACATCGTTGCGCTCCTTGTAAGGCGGCTCGAATAATTTGTTCACTGGATAAGTCATCAGTGACAAGCTTGGCTAATAATTTTTTGACTTCAGCAGGCTTATAACCCAAGCTAATTAACGCATTGGTCGCATCTTTGAGCGCGGCATTATCTGATTTCAGTGCTTTGACTGCGCCTAACTCATTCGAGGCTAATTCATCACTTAACCAATCCTCTAACTTATCACGCATCTCTACAACCAAACGTTCAGCGGTACGTTTACCCACCCCCGGCAGACGCACTAACGTCGTCGTATCTTGATCGGCGATGCATTGTGCGAACTGCGGCGGCTCAATCCCTGAGAGGATCGTAATCGCAAGCTTAGGGCCCACACCATTGACTTTGATTAATGAGTTAAATAACGCACGCTCCATTTTGCTATGAAAGCCATAAAGCAATTGCGCATCTTGGCGCACGATGAACTGCGTATGAAGCACAACGGGTTGGTCAAGCTCTGGTAGCGCAAAGAAAGTCGACATCGGTGCTTGCACTTCATAACCCACCCCACCGACATCCACCAATAACATCGGCGCCTGTTTTTCGATTAAAATTCCGCTGAGTCTACCTATCATCGATTTTCATTCCTCTAAATGAGCTTTTACGTGTGCGTGAGCGTCTAGCAAATTGTGCCAAGGGCGAGCCCGTTTGGCAATGCGTAATGGCTACGCCTAGCGCATCCGCGGCATCCGAATCTGGCTCCAGCTCTAAATTAAGCAACGCCTTGATCATATGCTGGACCTGCTCTTTACCCGCCGCTCCATAACCCACAATTGCCTGCTTTACCTGACGCGGCGTATACTCTTCAAATGACAGACCAGCACGCCCTACAGCGACAATGATTGCGCCACGTGCCTGGCCTAAGATAAGTGCAGTCTTGGGGTTTTTATGGACAAAGGCTTGCTCAATGGCCACGGTGCGAGGCTTGTGCGTTTCGATAAGCTCATAGAGTGTCTCGTGTATCACCCGTAAACGCTGAGCCAATGTCGGCAGAGAGGCGACATTTATCGTGCCATGAGTAATGTGGTGGTATTGGTTGTTGTGAAAACGTAAGATGCCGTAACCTGTCATGCGTGAGCCAGGATCGACTCCCATAATAATGCTCACACATCCCCCTCAAACAAATGCTACTACCCATTGGTGGCGAGGGCGCTACGCGCGGCCCTCTCTGCACCACTATTCTATAATGAGTGTTATCCATTCGAGGGTCAAGCCAAGAAATAGTGAGAGTCAAAGCATCCTAATCATCGAGTGCCTGCATG
>JAUHZG010000139.1 GCA_030425845.1 Gammaproteobacteria bacterium
TCTGGTGGTCCTACGCTAGCATCTCCCGCTGCTGTAGTCTCTTCTGCCTTCTCATCATCATCTTCTTCTTCATCTGAGTCCGTACCCGAGTCGCTACTAGAGGCTGCATCGTCGTCATCTTCTTCCTCTGCGCCATTATCGCCTCTGGTCACTGGAGCTAGTGTCGCGTCCGCGGTCACTGCTTGTGCGGCTTTTTCTTCGGCTTCTACCGCTTGAGCCACCTCAAGTTGTGCAACATATTCATCTAACATAGGGACCAGTCTGTCACGTATCGTTTGACAGGAAGCTTGTGAGAGGAGATTACTATTTGTTGCCTCTTTTA
Source organism: Gammaproteobacteria bacterium (assembly GCA_030425845.1). Classification (GTDB taxonomy): domain Bacteria; phylum Pseudomonadota; class Gammaproteobacteria; order JAUHZG01; family JAUHZG01; genus JAUHZG01. The sequence continues at coordinate 323 of JAUHZG010000139.1, forward strand.
GGCTGAAGTTAACGTCATGAGTTAATGTGAGAGCTTCTTCACTATGTGCCGCTGCAACTAGCGAGTTAATTAGATGAAAGGCTGCAGACGTGGTGGTGATGTCCCCGCCAAAGAGAGAGACAGAGCCGCAAGGGGATAAGTGTCCAGGTTTGAGAAGAAGACCAATGTGCCTATCAATGTCCACAGTGCGTGTACGTGGTCCAGCAAAGCTAAGGCCACCTAGGGTTGCGGTTGGGGTTTCAGTATAGTGCTTCCGCACTTGTCTAAGCAGGCTGACATAGTCACTTGACTCGACTGAGGTGATGAACTGAAACACCTTCTGGATCACCGCGTTTACCTCATGAGGCTGAACATCATTGTAATTATTTGGCATCAATATTTCCTGGCTAATTAAAGCTACATTAATACCAGAATTTAATTAGGATTCAAGTGTAAAATATTAGGCAGTGAGTGCTTGGTAGAGACTGACTCGTAACTCTGGTCGGATTGAAAACAAGGATGACGGTAGACATTGCGTCAGTAACAGTACAATCATGTTTTCAGTTGGATCAATGAAAAACGCCGTGCTCGCCGCGCCGCCCCAGCCATACTCGCCGGGGTTACCGAGGATCTTCGCCTTGTGTGGCGCGAGTGTGACGCCAACACCAAAGCCAAAGCCAATCCCCGGATAATGCATTTCACTAAAGCCCGGGAGTGCGTTTTGTACAAGATCACCGTCCAAGTGGTTGGCAGTCATGTAGTCAACACTGTAAGCGCTAAGCAATCGACTTCCTCGGTGATGCCCTTTGTTTAGTAGCATTTGGCAAAACGCTAAGAAATCATCACGTGTACTCACCAATCCTCGTCCTCCGGCGTAAAAAGCAGGATCGCGAAGATAGATGCCTTCCTTTGCTGAATCCACCGCGATGAATGGACCGTGGGTCGGTTCACCTAATAGTTCAGCGAAATAATGCGAAAACTTTTGAGTCGCAGGGTTCTCGCAAATACTAGAATGAGTATAACAAGTAGTAAGACGTGACTGTTTTTCGGGTGGAACCCAAAAGGCGGTATCTTGCATACCTAGCGGTGTAAAAATCTCTTCTTGAAAAAACTCAGCTAACGTCTTGTTGCTGAGTCGTTCAACCAAAACGCCTTGTATGTCACTGGCGATACTGTATAACCAGTGCTCGCCAGGTTGGTAACGTAAGGGCAGGCTAGCGAGTTCCTGAATGAAAGTATCGCTAGGTTGCATGTAGTCTAACAATTTCAAACCGCGTTCACGATACAAGGCGGCGACAGGGCAGTCCGGATTAAAATCGTAACTAAAACCCGCTTGATGCGTCAGTAAGTCGGTGATCGTGATGGGGCGTTTAGCTGGCACGGTCTTAGTTGGATCGCAAGGATCGATCACGGCAAGGTTGGCCAACTCGGGCAGGTATAGGTGTAGTGGATCGCTGAGCTGGAACAATCCACGCTCGTATAACATCATAAGTGCCACAGCCGTGACGGGTTTTGTCATTGAATAAATGCGAAAAAGGGCGTTTGCTTGTAACGGTGTCTTGCTATCAAGATCTTGCATACCTTTGCGATAAGAAAACACGAGCTCGTTGTCTTTGATCACTGCGCAATCGAGACACGCATATTTCTGCTCGTCCAAATACGACTCGAGTAGGGCGGTGACGCGTTGTAGACGGTGACTATCAAATTGCATGCAAAGAGTATGGGGCTAATGAACTATAGGGTCAAGCCCTTGCACTTCCGCCACCGTAACCGCCACCTGAAGATTGCCCTTTACCTTTGCGATCATAGCCGGTAACACTCTCTTGCGCGGGGCGTCCTTGTAAGACGTTAATCAGTCCGCGTGTATTCATTTGACAGGCATTGATAACGATACCGCTTTGAATGTTTTCACGTTGACAGTTTTCTAGGTTGGTTTTCAGCGCTTGCCACGCCTCGTTTAGCCTCGCTTGTTGGGACGCATCGGTCATTGCGATAAACTTTTCCATCGCACCTTTTTCATCCTTGAGACCGGCTTGTTGGAATAGGGCTTGGCGTGATTTATCAAGTTCAGCTATTTGTTTGAGTAGCGTTTCCTTTTTTGCTGTGATGTCAGCAATGTCGTCAGCAGATTTTTTCAAACAGGTCTCACGCTCAATGGGCATGAGGGCAAGCAGCTCATCGGTGTGTGCTTTTTGTTTGGTTAGCAGGGTAGCGAGTTCGCTGGCTTGGTTGCTGTTAATCATGGCTTGCTCCTGTTTTATTGGATCCTCCGGTCAAGCCGGAGGATGACACTGTATTTCGCCGGAGGATGACACTGTATTTCGCTAGAGGATGACACTGTATTTCGCCGAAGGATGACATTAGCTAAACTCTTCAGGGAACTCTTTCGTTAAGATCCCCTCGGCCACTTTTTGTGGATCCACTTTGTAACTGCCATTGGCAAGTTGCGCCTTAATTTCAGCAACTCTGGCTTTGTTTACCTCTGGTAGTGAGTTGAGTCCTTGCTCAATTGCTTTGAGATCACCCGCCGTTTTAGTAATGTTGACATGGCTGGGGTGGCTCACTTTGTCTTTAGAAACCTCACCTTGGGCTCCAGCCGGTTTATCGTTCGCCTTATCCGTGCCAGTTTGCTGGTTTTGGCCAACCGATTGACTATTGATGTTATTACTGCCGTTTGGGTTCATTTCAATTGCCATTGTTATTTCTCCTTTTTGTGTCCAGTTACCAACGTTATCGACAAAAATCGTCAAAACTTTAGCGTTTTCTCACTTTTTACCTAAATTCACTTCCACCACCTGCGCGCTCCGCACAACTGCTTGAATCACGCGGCCAGTTGACGAGTTTTTGACGCGAATTAGCTGGTTCACCCGTCCATCTTGCATGGCAATCCCATTCATCGTAACAGCTAAGGCACCATTACGCGCCTGGATACGCACAAATTGACCACGTTTTATCACCTTTGGCTCAATCACGTCGCGCTTGGTGATAGCCTGTCCTATTTTAACGGTGTGCTTTATCTGCTTGCCGATGAGTTTTTCCGGATCCTCATAATAATGGTGGCGCAGACGCTTGATATTGACTTCTTTCACACTAACATCTGAAAAATTCACAATCATTCCGGCTTTTAGTGGCCTGGCGGCTACGACTGCGGGTGAGAAAATCTTGATTTTGACCGGCACGTAGATTTGCCATTTGGGGGATAGGCACTTCACGCCGACCGCTCTTGCGCTGGCTGGTTTATAGCTAGAGGGTAAGAACGCAATGGGGTTACCTTGGCACTTATTGACACGGATTCGTGTATCGAGGTTGCTCGCATCCACCTCAATTCGGCCGGTGACAAGACCCTGGTTCTGCGCCTTAATGTATTCAATAGCGATTTGCTTTAAACTCGCTAGCGATTGACGTTCTGCTGACGCAAATGCGGCGTAAGAGATGCAAAGTAGGGCTAATATCAGTCGCTGTAACACGTCAAATTCATCCTTGAATAATGGGCAAATGTCATTTGATTGACTTTAGTACCCGGTTAATCCTTAAGGTAGCCGATGAGATGCAAGTGCTATGCCAATAAGCTTACACGCCACTGCCGGAAGTGCCAGTTCTATCTTTATCGATATAGGGACGCAGTTGCAAGAAGGTGTGATTATAGTTGGTTGCTTCTTCTTTGGATTTACAATAAAAGCACAGCTGTGAAGGCAAACTAAATAAACTCACTAGAGCACTCAAAGCAAGCACACTACTTATATTTTCTTTTGCAACACTACCGAGTATCGCAGTGGTCACGCCGGCGAGGGAAAAAGCGGTAGCAATGGATTTGTAAGTGGCGGAGACGATGCTCCAAAGACTAAAGCGTTGTGAAAAGAGGCTTTGGCCTACGGGGTTATAGAGTGGCGCTGAATTTTTTATGTCACGCTCAATGTTATGTTGGTAATAGAAATAAGTCTGTAAGGTAAAAACGAGTAATCCTGCAATATGGAGAGTATTGAGTGCCGCCCATTCTGCGCCATGATCAAATCCGTACTCGTGCATTTTGTTGTGACTAAGACCAAGTCGCACAGTGGCTTGATCGATGGTATTAAAGTATAAGCCGGCATTACTGAATGCGTAGCACAGGGCGAAAAATTTGCTTGCGCCAGCCGCATGTTGTTCAAGCTTACGGTGAATCCAGGTGCCGGTATCATCTTGACTACGCTGTGAAGTAAAGTTGGTAAATTGCGCGAAAAAATTTCCCACGGCGATCACTATGCACACGATAAGTTCAAGAGTAAACATCGCGCGACTGCTACCGGATAACGAGGTCATCAAAGCCAACAAAGAGGAGGTAGAAACAACCGATTTGTAAGTGGCGCTGTAAGGTTTGCTCACGACCTTTGGGGCTACGGGCAGTGCTTCGTCCGCTCGACGTGAGGCCGCATCTCCAGCAAGCGACTCTACACCAAACACCCGCTGCGTTTTACTTGGCATGGATTTGTGATTTGTGTGCAATAAGCACAGTGAAAACCCGCAGAGGAAAATCATATAAAAGTTATACGCTGCCATGGGCCATTGTTCTGGACCTTCGGTGAGAGGAGTCGTATAGCGTGAGTCACAGGAGATTGCCTTGCTCTCGCACAAGTGGGTGGGGAAGCCGCTGCCGGAGATAAAGTAAAGCATTACGGTGATGAGGTTGTAATCGATGGCGATCGCTTTTGAGAGTCTCGGGAAGCGATAAGCGAATGACA
>JAUHZG010000140.1 GCA_030425845.1 Gammaproteobacteria bacterium
TGCCGAGTATTATTCGAAAGTCACCTTCAGATGCTTCATGTCATACAGCACGCGCAAGTAACCTGCTTTAACCTTTGAGATGATCTCATCACGACGCTTGGTGAAGCCTTCGTCATGACGACATAAATCAGGGTTAGAATCCAGTACATAACGTTCGGTCATATTTTTGAGGGATTCAGTGCTGATTTTTTTGATGGGGATCTCAAGCATCCTTGTTGTCCTTCGACTGTTCTTCCTTGAATAAGTGACTGGCGTGAGTTAGCCAATCGTTGAATTATCATCATAGCGCGAGCAAAAATAAAAAGAAAGATGTTGAGCGGCTTTATCCCCAAATTTTTTTCAAGCGCGCATCACGCCCACAACTATAACGATAATAACGATAGCGCAGAGGATTTTTCTTATAATAATCCTGATGATACGTCTTTGCAGGATAAAATTTTGTCGCCGGGCGGATAACGGTGACTACGTGTTTAAACTTGTCTGAGTCGATAAGTGCTTGTTTGCTCTGTTCAGCAATCTCTTTTTGTTCTCTTCCTTGGGTAAAAATCGCTGAAGTATATTGATGTCCTTTATCACAAAATTGGCCGCTAGCATCGGTAGGATCGATGTCGTGCCAATAGACATTCAGTAGCTCTTTGTAGCTGAGCTTAGCCGGATCGAACGTGACTTCGATAGCTTCTAAGTGCCCCGTGCCCCCGGCCGACACTTGCTCATAGGTCGGATCCTTTGTGTGTCCACCGGTATAACCAACCACTGTCTTTTCAACTCCCGGGACTTTATTCATGTCAGACTGCATACACCAAAAGCATCCCCCAGCAAAAATAGCTGTCGCGTGTTTCACTGCCGCCATCGCTTGTCCTCCTACGCTCATCATCAAGGCTAGTAATAGCAAACTAATCAGTCTTTTCATGGCCCCTCCTTTTCATTGCGTTCACTATACCATAGACTGAATCAAGTAGAACCCAAAGGAGCCATTTCAATGGAGACACTTTCACTCGCCAAAGCAAACCTTAACTGGACCATCGACAAGCGTCGTCACTTACATCAATACCCCGAACTTAGTCTAGAAGAAAAAGACACGGCAACCTTCTGTCGCCAAATCTTGGCCGAGCTAGGATATACCATTCGAGATAGTTTCGGGTATGGCTTTACGGCTGATTTGGAAACTCCCGGGGCAAGCAAACGTATTGCCTTGCGCGCGGATATGGACGCCCTTCCCATCAAAGAAGAAAATGCACACGATTACTGCTCTAAGCATGACGGCATTGCTCATATGTGTGGACACGACTCGCACATGGCCATTGCACTCACTACCGCTAAGATTTTAATCGAACACAAAGACTCCCTGCCCTGCCATGTGCGCTTCTTATTTCAACCTAGTGAAGAGCGTGTGCCTGGTGGTGCGATAGGTATGATAGAGCAAGGTTGTCTTGATGGGGTTGATGAAGTCTATGGTCTACATAACGATCCTGGCACAGAGATAGGGAAAATACGCTTATGTGAAGGCCCTCTTACAGCCTGTGCTGACTCTTTTTCACTCGGCATTAAAGGTATCGGTTGTCATGCCGCGAAACCTCATGACGGCTTAGATCCTATACTTTGTGCCGCCGAACTTATCACTCATTGGCAAAGCTTTATTACAAGGCACATTAACCCCGCACACCTCGCGGTACTCTCTGTCACCCAAGTAAACGCCGGAAATGCCTATAACGTGATCCCTGATACCGCGACGCTTGGTGGTACTGTTCGCACGCTATTCCCAGACGATAAAAGCAAAATCAAACAATTGATTGAGGGTTCCTTCGCTCACTATCGGGAGCAAGGCTTTACCTTTACTTTTAACTACATGGATGGTTACCCTCCCATCGTGAATCATCCCCACGGGGTGAAGCGCGTTACTGACGCCGCTATACCGGTTTTGGGTGAAAGTAATGTAGATAACAACACCGAAGCCGCTGGCTGGGGAGAAGACTTTTCTTACTTTATTCAAAACACACCGGGGGCTTTTTTCTTACTTGGCAGCGGCAACCCCGACAAAGGCATAGTCGAACCGCTACACTCGCCTCGTTTTGATATTGATGAAGACTGTTTAGCGATTGGTGTTGCCGTTATGTTAAATTTAGTGCTCTCTGCGTAAGGGGGATTCAGCCAAAGATTGCTGTCACCGACAGGATTCTAGCTTAACCTTCTCTCTCTATGCACCCATGGTTAAGCCTTTTGGGCTAACCTACCCTACGAAAAACCGCAGATCAGCTTGTGAGCATAATCCTAGAAATGTGCGCCCAACTGCCGTTTCTAGGATAATTGCTAGCATGAATTTACAAACTGCTAAGCCGCAAGCAAGGCATCACGACACCCGAGATCGGGAACCAGTGGAAACAACTCTTCAGAAAGCTAACTATACTTTTCGCTGAGTTTTTCTAATACCGCGTCAGGTTCCCCCCCATCGACGATCTCACCTTCATGTAAGACGATCACTTGATCCGCGGCTTTCATATGTGAGGGTCGATGCGTGACAAACACAATGGTCGTCTCTCCTTTGAGTTCATGAATTGCATTGACTAAAGCGGCATCGGCTTGCATATCCAAACCAGCCCCCGGCTCATCCATCAGTAAAATTTTCGCGTTTTTGACATAGGCGCGCGCTAAAGCAATTTTACGTAGCAAATTAGATGAAAATTCAGCAGTATTTTTATCTTTTACTTTTGTGTTAAGCCCATCTGGCAACTTCTTCAAGTCCTCTTCCAAATCAGCTAAGCGCACCGCGCGTGCAATATCTTCTTCTGTCGCAGTTAAGCTAGAGAGGCGAATGTTTTGCATAATAGTACCGAAGAAAAGTTCCGTATCCTGTGGCACATACGCAATCGCATGCCGTAATTCTTTGGCATCGTATTGACGAATATCCACATCATCAATGCGTAAGTCCCCTGATTGTAGAGGATAAAGTCGTAACAATAGCTTAAGCAAGGTTGATTTGCCTGAGCCATTTGAGCCTGTGACAGCCACCACTTGTCCAGGTGCTATCTTTAAGCTAAAACCTTGCAAAGCCGCTTTACTGGTCGAGCCATAACGATAAAACACCCCTTCAAACTCTATCTCGCCACGTAAATTACGCAGAGGTATAGGCTTTTGATTAGGATCACGCTCTGGCGTTAAGATCATCAAATCATCAATCTGTTGAATGCCTTGGCGAATTTGCTCAATACGCGGCAACGACGTAAAGACGGTTTTCAGCGGATTTAAGATCTTCCACACCAACATCATACAAGCAATCAAGCCACCTGTGGTCATGCCACCGTCGATAACCAAATTTACTCCCCAGATCAACATGCCGGCAACCCCAACCACAACCGTCGCATCAGCAATCGCATTCAGAACGGCAGAAAAAGTGCCTTGTCTATGATTAGCAAGACTATTGGTTGCACTTATATCACGATAACGTGCTAACCAAATCTCCTCAGCTGCCGCACTTTTAATGTCAGCGAGTTGTTCCATTCCTTCGATTAAAAAGCGTTGTTTCGCAGCGCTAGCCTCTGATACGGCATCGATGCGCCTTTTTGCAACAGGGATGAGTAAAAAATACAGTGCGATATACAAGATCACTAAGAAAGCTGGAATTAAGGCAAGCGCACCACCCAGTGCCGCTACGGTAATGATGTAGATAGATACCAACGGCACTTCAAAAAACATACTAAACAAGGGGCCATTAAAAAAGTCACGCACACTATCAAATCCTTTGATACGTGATACTTGCGATCCTATCGTCGTGTTCTCAATATAATACACGGGCAGAAACAGCAAACGCTGTAAAATCTTACTGCCCACCTGCATATCGACTTTGGCACTGATTGTCGCCAACACCATCGCTTTGACTTTTTTAAGAGCATAGCCGGTACTGATGACTAAGATCATACCCACAAACAGTCCGGCTAGTAGGTTTAGTGAACCACCTCCAATCACCTTGTCATACACCTGCATCACAAATAGTGTGTTAAACACCGTAAAAATGCTTAAAAATACGCCCACCCCTAAGAGTTGGTAGACTAACGATTTATGGGTATAGCACAACTCTTTAAACCAGCCGCGCTTTTTCGCTCGCTTGATCTCTTCTAAAGGTTTCACATACTCAAAGCTATACACTTCGCCCGCCAATTCATGAACTGACAAGGTAACATCTGTATTTGTCGTCCCATCAAAAGCTTGGACCGACTCACCTTGTAAAGAAAATAAAACATATGGCCGCCCCTGTTTATCCACATATAAGCAAGGGAACAACTCACTATGCAAAGCACCTTGGTGTGGTGGTAAGCGTTTAAAATGATAGTCCAAACGTTTCATTGCTAACAAGAAATCATCACAAGTAAGCGTTTGTTCAAAGTGAGGAAGCTTTTCGGCAATATGGCGCAAATCCCCTACCCAGTCCAAAGCCTCCAATAATTTAGGCAAGCAGTGAATATAACCCGACGTTTGTCGAAAAAGTTGCTCTAATGAGAATTGGCTTTTTGTATTAACTGTTGAACTCATCTAACCGTCCTTCATGTAAGCGATATTTACGATCGGCAAGCGCTAAAATGGATTGTCTCAACGAGATCAAAATCATCGTGCATTTCCCTTTACGGGCAGTCAATGCCTTTACTAGGACTTTATCCGCATCGAAATCGAGTGCGGTATTTGCCTCATCAAATAAAAAGACGGTAGGCTGCATAATAAACTGGCGAGCCAACGTGATCAGCTGTCTTATCCCTCTTGGCATAAAGTTCGCACTAGAGTGTGTCAACGGCGTTTCAAACCCTTTAGGCAGATGATAGATGTATTTTTCCAGCCCTAACTCTTCGCACACTTGATACATCCGTTCGTTGAACTCCTTACCCGTGTGAAACATAGTGAGGTTCTCTTTCAGCGTTCCCTCATAAATGACTGAATGCTCTGACATATAAGCGATATGCTCACGAATAGAGTGAGGTGTAAACAGCGTGCTCTCTCTACCGTCTGATAAAATACGTCCACTGGTTG
>JAUHZG010000141.1 GCA_030425845.1 Gammaproteobacteria bacterium
CATGCGCGTATTTAGATTTTTTGATAAGGAGCTTACCTTTATCCTCCCCTGTCTCAAAACGCACCCAGCCATCGTCAATGACAAATGTTCCATGATAGAGTGAACCATGACGTGCATTCCGTGTAGGTGCAACACAATCAAACATATCAATGCCACAGGTGACAACATCGATAAGGTTTTGTGGGTTTAAGCCAACGCCCATTGTGTAACGTGGTTTATCGTCTGGCATCAGTGGAACTAACCACTCACAAATTTCACGCGTTTTTGGCATATCAAAGCCAATTACTTCCCCACCAATGGCAAGCCCATCGAGAGGCTGAGAAAGTAAAAAAGCAAGCGATTCTTCACGCAAGTCACGATAACTTCCTCCCTGAACGATGCCAAACAATGCTTGTCTATTTCCGTAGTCCGAGTCAGGGTGTGCTAAGTGAGCGTCGATAGATTCGAGTAACCAGCGTTTAGTACGTGTTAAGGCGGCAAGCGCCGCCTCTCGCCCGCCCTGCTCAGGGGTACATTCATCAAAGACCATGATTATGTCTGCACCGATAGTCTTTTGCGTCTTGATCGAGACGGCTGGAGTCATCGTGATCACTTTACCACTTACGGGGTGCTTGAAGTGTGCGCCGTCTTCTTTGATACGGCAGATTTTAGAGTTCTTAGAGAGGGAGAAAACTTGGAAACCACCACTGTCTGTTAACATGGGGCCTTGCCAATTCATAAACGGATGCATCCCCCCCGCCTTATGCAAGGTTTCCATGCCGGGGGCCACCAACATATGATAAGTATTCCCCCCCAGAATGATCTGTGACTGTGTTTGCTGTATTTGAGGAATGTCCATACAGTTCATTGCGGCCCGTGTTGCCACTGGCATAAAGGTCGGTGTGAGAAACGTTCCATGAGGAGTATTGATTTCACAAACACGAGCCCGTGTCGTTGCATGAGTGGCGAGTTGCTTGCAATGGAATCGATTTGGCACGGTATTAATTATCACTCACTTTCTTTGGTAAACGTATGGTTACACGGCAGCCACCGGCACGATTGTTTGAGAGTGTTAACTTGCCACAGTGCTTCTCAATAATATTCTTACAGATAGCAAGCCCCAAGCCAAGCCCATTGATTTTAGTACTATAAAAAGAGCCAAATAATTTATTGTGTTCCTCTTTGCTTATCCCGTTACCATTATCATCGATACTCACCTCAACGTAGTTATCACTATCACTAACAGAGACGATAATGACACCAGGGCGCGATAGGTGCGAGAGGCTATCTACCGCATTTTGTACAATGTTACCTAACGCCTGCTCAAACTGTAACTTATCGAGTTTCAACACGATATGTTTAGTCTCAAGTCGCTTGTTAAGTTTAATATTGTTGATGGCCAACTTGGGGGCGAACACTTCCATCACGTGATTAATGCAGGCATTGATGTCGACTAGCTCGAAATTAGTGACAGTGGTTGAAAACCGCTCCTTGATTGAATGAATCGAGTGGCCAAGTCTCTCCACCATTTCTTCGATACGCGTTAATGCTTGCTCTACTTTATCTTTCTCCTCTGGCAGAGCTAAACAGCGCTTCGCGCTACTAGCATAGAGACTAATAGCCGAAAGCGGCTGGTTGAGCTCGTGTGCAATGGTGGACGAGATTTCATTAACGGAATGCCGCAGATGTGAACTATTAATTTGCTGGGTATATTTCTTGAGTAGTTTCTCATTTTGACGTTGTTCGGTAATATCGTGGCTAACAGCGAGTGAATAATCACATCCCTTTTTATCTTTAATGGGGGTCATCACCGTTAGAAACACTTGTACAACCCCGCTTGGCAATAGGATTTCATCAATATAAGACTTCGATTTACCTGTCTTTACACCCTCGAGTCGTCTTTGTGAGTACTTCTGACAATGTTCTGTAGAGAAAAATTCTCTCTCATTATGACCGGCTATCTGCTGTAATGGCAGATTCATATTCCGACATGCCACCGTATTAAAAAATAAAAAATCACCCGGTATACTGACTAGACACACAGGCGTTTCAAGTGCGTCTAACATATTACGATAAATCCCGAAGAAATTATTGATATCTATCGTCTCTGTTTCTGCTAAATCCGTGATCTCTTCGAGTAGTACTTTCACGCATCCCCCGCGAGTATGTTATAAGAATTTTGAGCTAGCGAGTTTAGCATAGACGTCAAATCCCGCCTATCCACCAGAAAGCCTCCGTAGTGGATAACCACCATGAGGCAACCACTACTGGTGAGACAGGGAGTAATTAGCGTCACAGTGGCGCTCTTTCTAGCGCGCCTCAAGTTCAACAAACGCTCTAGGCTCTGGCCCTACATAAGTTGATGACGGACGAATAAGTTTATTATTTGCCCGTTGCTCAATAATGTGGGCAGCCCAGCCAGCTGTGCGTGAGAAAACAAACACCGGTGTAAACATGTCTGTAGGGATCCCACAATGGTGATAAGCTGAAGCACTGTAGAAATCAAGGTTGGGAAACAACTTCTTTTCGTCCCACAACAGCGTCTCAACCGCTTCGGAGACTTGATAAAGCGTTAATGAATTCACCTCGTCCGATAGCTTCTTGGACCATTCTTTAATGATATCTGAGCGAGGATCGGAGACGGTATACACTCGGTGGCCAAAGCCCATGATCTTAACCTTTTCTTGTAGCATTTTAGCCACACCCGTTTTTGCAGCCTCTGCACTATCAAATTGTTCGATTAGTGCCATGGCCGCTTCATTCGCCCCACCATGTAAAGGCCCTCTTAGGGTACCTATCGCACTTGTGATTGCCGAATAAAAATCGGAAAGCGTCGCCGTGGTAACTCGGGCGGCAAAAGTCGATGCATTAAAACCATGTTCTGCATAAAGAATCAAAGAGACGTCAACACAACGTTCCGCTAAAGTACTCGGTGCTTGCTGTTGAAGTAGTGTAAGAAAGTGACCTGCCAGTGTCTTTTGCTCAGTCTGTGTATCAATTCGCTTCCCCTCTTTATGATAGTGATACCAGTAAGCTATCATCCCTGGGAATGTCGCCATGAGTCTATCCGCAATATCTCGTTGGTTAGCAGTATCTGTTTCCGGTTCAAGCGTACCTAAAAAAGAACAGCCCGACCGTAGCACATCCATGGGGTGAGCATTTGCCGGGATCATTTCTAACACATCACATAAAGTCGCGGGTAAGCCTCTTAATGACATAAGTTTGTCTTGGTAAGCCGCTAACTGTGCCTTAGTGGGTAAACAGTCATGTATGAGTAGATGAGCGACTTCTTCAAAGCTAGCCTTTGCGGCAAGATCATCGATGCCGTAACCGCGGTAGTTAAGCCCGGCACCCGATTGTCCGACGGTACAAATAGCTGATTCACCCGCTTCAACTCCTGCTAACCCACCTTGTTTTGCGCTCATTTATCGTCTCCTGTTTGTTGAAAGAGTTTATCTAACTTATCTTCGTATTCGTGGTAATTTAAATAGTGATAGAGTTCTTCCCGTGTTTGCATAGCTGGTACGGCATTCTTCTGAGTACCTTCTTGTATAATGGTTTCATAGACCATTAAAGCTGCTTTACTCATCGCTCGGAAAGCAGAAAGAGGATAAAGAATCAATCCAACACCAACGGTTGCCAGTTCTTCTTTGGTAAAGAGAGGCGTTTTACCGAACTCTGTAATATTTGCAAGAATAGGCGCATCTAATGCACTGCTAAAGCTTGCATAATCATCCAGCGAATAGACGGCTTCGGGGAAAATCATATCAGCCCCCGCCTCTATACAAGCAGAGGCTCGAGCTAAAGCACTGTCAAGGCCCTCACTGGCAAAGGCGTCAGTACGTGCCATAATAACAAAGTCCTCATCGATTCGTGCATCAACCGCAGCTTTAATCCTATCAACCATTTCCTGTTGAGAGACAATTTGTTTATTCGGTCTGTGACCACAGCGTTTAGCCGCAACCTGATCTTCAATATGGATCCCAGCAGCCCCTGCACGAGACATTTCTCGAACTGTTCGTGCAATTGAAAAGGCACTGCCCCAACCCGTATCCGCATCCACGAGCAAAGGCAGTTCAGTAACGGACGTGATACGCCTCACATCCTCTAAGACATTATCACAAGTCGTCACACCCAAATCAGGTAAGCCATAAGAGGCATTAGCCACGCCGGCACCGGATAAGTATATCGCTTGGTGCCCGGATTGTTCTGCTAACATTGCGCTATAGGCATTAATAGTACCAACCACCTGACAAGGAGATTGTTGTGCGACTAATTGTTTTAACCTCATGCCTGCGCTTTCGCTCATGCCCTAGCTACTCCCTATGTGTGTTTTTGGATACAATATGTTTCTACAAGAAAAAATCGACTCACAAGAAAACCTGTTATATAACAAATCGGCAGCACAGCCAAGCCAATTTGATAATCGTGCAGTTGGTAAACATGCACGCCATGTTGTATTTCTCCATTCCACAGTGCGTGCAACACATAGCCTACCAAAGGTTGAAAAAGTGCCCCACCGACAACGACAGCCATATTGTTGAGTCCAACTGCAGTCCCCACTACACTGGGATGATTATTATCTTTAACCAGAGCAAAACTAAGCGCCTGACCACCAGCTGCAATACCAAAAAGTATCAAACACAAATAGCCCGCACCCAAGGGTAACGAAGGTAAATACAGTAAAACACAGGTACTCACCGCACCAATCAAAGACAAGATTTGCAAGACACTGGTACGTCTCCCCACTCGATCAGAAATCAACCCAGCTAACGGACTGGCAAGCCCGATGCCTAACCATACCATTGACACAGCGAGTGAAGCCTTTGGTGTTGAAATACCATACTTAGCCACAATAAAGGGCGTTCCCCAAAGCGCAGCAAAAACAACCACTGGCGCCCATGAGCAAAAACCATAAAATGCGGTTAGCCAAGATTGAGCACTTGTGCACACCTCAACTAAATTCTGGCGAAAATGATGCTGACTGTGCGTATTTGCCT
>JAUHZG010000142.1 GCA_030425845.1 Gammaproteobacteria bacterium
GATTTTGGCGCTGTATATCCTGAAAAAGAACGGGTGTTGAGTAAACGTTATCAACTGGCATTCTGAAAAAGCCCTGGATTTGATCGGCATGTAAATCAATGGTCAATAATCGTGAAATGCCCACCACACTGATCATATCGGCAACGACTTTAGCGGTAATTGGCACACGCGCCGAGCGGATGCGGCGATCTTGGCGTGCATAGCCGAAGTATGGCAAAACCCCGGTGATTCGCCAGGCGGAAGCACGACGTAGCGCATCAGCCATGATGAGTAATTCCATTAAGTTATCGTTCGCAGGCGCACAGGTAGGTTGTAAAATAAATACATCGCGGCCACGCACGTTTTCTAAGATTTCTACAGTGGTTTCGCCATCGCTGAAACAGCTGACATTGGCTTTACCGAGAGGAATGTTTAAGTGTTCACAGACTTTATTGGCAAGCTCGGGATTGGCATTACCACAGAAGAGCATTACTTTGTTATCCGACACAAAGACCCCTTAAGTTAATGGGAAAGAATGGCTGGGGTACTAGGATTCGAACCTAGGAATGCAGAGATCAAAACCCTGTGCCTTACCGCTTGGCGATACCCCAACACGCCTCAGATAACTGAGGGTGAGAAGTCTACAAAAAGCGCTGCACTTTAGCAAGCACTCAATTCAAATTAATTAGTGGCTTAGGTGCTGAAGTCGTCGGGGCCGCAGCCGTAGGTTGTGTTATGGCTTCTGGCGTATGTTTGATAAAGCCTGACCAGCTATTGATAACGATCTTGATAGATAAGTCGCCGCGTTTTAGTGTAACTTTGCTTGGCAGATCAAGACCACCAGCCGCGGTATAGCGTAGATAATCAATGCGCCAACCTTGTTGCTCAAGATGGGTAAGGTGATGCACATTATCGAACTTCGTACTTGCGCCTATACCTGGTGCAGGTAGGCCACGTAACCAGAAATACATATTAGTGATCGGCAACGTCCAACCCATGGTGGACTTGAGTAATGACTCAGCGTTATTTGCACGACGTGTGCGGCCTTTATTATCGGTCCAGGTGACTTCACTTGGGGTGCCGACAAGCTTTAAGGTACCTGCGCCTAGGGGGGCAATGAAATCTAAGGTGTACTCATCGATTGCTATGGTTTGCATACGTAGATTGGCACTCCAGGCGTCACTATTTTGTCGAATGCCAATGGCGCCCGAGAGGCGCCAGCCAGTGAGTTGTATTAATGCTTCTTGGCGTTGTTGCCATCCCATGTTTTGATTAAGCGCGGCAGTCGGAGCCGGTGCCATGTTGGCGCAGGCGGATAGCAGTAGGGTGCCAGTCAGGGCAAAGAGTTTAATGAGTGTGTGGCGATTCATGCGTTTGTAAGCTTCCTGTGCGTTAAAGAGTTCAATGTAGCATAAGTGCTAAGTGCTGGGGTAGTGCTCCTAAGCCGCGGCACATAGGGGGGAGTTAGCGCGCTTTCCTACACACTTCGTCGTAATAGTTGATCTAACACCCTACGCAGCCTTGGCAACATTCGTTATAATGACAGTATAAACAATAACTTAAACGATAACGAGACTCATTATCATTTATAAATTATGACATTATCTGCTTGTGGCCTCAATCATAAAACTGCGCCTATCGCACTTCGCGAGAAGCTCGCGTTTGCGCCCAACGAAGTGGCCACACCACTCACCACTATTCATTCACGTGGTCTTGCTAGTGAAGTTGCGCTGTTATCCACTTGCAATCGTACCGAGTTTTATTGCGAAGGTTTAGATAACGAGGACATGCTAAGTTATCTAGCCGAATGCCGAGCTATCGACAAAAGTGATTTGGCGAAGCATTTTTATTTTTACAGTGATGAAGCCTGCGTCCGTCACATGATGCGTGTCGCTTGCGGGCTAGATTCATTGGTACTCGGTGAACCGCAAATACTCGGCCAGATGAAGCAAGCGTTTAAACTCGCTAGCGAGACGGGTACCTTAGGGCCACGCTTGCAACGGTTGTTCCAATACGTTTTTACGTCTAGCAAACATATTCGCACGGAGTCAGCTGTTGGTGCACATCCCATCTCAGTAGCTTATGTCGCCGTTAACTTGGCCAAACGTATTTTCTCAGCACTCGCCCAGACAACCGTGTTGTTGATTGGTGCCGGTGAGACAGTGGAGCTTGCTGCAAAACACTTACACGATAATGGCGTGGGTAACATCATCGTGGCGAACCGTACGGTGTCACGCGCTAAAGAGTTAGCCGCGCGCTATCAAGGCCGTGGGATTGCGATTGCGGATATTCCAACGGTGATTGAGCAAGCGGATATTATCGTGACAGCGACAGCAAGTCCCTTACCCTTAATTGGTAAAGGCATGATAGAGCGCGCGCTTAAAGCGCGTAGGCACAAACCCATGCTCGTGCTGGACTTGGCGATGCCTCGAGATGTGGAAGTTGAAGTCGGTGATTTGAGCGATGTGTTTTTGTATTGCGTGGATGACTTGCAACAAGTGATTGCGGACAATCTTTCTGATAGGCAACTCGCTGCCAAGCAAGCTGATGAAATCATTAACCTGCACACCTCGCACTTTATGTGTTGGTTACGATCTTTAGATTCGGTAAGTTTGATTCGAGACTATCGCGCGCAATGTCAGCAGCTGCGCGACAAAGAAGTTGACAAAGCACTCGCAGCGATACGTGCCGGTGAGTCAGTCGATGAAGCAGTAAAAAGTTTAGGGCGGGCGTTAACTAACAAGATCATGCATCAGCCAACCACGGCTATCAGACAAGCAGCCTATGATGGCGAGCTTGAGAAGCTCGCCGTGATCAAAGACGTGTTTGAAGTGTAGTCACTAACGATTAGGTGGAGACTATGATCCGCCGACAGGCGCTGGAGCAAACCCTGCTGCCGCAAAGTCTGTCGAGGCATCTTCTGTCGCACAGCTTGTGCCTGCGCTTGATGCGGCCCTTAACACTCCCATCATCTCTACATGAGAAGGATGAGCAAACACAGTTCCCGAAAAGCATCTGACAAGCGCCTCTGCAGAAGCTGCTTCTCTATCCTGTTCTGTTGAAGTCACTGTGTTAGCAGTAGGTGGCACAGAATTAGGTTTACCAAGAGCGAGATCTGTCGTGTCTGATGTTGTACTAGCTACTCGCCCGTTACGAGCGGCCGCTGGCGATGCACTGTCTTGTTTGCGCGACTGAGCAAACTTGAGATAACGTCTCAATCTATCAGCCAGATCAGCCAGTATTTTGATTAATTTATCTGTCCGAGAGAGCTTCCTTTGGGCGAAGCTGAGAAGAGGCGTTTGATCAGTAATACCGTCGAGCTGTTTGAGAGTCATTACGGCATTACGAGCACTGCTTACCATCAGAGGGACTTGAAGTTCCCAGCCATGTTGTGTGGTCGGTTGTAACTTCGCGGTAAGATTTACGAGCTCATAGAAGTCGCCAACAGTGGATTGTAGTGCGTTATTCCATTTCTTCATTCTTGAGATAAGCGCTTTTTCGTTCGAACTTAGATTTGTTATAAGTCCCTGATCTCGTTGGTCGGATAAGAACTGCGCGAAACGGGTCACCATTTTGAAAATCTTACGTTTTTGTTTTTTTTCGTTCGAGCTTTGTAACTTTGTGAAATTAGCCTGGTAGTGTCGTTGAAGTTCCGCAAGTTTTTCATTGTAGTAACTTGCCATACACAAGTTTGTTCTTACTGAGAGATTGCCAGAGAAATAAGCCACGTCGAAGCTGGGATACTCCGCCTGAGCTTTGATTGACATTGCGACTACTAGCTTAGCAGTCTGCGCTAGGCAGTATTCGAGGCATTCAATGCGCTGCTCTAAAGTGAGGATTGACTCAGCGCCTGGTTCGCCAATGGATAGCTCAATAGTCGTATCACTCAACTCAAGGTATGTCTTGGCGATATGTTGGAAAGACAGGTAAAGTTCAGCGAGACTGTATCTTTGGGCAAGCCACTCTTGGCTAACTATTTTTTTAGCTTTAGCCATAACATTTCTCCTTCAATATAGAGACTTGTGCTTCATTCTCATTTAGTTTGATTGACGTTTTAGTGTGTAAGATGGTAACAAGTTTATCGACTCTTGACCATCATTGTCACTGATGAGAGTCCTTGAGTGTAGAGCGCTAACTGCTCGTGAGTAAAATAAGCTAATACACTGATAATTATAAAGAATCCCCATATCAGTGTATTAAGAAAAACGGGTGTCTTTGCATTCAAACGCCATTGCGCCAAGCATATCCGCAAATCCGATTTCGTTGCTGGCGCAGTGATGCTTGTTGTGAGCCAATCAGTTAACGTGCTGCAGCTACACCAGGACCTGCGACTGTTGCTTGACGAGAAGTAAGTTCGACGTCATCATCGCTACAACGACTTTGGTTGTGTCCTGCATTGAAAATCGTTGGTTGCCTGTATTGTCGATAGAAGCGACCGCTAGTGATATTCGCAATGACCGTTTTGATCGTTCGTAGTACCCGTTCGAGGGTGGTGAGCTCTTTGCCTGAGAGTTCTCGTAGTTTGGTTTTGCCACTTCTTACTTGCGAACGCACGGTTGAAGCACCTTGCGTATCTATCTCGCTGTTACCTTTGAGTTGCTTGAGTATTTTTAAAAGTTTAGAGGTCTTGGCATAGAGATATACTTGACGTAAGGAGTCGGCGGTATCGGTGCTAAACGCAAATTTGCTGGCAATGCTTTCTAACTTGAGAAGATCATCGATGTTGGCATCGTGCATGACTCTTTTGCGGTTACTCAACTTTTTAAGGTGCGCCATGTCTTGTTCGGAGAGGGGCTCTGAGCTTTGCATACGCAAAAGGGTGCTCGCGAGCTGGTTGACGTGTGAGACGATATTTTGGAGGGCGATCGCGCGCAGATGTTCGGAGTCTTCACCCGCATCTTCACGCGCTCTTTCAAACACTTGGTTTTGTTCGAATTCTTCCTTGGCGATGATATATCTATCGAAACATTCCTCCGCGAGCTCGCCCAACATGCTCGA
>JAUHZG010000143.1 GCA_030425845.1 Gammaproteobacteria bacterium
GGTGTCACTGTGTCAAATGCCACGCTACACAATATCGATGAGTTACACCGCAAAGATGTTCGTGTGGGCGATACAGTCATTGTCAGACGCGCGGGCGATGTGATCCCTGAAGTCGTCAGTGTCGTGAAAGACAAGCGTCCTAAAAATCTCAAGAAACTTGCGTTACCGACGGCATGTCCCGTCTGTGGCTCTGATATTGATAGAGTGGAAGGTGAAGCGGCGGCAAGATGTACCGGAGGCTTGTCTTGCAAGGCTCAGCTCAAAGAAGCTATCAAGCATTACGCGTCACGTAAGGCGATGGATATTGATGGTTTAGGAGATAAGTGGGTAGAGCTACTGAATGAGCATGGACTTATTGACTCTGTCGCCTCGCTGTATAGTCTGACCAAAGGTCAGCTGATGACATTAGAGCGCATGGGGGACAAATCAGCGGAAAATTTAGTGGCGGCGATACACGCCAGTAAAAAAACCACCTTAGCAAAGTTCCTTTTTGCCTTGGGGATCCGTGAAGTGGGTGAGGCGACGGCACGTCAATTAGCATTACATTTCGGTTCGATCCAAGCTATTAGTGAAGCGAGTGAAGAACAACTCATGGCGGTCGATGATGTTGGCCCCGTGGTTGCTAAACATATCGTCTTGTTCTTTGCGCAAGAGAACAACCAAGCGATCATTAATGCGTTAACCGCGGCAGGGGTGACTTATCCCAAACCTGATAAGCCAGAGGCGAATGCGCAAACACTCAAAGGTGAGATTTGTGTGCTTACTGGGACCTTAACCACTCTCTCTAGAGATGAAGCCAAAGCCCGGTTACAAGCACTTGGTGCGAAAGTGACCGGTAGCGTGTCGAAAAAAACGACTTTAGTCATCGCGGGAGATGCAGCGGGATCGAAACTACAAAAGGCCGAGCAACTTGGGATCAAAGTGGTCGATGAGCAGCAATTACTGGCGCTGATTGGTTGATAGTGAGTCAAAACAATGTCAGCATAAGGGTATGCTAAGAAGGATTTTATTAAGTCTACTGATGTGGAGTGTGTGCACCGGGGCGTTTGGCGCTATCTGGAATAACCCGCATGAAGTCAAATATCAAGGTAAGAATGTTTATCATACGTCGTTTAGTGGCCCCCCTAAAACACTTGATCCGGCGCGCTCGTATAGCAGTGATGAGTGGAGCTTCATCGCGCAGATCCTCGAACCACCTTTGCAATATCATTACCTTAAGCGTCCTTATAAACTAGTCCCCTTAAGTGCAGAGCTTGTATCAGAGCCCCGTTATTATAACCGTTTAGGAACCTTACTTCCGAAAACCGCAACCGACGACGAGGTCGCTTATAGCCTTTATACCATTGACGTCAAAAAAGGAATGAACTATCAACCACACCCTGCTTTTGTCAAAGAAAATAAGCAGTTCACCTATCATCACTTGAGTGCACAAGACATGAAAGGCATTGACTATGTGAGTGATTTTGCGAAACAGGGGACGCGAGAAGTGACGGCTGCCGATTATGTTTATCAGATTAAACGTCTGGCCGCACCTGACTTACATTCCCCCATTTATCCCGTAATGTCGAATTACATTATTGGGCTTAAAGATTTTCACGATGAACTGCTCTCCTTGAAAAAGCAAAAGAAGCTAATTCATTTACGAGAGATGTCGCTAAGGGGGGTGAAAGCCATCTCGCGCTATCGATATCAAGTGTTGATTAAAGGCAAATATCCGCAATTTATCTACTGGTTGGCTATGCCATTTTTCGCACCGACACCGTGGGAAGCCGAGCAGTTTTACCAACAGCAAGTACTTATTGATAAGAATATTGGCTTTGATAGCGCGCCAGTAGGGTCGGGGCCTTATTACATTACGAAATATAATCGAAACCACCAGATAGTCTTAGCCAAAAATCCGCATTTTCATGGGGAGCGTTATCCCAGCGAAGGGGCTCCGGGAGATAAAGCCAAAGGCTTGCTAAAGCACGCTGGGCAGTCACTACCTTTTATCGATACGGTCGTCTTTAGCCTTGAAAAAGAGAGTATCCCACGTTGGAGTAAGTTCCTACAAGGTTACTACGATCAGTCTGCGATTAGTTCGGATAGTTTCGATCAAGCGGTGAACGTCGATGCGAATGGTACCCCTCATCTTACACAAGAAATGCAAGCGAAAGGTATCAAGCTACAAACCAGCATTAATCCCAGTATCATTTACTTGGGATTTAATATGCTCGATCCGGTCGTCGGCGGCGACTCTGCCCGAGCGAAATATTTGCGCCGTGCTATCTCCATGGTTGTCGATTATGAAGAGTACATTAATCTATTCTTAAATGGGCGCGGACAAGTTGCCCATTCACCTTTGCCACCCGGGATCCCAGGGTTTGATGAAAAAGCGATAAACCGTTTTACGCACAGTAAGCAAGGCAAGACTATCACTCGACACACCATGAAACAGGCACATGCTGTGCTCGCGAAAGCAGGTTACCCCGGGGGCATTGATCCGAAAACGGGGAAACCTCTGGTTCTTAACTTCGATACCATGTCCACGGCAGGTCCCGACGACAAATCTCGCCTTAACTGGATGCGTAAGCAGTTTGCCAAGCTCGGTATTGTACTGCATATTCGCGCGACACATTACAATCGTTTTCGCGAAAAGATGCGCACGGGAAATGCGCAAATATTTATGTGGGGGTGGAATGCCGATTACCCTGATCCTGAGAATTTCTTTTTCTTGTTATACAGTAAAAATGGAAAAGTGAAGCACGCCGGTGAGAACGCGGCCAATTACCATAATCCGACATTTGATAAATACTTTGAAAAGATGCGGAGCATGGCACCGGGCAAAGAACGCAATGCGATTGTAAAGAAAATGATTGAACTAGTACAAGAGGATGCGCCCTGGGTGTTTGGCTATTTCTCTAAGTCCTTTGTTCTTAAGCATCACTGGATGAATCAAACCAAAGCGCATGGCGTCGCAAACAACACATTAAAATACCTTAAGCTCGATAATACTAAGCGTACTGAAGCTCAACAAAAGTGGAATAATGCCAAGATAAGCATACTGATAGGTATTGTATTATTCCTATTGCTGCTTATATTACCGGCTTGCTATAAATATTGGCAAAAAGAACATCAGGTGAAACGCGATGATTAACTATCTCATTCGACGTATGCTTTATGCGCTTCCAATTTTAATTGGTGTTAACTTGATAACTTTTTTCCTGTTTTTTATGGTGAACACACCTGATGATATGGCTCGTGCTCGACTTGGGACCAAGCATGTTACGCCAGCGGCTATTGCACAGTGGAAGCAAGCTCATGGCTACAATGAACCACTCTTTTATAATCCTCATTCGCCTGGTCTTGGCAAAGTTACGCAAACGTTATTTTTCCAAAAATCGCTTAAACTGTTTGCCTTCAATTTCGGTCGTTCTGATCAAGGGCGTGATATCAGTCATGAAATCCTTAATCGAATTTTACCGAGCCTCTGCTTAGCTGTTCCGATCATGCTAATCGGCTTACTGGTCAATATCACTTTTTCATTGCTACTAGTGTTTTTCCGCGCAAGTTATCTCGACCTGTGGGGCGTTATTTTTTGTGTGATTTTAATGTCGATTTCAGGCTTGTTCTATGTCATTGGAGGCCAGTATCTTATCGCGAAGCTTTGGCGTTTAGTCCCCATCTCTGGCTTCGCTTACGGACTTGATAGCTTTAAGTTTGTGATCTTACCGGTGGTGATAGGCGTTGTCAGTGGGATAGGGACGGGTGGGCGTTGGTACCGCACATTATTTATCGAAGAAATCAACAAAGATTATGTGCGAACCGCCAGAGCAAAAGGCTTGTCTGAACTGAGGGTTCTTTTCAAGCATGTCTTGCCCAATGCAATGATACCTATTTTAACGGGCGTGGTGGTGGTGATCCCAAGTTTGTTCATGGGCAGCCTTATCTTCGAGTCATTCTTTGGCATTCCGGGTTTGGGTAGTTATACGATTGATGCCATTTCGCATCAAGATTTTGCCATTGTGCGTGCTATGGTCTTTTTAGGTTCGGTACTTTATATCTTAGGTTTGATGTTGACGGATATTTCATACACGCTGGTCGATCCTAGGGTAAGGTTAGAGTGATGAGTACGTTAGCATTGACGACGAGTGATTGGCTCTTCTTTGGCTTGCTCATCATTGCAGGAGGCACTATTGCCTGGCGCTTGCGCGATCCCTTATTTAAGCGCTCACTGAGTAAGCTCTGGCAAAACCCCATCGGTATGGCGAGTTTCGCTGCGATCCTTTGCTATTTATCGGTTGCGATTTTAGATAGTGTGCATACGCTACCGACTGATCTACACAATCTCTCAGGCCATAAAATCAATCATCCTATTAGTTTGTTGAGCTCTCTTTTTGCCAAACGTAGTTTCAACGATGAAAAAACTTATTCCGCGCCACTTGCCGTGAACAGTTTTAGTAAAGAGACTGTCATCCATCAAGACGGGACGTTCTCTCGCGAGTTTGTGCCACTGCGCTTTACAGCCAAAGGAAATTTGCATGACCGATCACGCCTCATCAAGCATGCGCTGATGAGGGCTTTGTTGTGGTCGCTAGCTTTATTTGCTTCGCTTGTGTTCGCGGTACTGCTCCTTCAGCGTCTTAAGGGTAATCAAGCTCAACATTTTCGAACGCCGGGAGCCAAAGCGTTTTACTCAACGCTCTATATTTTCCTTTTTCTTGGCTGCGCGATGTATCAATTGTCGCTCTACTATCATGTGTTAGGTACCGGTAAAGTGGGACAAGATATCTTAATTGAAAACCTTCATAGTATTCGAACCGGGATATTAATAGGTGTGTTAACCACCTTTGTTGTCTTGCCTTTTGCTGTGTTGTTGGGTTGTGCGGCGGGGTATTATCGCCGTCGCGTCGACGATTGCATTCAATACATTTATACGACTATGAGCTCTATCCCGGGGGTGTTACTGATAGCGGCGTGTATCCTTAGCTTACAAG
>JAUHZG010000144.1 GCA_030425845.1 Gammaproteobacteria bacterium
ATGTAATTTTGGTGGGTGGGCAAACTCGTATGCCTAAAGTGCAAGAGGCTGTGGCTGAATACTTTGGTAAAGATGCACGTAGAGATGTGAACCCTGATGAAGCAGTTGCCTTAGGGGCGGCTATTCAGGGTGCAGTACTTTCTGGAGATGTGAAAGATGTATTACTACTTGATGTAACACCTTTATCACTGGGTATTGAGACAATGGGTAGCGTGATGACAAAACTCATCGAAAAAAATACCACTATCCCAACTAAAGCGTCTCAAGTTTTCTCAACAGCTGATGATAACCAATCCGCAGTGACGATTCACGTGCTGCAAGGGGAGCGTGAGCGTGCAGGCGATAATAAGTCTTTAGGTCGTTTTGACTTATCCGACATCCCACCTGCACCACGTGGTGTGCCCCAAATCGAAGTCACTTTTGACATCGATGCCAACGGGATTTTAAACGTGAGCGCGAAGGATAAAGCGACTGGTAAAGCACAATCAATCGTGATCCGAGCATCAAGTGGTTTATCTGATGATGAAATCCAAAACATGGTGAACGACGCTGAAGCACACCAAGAAGAAGATAAAAAATTCCGTGAGTTAGTCGAGTTACGTAACAAAGCGGACAACTTAATTCACTCAAGTGAGAAAGCGTTAAAAGACTTAGGTGATAAAGTTGATGCGGATGAAAAGTCAGGCATCGAAAAGGCTATCACAGAGCTAAAAGACGTGCTTCAAGGCGATGACAAAGACGCCATTGAAGCGAAGACGAATGCATTATCTGAACTTTCTTCGAAAGTTGCTGAAAAAGCGTATGCCGCAGGTCAAGAGCAGGCAGGGGCAGAGCAGGCAGCGGGTGGCGAGCAACAGCAAGCCAAAACAGATGAAGCAAAAGCCGATAACGATGCAGTAGACGCGGAGTTTGAAGAAGTAGACGACGACAAGAAATAAGTTTATTTTGACGGCGTGTGAAGCGGCTTGAGCTTGCGTTAAATATGACTCAACATATTTAGTAAAGTTCTTGCCGCTTTGCCTGTTTATGATTAACAACATTTAAAGAGCAAGATATGGCAGCTGATCGCGATTATTATGAGATTTTAGGTACAAATAAAGGCGCTTCTGACGCTGAAATCAAAAAAGCTTATAAGAAAAAAGCGATGAAATTTCATCCTGATCGCCATGGGGGGGATGAAAGTAAGTTCAAAGAAATCCAAGAGGCCTATCAAGTTTTAGGTGACTCAAAAAAGCGCGCGGCGTACGATCAGTTCGGTAAAGCGGGTGTTGATCCGTCCATGGGTGGCGGTCCTGGTGGACCTTTCGGTGCCGGAGGCAATGGCAATTTTAGCGATGTGTTTGAAGATATCTTTGGCGATATCTTTGGGGGCATGGGCGGTGGCCGCGGTGGTGCTGGTGGCGGTGGACAACGATCACAGCGTGGTTCCGATATCCGCTATGGCGTTGAGATCTCACTCGAAGAAGCGGTACATGGGGCAACCAAAGAAATCACAGTACCGACTTCAGTCAAATGTAAAACCTGTAAAGGCAGCGGGGCCAAAGAAGGCACTAAAGCGGTTAGCTGTCCTACTTGTGAGGGGCATGGTCAGGTACGCATGCAGCAAGGCTTTTTCTCGATACAACAAACTTGCCCCAACTGTCATGGGCAAGGCACCGTGATCGAATCACCGTGCGGAAGCTGCCATGGTCGCGGCACGACGCAAGAGCGTAAAAAGCTTGCGGTGAAAATTCCCGCCGGTGTGGATAATGGTGATCGCATTCGTTTATCGGGTGAGGGCGAAGCGGGCTTAAACGGCGCACCTTCGGGCGATCTGTATGTACAAATCCAAGTGAAGCCGCATAAGATCTTTGAGCGTGATGGCAATGATTTACAC
Source organism: Gammaproteobacteria bacterium (assembly GCA_030425845.1). Lineage (GTDB taxonomy): Bacteria > Pseudomonadota > Gammaproteobacteria > JAUHZG01 > JAUHZG01 > JAUHZG01. The sequence continues at coordinate 1,877 of JAUHZG010000144.1, forward strand.
TGTGAAGTGCCCGTGAGCTTTGTCACTGCGGCGGTTGGTGGTGAAGTCGAAGTGCCAACCTTATCAGGGCGAATTAAACTTAAGATCCCGGTAGAAACGCAATCGGGTAAGTCCTTTAGACTGCGCGGCAAAGGCGTCAAGCCGGTACGTGGAGGTAGTACGGGCGATCTGTTTTGCCACGTGTTTATCGAAACACCAGTGAACTTGAATGCCGATCAAAAAAATCTGTTGAAACAATTCCAGGCAACCCTGGAAGCAGATAGTGCGAAGCATAGTCCGAAATCACGGAGCTGGTTTGACAATGTGAAGCAATTTTTTGAAGGGTTGAGATAGAGAGTCACACTAAGATTCGTAAGGGCGGTGGGTTTTGGCTTAATATGGGCCGTCTCGTCGCACGTGGCCATGCCATCAGGTATACTCATTAGATGCAGTACAGGATGGTTGTTGGAGTGTGCATGTTTTTGTGGTCGATAGTCGCTTTTCTCGTTACCTTGGGAGTTTTGGTAACCTTTCATGAATTTGGACACTATCTGGCGGCACGCTGGGCAGGTGTTACGGTTGAGCGCTTTAGCGTTGGTTTTGGCAAAGTGCTGCTGAGTAAAACGGATAAGCGAGGCTGTGAATGGACAGTGTCTGCTATTCCGTTAGGTGGCTATGTCAAAATGCTCTCTTGCGACAAAGAGAGTGGCTCGCCTGATGATGAAGGCGCATATGAAAACCATCCTATCTGGCATCGCGTGGTGATCACTTGTGCGGGACCTGCGTTTAATTTTTTGCTGAGCTTTCTTGCCTTTACTTTGATGTTTACGATTGGGATCAAGCGACCGGTAGCCCTAATTGAGCATACCGTACCAAACACACCGGCCGCGGCTGCCCATATTGAGACGAACAGTCAAATTTTACAAGTCAATAATAAGCAAGCACCTACCTGGCATCAGGTGGTGTTAAACCTATTACCGAGTCTAGGTAAACAAACCGCCGCAAGCTTACTTCTCCATAATCGAACCACGGGTGCCGATGTGAGTGTGTCATTGGATTTGCATTCACTGTCCCTTGCTAATGGGGATAAAAGTCTCATGCAAGCGGTGGGTTTTGTACCGTTTACCCCTAAAATACCGCCCGTGATTGCACGTGTGCTAGCTGATTCACCAGCGAGTGTGGCAGGATTAGTCGCAGATGAAACGATAGTGAAAGTAAATGATGAACCCATTGATTCTTGGCGCGCGTTGCGCGAGCGGGTCAATGCATCTAAAGGTGCCAGGCTAAAGATGACTGTGCAAACTTCCCGGGGCGTAACCAAAGCGATAAATATCACACCGCGTGCTAAAAGACTAAAGCATAAAACAGTTTATATGTTAGGGATCGAGTCGACGCGGATTAAGTGGCCCGATGCATATTTGCATAATGAGCGTTATCCGCTGTGGCAGAGTCTACGTCTTAGTGCTAGTCGCACTCTTGAGTTGACAAAGCTTAGCTATTGGATGATAGGGCAGTTAGTCACTGGCAACTTACACTATTCAGCGATTAGTGGACCGGTGGGGATTGCCGAGCAAGCCGGTGTTGAAGCGCGTGTGGGGCTCAGTTACTTTTTAGGGTTTTTGGCGTTGATCAGTATTAGCATGGGGATCATTAACTTATTACCTATCCCAATGTTAGACGGTGGGCAACTTATTTTTTTACTGATTGAGAAACTGCGTGGTGGTAAACCGATGTCACTTGATATGCAATTACGGTTGATGCAATTGGGGGCTTTCTTGATTTTATCTTTGATGGTGTTCGCCGTGTACAACGATGTGGTGCGCTTGTTTTCTCTGTAAAAAAGCCACTTTACCGACTGGGACAAAGTGAGCAGAACCAGAAAAGCATTCAGTCGCGCGCAGCCAAGCGAAAGGATAAGTTTCAGTGGGTTTTATTGGATACATGGGTAGATAGAGTTTTAATATCAAGGGTGTTAACAAAGACGGTTGCTTACCTTGTTGGACTAAAAAGAAACAGGGCGCATGACCGCATTTGCCCTGTCACAGAAGTTATCAAGCTCTCAATAGTGCTGACTATCGCTCAAGACTAAACCCTGACCACTGTTTAATCAGTGATCGCTCTTTGTTGCTATATAATATCACGCGAATGCTTGTGGATATTTTACGCCGATTTTGGTAGTGTTCGCATTCTTCATTCTCATTGGATTGGACTCAATGACTAATTATATAAGAATACTTTTGGGGGCACTGCTAACACTGACTCTTTCGAGTGCACTAGCGGTTAATTTCGTTGTTTCACGTATTGTCGTGAGCGGCAATCACCAGATCAAAACAGCGACTATTCGCTCGTATATCCCACTACGTCGTGGTCAGCGCTTAACGCAAAAGCGTATGGCGCGCATCATGCGTAAACTGTATGCGACAGGATTCTTTGACAATGTTCAGCTAGCCCAAGATGGACATACGTTGATAGTTAAAGTCTCTGAACGGCCTGTGATCGATACCGTTGTCTTCAAGGGCAACAGCATGATCAAGTCCGATAAGATCAAAGAAGTGTTGAAAAAATCAGGCCTTGTAAGTGGCCGTATCTTCAAGAAGCCTGTGCTCGAACAAGTAAAACTTTCATTAGAGCAAGCATACCAGGCTCAAGGACATTATGACGCGATTGTCAGTACTATCGTGACACGTGAGAAACGTCGTCGTGTAGCCATTGCGATTGATATTAATGAAGGGGGCGTGCGAACGGTCGAGCGCTTCATTATTCGCGGTAACAAGCACTTTTCAGATAGTAAAATCATCTCTCAATTTACCATGACAACACCAAAACTGTGGTCATGGTTAACTGGGGGCGATGATTACAGCAAAACTAAACTCGAACAATCGTTGGTCGCCATTAAGAATTTCTACCTTAACCACGGCTATCTTAAAATGCATATCGCGTCTCATCATGTGAGTACTTCAAGAGATGGCAAGCGTGTCACGATAGCTCTTACCGTGGATGAAGGACCACAGTACATTGTCTCGGGCTTTGATTTCTCAGGTCGTTTACTCGGTTTGCGCGACAAGTTAAATGCGGTTGTTCAGCTCGAAAAAGGTAAGCCCATTTCAAGAGAGG
>JAUHZG010000145.1 GCA_030425845.1 Gammaproteobacteria bacterium
ATAGTCATTTGCTTCGATGAGGTTAATGTGCTCACACGTTAAATAAAGCTTTGCCGCTACATCATCGACGGTGAGATTTCTCCGTTCACGTGCCCGCTTTAGGATTGCCCCCGGTCCAGCCCGTGTCTCAGAATCAATAGTTCGCTCGCTTTGCTCTAACTCTGGCTTCATGATAGCTCCGATTTGTTTAAGGCTTTCGCTGCTTTTGAATGCGGATATTTCGACTTAAGCACCAAAGCCTGACTCGCCGCATAATTTAAATGATGTAGCTTACGGGCAATACGAATATCTAACCATAAGGAGTCCGCGGTCTGTTGCCCTACGGCTTTATAGCGACCGAGTAACTTATTCGCATCAGCTACTTTGCCCGCTTTAAACTCAAGATTGGCTAGCTCGTAAAGTGAAGTAGGACGCAAGGGTTCGATCTTAAGCGCTTTCTCGTAATAGGTCATCGCCAAATGTGTATTTGGGATCTTTTGCGCACATAGGCCGGCATTTTCATAGGCAGCTGCCGTACTGATATAATCCGGATCTTCGATGGCATTTAGAAAGCGTGAAATGGATTGTTTATACTTACCCGTTGAGCATAAGAACGTACCGTAGTTATTTTGTAAGTTACCATCGTGACTTGCCAATCGAATGGCTTCTCGATAATAACTGTCGGCTCGCTCATTATTGCCAATAGCCGCATAGTACATCGCTAAGCCGTCAAGCACAGGAGGCCAGTTTGGCGCTTCGCGTTGTGCTTGTAAAATCTTTTGTTTGGCGATTTCAACTTTGCCTTCACGCAGATAGGCTGCACTTAAGTTGATATTATCTGCCGCGGCATGCGTGGCCTTGTTGTAGGGAGCTAAAGAGGAGGTTTGGTATTGACTCGCGCAGCCCGCTAAAGCGAGACCACATGTTAAACCCAGCGCCCATTGTTTTAGTAATTGTTTACTCACACCCTCTCCTTGCCATCGTGGCGTATTGACTAATTTTTAAAGAATATCACACTGTAAATTGCTTGTCATACGCTCATTGGGCGGCGGTTTCGATCGCAATTTGACCAAGCATACGATCCGCTCTAGCATCGAGCAAACGTCGACGAGAGGTTTTGTCTTTAAAGTCACCAGCTAACTGACCACAAGCGGCATCAATGTCTTGCCCACGGGTTTTACGAATGGTGGTTAAGATCCCTTTGTGTTGTAGATAGGTTTTAAACTGTTCAATCACCGGCATGGGTGAGCACTGATACAACGCTTTGGGATAGGAATTAAAAGGTATCAGATTGAGCTTACATGGCACATTCGCGAGCAATTTTGCCAATTGTTTGGCATGTTGTTCGCTATCGTTAATACCCTCTAGCATCACATACTCCATGGTAACCACGCGCTTTGAGCCTTTAGGAAAATACTCGCGGCAGATTTGCATAATTTCTTTTAAGGGGTATTTCTTATTGATAGGCACTAACTCATTACGCAACTCATCGTTAGGTGCATGCAATGACAAGGCAAGCGCGACATCTGAGTCTTGTTTGAGTTTCAACATCCCAGGAGCAACGCCAGAAGTACTCAACGTGACCCTGCGCTTCGCTAAACCGTAGGCTAGATCGTCTTTCATGATATCCATGGCGGTCAACACGTTGTTGTAATTAAGCAACGGCTCCCCCATTCCCATCATCACCACATTGGTCACCGCATGATCGTGCTTACCACCCTCTTCGGATAGCGATCGCACGGCTACCCACACTTGCGAAATAATTTCCGCCACAGAAAGATTACGTGCAAACCCTTGCTTGGCAGTCGAACAAAACGAGCAGTTAAGCGCACAACCGACTTGCGAAGACACACACAATGTCCCGCGTGTGCGCTCGGGGATATATACCGCTTCAATACAGTTACCATCATCTAAGCGCAACAACCACTTACGCGTTCCATCACTGGCCGTGTTATCGTAGACGACCTCAGGCATGTCTATGCAGGTGTATTCTAGAAGTTTTGCGCGCAGTGTTTTACTGATGTTTGTCATCAAGTTAACATCTGCTACTCCGGCTTGATGTATCCACTGAAAAAGTTGCTTACCACGAAACGATGACTCGCCTAAACTTTGTAAATAATGACAAAGTCCTTGGCAATCAAAATTAAGTAAATTGACTTTCTCGCTCATGGTTCACCCAGTTAATGGTTACTTGGCTATCTTAAAACCTGCTCGACATAAGGTAGGTTAGCAACAAGTGTGTTACCAACCATTCAATGGTGGATTACGCGCTGCGCGCTAATCCACCCTACACCACACCTTACTTCGCGTAAGTGTACTCACACACTTCTTCAGGTTTGAAGAAAAATGCGACTTCTTCTTTCGCGGTATCCACACCATCAGAACCGTGTACTGCATTGGCATCGATGCTATCGGCAAAATCAGCTCGAATCGTACCAGGTGCCGCTTCGGCGGGGTTTGTCGCGCCCATTAAGTCACGGTTTTTCGCAATGGCATTTTCGCCTTCAAGCACTTGCACAAAAACAGGACCAGAAATCATGAAAGAGACCAAATCATTGTAGAAAGGACGCTCTTTATGAACGGCGTAAAAGTTCTCAGCTTGTTCTTTACTAAGGTGAGTTAACTTGGCAGCGACCACTTTAAGATCTGCTTTTTCAAAGCGAGCAACGATTTCACCGATAGCGCCTTTGGCTACTGCGTCGGGTTTAATGATTGATAAAGTACGTTCCAGGGCCATGCCAGTCTCCTAACTAATTGATAAAATGAATAAAAACGCATTGAAGACGTACTCATAAAGCACTCACCTCCAAAGTGGGCCCATTATAGCCATTTTGAACAAAAATGCGAGCATTGTCCTTGATATCGACGCTTCTGGTTCAACACAAGGCCGCGACAAATAGCGACTTGTGTCTATCTTATTTGGCAGAAGCTGAAGGTAGTGTTACAGAGAAACTCTCACCACAACCACACGAAGAATCTTCTTGCGGATTACGGTAAACATAGACACGGTTTACCCCTTGTTCTTCAAGATCAATCACTGTGCCCGAAACCAACGGCCAGTCTTTCTTGCTGACAAAGACTGTCAAGTCAGGATCCTCTGTGGCAAACTGCTCCAGTTCCGCATCCACTTCGTCCACATAATCCACCACATAACGGTAACCCGAACAGCCACTTTTTTTTGTGCCTAGCTGCAAACCAATGCCCTTGCCACGCTTGGCTATCTTTTGTTGTAGATAGGACAGTGCACTTGCTGTCAAGGTAACGGGTTTCAGTGCTTGTGTCGGGTCATAACGTTCAACAGCGTTGTCAGACATCGCTTACCTCCTCGGCTGACGGGTGGATCGTTTGCAACAGTCCTTGCACGCGCATCGCCGCCCCTTCTTGGACGGATGATAAGCCTAATGCTTCGATAAGATTATCCGGCGTGAAAGTCGCCGCCAATTCAGTGAGTGCTAAGCCAGTACTCTTTTCACAGACATAAGCAAGCACCGCCGTTAAAGCGGGTGTGCCGAGTACTTTGAAGCGGGCTTGTGTCACATTACCTGTTTGGTGGGTGAATTGTAATTGACAAAAATCACCTTGTTCACGTGAACCCTGCGTACAGCTAACAGCCCCTTCGTCGACTCCAAACTCACCTACATACTGCATATCATTGAAATAATGTAAGACTTGTTCGCTATAAAACATACTTTTGCCACACTGGGAATACCTTGTCTAAGTATAACATAAATTTGTGCAAACCTACGCGACACTCATGATTACCAAACGGATCGGTATAGCTCTCTGGATAGGCTATTCCTAGACCAAACAGCCCGGGTGCGATAATGCCATTGTGAGGGTTGTAACTCACTTCAGGGTAGTTCTCGATAGCAATTTTATTGGCTTCAAAACCGATGGCATACACCGCTTTGGTACAACGTGAGAGATTATCTTCAACATTCTTATCACTGGCGTAAACACGAGTAAGCTTTGGCGGTACTGTTCCTGTTATATTTTCTCTTGACCACTGCGCTGTAGTGCCTTTAAGTCCTGTGTCATTGTAAAGGACCCAACCGTCAACTTTCATGGCGTATTTCACTGGGTGCAAATAAAAGTTAACCACTTCTTTTGCGCCGGCCTCTAACGCATGACGAACCGCCATGATGGCAGAATGGGAGGCACCAAACACGGCGACGATATCATTCGCGTTAATTTTTGTAGACATTCTTTCACTATCGAGCGCAGTGGCAAGATCAATTGTTTCAACATCTGGATAAGAAAGTGTTTTCGCTTTGGCGCCGGTGGCTAAGATCACTTGCTTTGCATGTAACGCTTGCGCGCGCCCACGGAGCGTCCACGCCCCCGCCTCATGTGCGATACTACCGACCACATCCCTCACCGCGCAGACTTGTTGCTGTAGATGATCGGTTATGTGTTGTAAAGGCGTAACCACCTCTTGTAAGCGACACGTTTCAGTTTGAACACACCCCGCAAGACTACATGACTCCTCAATAGAGTGATAATTAAAAGCTGTAATATTGTTTAAAAAATCTGTAAATAATTGCGCGACTGTATTGCTCATGACATTGGACCAGGACGCACCTAACGCCCCCACCCGAAAGTGCGGATCACACCATAGAATTTCATCTCCTGCGACCCCTTCACTGAGTAACTTGCCAACAGCTAAAATACCGGCTGCCCCGGCTCCAACGACGGCCCATTGCTTCATGGTAAATCCTCATTCGCTATATTGATGTAACTTCGCTACTTGTTTGTGAATGACACTGATCGCTTCGTCAATGGCATCGACACTTGAATAACGCCCAAACGAAAAACGACAAGTTGCATGGGCCAAATGTGGTAACACGCCTAGTGCGGTTAATACATGCGAGGGTGTCATTGCCGTTGAGTTACATGCCGATCCGGCAGACACCGAGAGAACATCTAACGCTAGC
>JAUHZG010000146.1 GCA_030425845.1 Gammaproteobacteria bacterium
AGGGGTTTACTGTCACTTTACGGTAAAAGCCTTATTTCTTATCAAGCAACTTGACGCCGCGCGACTTAGTTGGGATGCTCCTGGGTTATAATAAGGAATAATAAAAGAGGGCTAGACGTGTCAACAGTCACAATTATCGGTGCCGCAATAGGGCATGGTGCAGGCAATAACGGGACCTGTGATGGACCTGTGGCGTTTAAACAATCTGCTCAGTTTGCAAGGTTGTCAGGCTTTACTTGGGCTGATACATTGCAACCAATTGAAAAAAAAGATAATTTCACGACAGTGGTCGCTTTTTTGAACAGCCTGTACGAGAAAATGAAACCCATTTGTGAGAGCGGTAAGCCATTTTGTGTGATCGGGGGCGATCACTCCATTGCCATTGGCACCTGGTCTGCGGCGGCGATTGCCAAGCGAGAGCAAGGAGAGATTGGACTGCTCTGGATAGATGCGCATTTAGATGCCCATACTCACGAAACCTCACTCTCTGGGAACATTCACGGCATGCCTGTGGCGGCATTGTTAGGAGCGGGTGTGGATGAATTGACTCAGGTGGGGGACCGAACACCGAAACTCGCACCTGATTATTTGGCCAAAGTTGGTATACGCAGTTTTGAGCAGGCAGAGCACAAGCTTAACAAAGAGTTGGGACTCACTACGTATTACATGGATGAAGTCGAAAACCTAGGTGTTGGCTCGGTGATAGGGGCGAGCCTGTCTGTGGTCGGGCGAGCGCCGGCGGGGTTTGGGATCAGTATCGATCTAGATGGCTTGGATCCCAGTGACGCACCGGGTGTAGGAACTGCGGTAGAGCGAGGAATTGCGCTGGCACCACTGTGCGACGCGTTGCGAGGTGTTGGCCGTCATCCGCGATTTATCGGTTTGGAGATTGTAGAGTTTAATCCCCATCTCGATAAAGAGGCACGCACATTAGAGACAATCGCCACATTACTAGAAGCTGTTTTTGAGCAAGGGGACTAAAGCATGAATGATAATCCATCTATCGCCAAAGAGAATAAATACTGTGCCGCGAACTACCATCCCTTACCGGTTGTATTAAGTCATGGCGAAGGGATCTATGTGTTTGATGATGCCGGAAAGCGCTACATTGATATGATGAGTGCGTACTCGGCTGTCAGTCATGGACACTGTCATCCAAAGTTATTAGCGGCGTTAACCGAACAGTCACAACGGATTAATGTGATTTCACGGGCGTTTTACAGTGATAAGTTAGGTGACTTTCTCGAGAAGTTATGTCAAATGCTCGGCTACGAAAAAGCATTACCAATGAATACTGGCGCGGAAGCGGTTGAAACTGCGTTGAAAGCTGCTCGCAAGTGGGCCTACCAAAAGAAGGGGGTAGCCGCGGATAAAGCAGAGATCATCGTCTGTGATGGTAATTTTCATGGTCGCACAATTGCGATAGTGGGCTTTTCTAGTGAGGCCCAATACAAAGAAGGTTTTGGTCCTTATCCAACCGGTTTTAAACAAGTGGCTTATGGTGATATTGACGCGCTTGAAAAAGCGATCACATCAAATACCGCTGCTTTTTTTGTGGAACCTATCCAGGGCGAAGGGGGCATTATCATGCCGCCTGCTGGTTATTTAAAGCAAGCCAAAGCGCTATGTGAGAAACACAATGTGTTACTGATTTGCGATGAGATCCAAACAGGGCTTGGACGTACTGGAAAATTACTCGCGAGTTATCATGACGAGGTGCGCCCTGATGCCGTGGTGCTTGGAAAAGCACTGGGCGGTGGCGTGTTACCCGTTTCTGCATTTGTAGCAGATAGTGAGATCATGGATGTGTTTACTCCGGGTGACCATGGGAGCACGTTTGGCGGATATCCGCTTGCCGCGGCGGTTGGTTTAGCGGCGCTCAATGTTCTCGAAAAAGAAAAGCTTGCAAAAAACTCAGCTGAATTAGGCGAGTATTTCAAAGCGCGATTAGAAGAAGCTGATTTTGCCTGCGTGAGTGAAGTGCGAGGCGTGGGGTTATTTATTGGGTTAGAAATCAACCCGGCGAAAGCCCGTGCCCGTGAAATTTGCGAAAAGCTGATGACAAAAGGGCTCCTCAGTAAAGAAACACACGAGACAGTTGTCCGCTTAGCGCCGCCGCTTGTCATAAATAAAGAGCAGCTGGATTCAGCGTTTGACATCATCCATGATGTTTTATCCACTTATAATTAAATAATAGAGACGACAATGACACATCAAAAACAACCCGGACTACTTTACTACTTATTTTGCGTGGAGCTGTGGGAGCGCTTTGGCTTTTATACCGTACGCGGCTTGCTCGTCTTTTATTTGACACAACATTTTGGCTTTACGGATGCGCAAAGCTATAGCTTGTTTGGGATCTTTGCGGCGTTCTTGTGGATGACGCCGATGGCTGGGGGCTACATTGGCGAGCGTTTTCTCGACTATCAAAAGTGTCTGATCTTAGGATCGATATTTTATATCATTGGCTATAGTTCGCTGGCGATAGACAGTGTGCACGCGTTTTATATTGGCCTGAGTTTATTGCTTATTGGTAACGGCTTGTTTAAACCTAATATGCCAAGCTTAGTAGGGACGCTATACGAGGGCGAAGATGATCCTAGGCGTGACGGTGGTTTTACTATTTACTACATGGGGATCAACATTGGGGGTGGTGCCGGCGCATTGATTTCTGGTTCGGTGGCGCATGCTTATGGTTGGTCGGCTGGATTTTTCTGTGCGGCTGTCGGCATGGCAATCGGTTTAGTGATCTTCCTCGCCGGTAAGAAATTCTTAAAGGGTAAAGGCATTGCGCATCAATCCAATGATCTGGCTTCTTATGTAGGAGTGATCGGCGGTTGTGTGTTGTTGACGGTTGTTTCGGCACTGTTATTACATTATGTGTCTGTGGCGAACTATGCGTTTGTCGCCTTGAGTGTTGGGATCACGCTGTGGTTTTTATGGTTGTGTAGCAGGCAGCCACGCCAGGATCGCAACCGTATGCTAGCCTGTTTTTTATTAACAATATTTTCCATTGCTTTTTGGGCCTTATATCAACAAGCCCCGATGACACTGAACTTATTCGCTGAGCGTAATGTGATACGGCATGTGATGGGCTTTGTGATCCCACCTGTGTGGTACCAGTCGCTGAATCCGATTTTCATTATTCTCTTGACACCATTGATGAATGAGTTTTGGAAACGCACACACCCAGAGTCTGGCTGGCACATGTCAATTGGAATGAAGTTTGCCATTGCGACGTTTTTGATGGCGTTTGGATTCATCATTGTGAGTATTGCGGTTCGCCGTGACTCGACTGGCGGGATGATTTCTTCTTGGTGGTTAGTGGCTTCTTATGGCTTACAAAGCTTGGGCGAGTTGATGCTCTCACCGATAGGTTTATCCATGATGACAGCAATGGCACCGAAGAAATTAGTTAGCGTCATGCTCGGTATTTGGTTCTTCTCTACGGCAGTGTCAAATTGCTTGGGTGGTTATATCGCTAAGTGGGCCAGTATTCCACAGTCTCTGCATAATAAAGTCGCGATAGCAAACATCTATAGTCATGTATTTGAAGAGTATGGCATGATTGCCTTGGCCGTTGGGGTTGGGGTGTTAATGATGGTGCCAACACTCAAACGAATGATGCACGATAACTAATAATCTATACCCATGCTAGTGTAATTTGCATGGGTAGATTCACTTAAGTTCCACAAAAGGTTTGGTATACACGCTCAGTAGGCGAGGGTGGACGTTGATAATCACGATGCTTCTCGCTACTCGCGTAGGGTGTTTTAAGTAGCTCTAACAATGCAAATAGTGGCTCAAGGTTATCTTCATTTGCGGCGCTTAGTGCTTCTTCCACCTTATGATTACGAGGGATAATCGCAGGGTTAGCTTGCAGCATAAGCGCAACTGACGCGTTAAGAGACAGGGCTTCCTGCTGACGTCGCCGTTGCCAACGCTGATACCAATCACTAAAGTCACTTCTCTGATAGCGTGCATGAATGGGCTTGTCACACTGACTCAGATCGCGAAATGTATTGGTATAGTCTGCATGCGTACTTTGCATCCACGCCAGCAAATCATTAATGAGAGCCGCATCATCTTGATACGCTTCACTCAAGCCGAGCTTGGTGCGCATCATGTTGAGCCATTTCTCTTGATACAACGCTGAAAATCGATGCAAAGACTCACTTGCGAGATCAACGGCAGTCTGTGGGACTTTGTGAATGTGCGGCAATAGTGTTTCGGCAAACCTGGCTAGATTCCACTGCGCAATAGCCGGTTGGTTCTGGTATGCGTAACGACCCGCGTGATCAATCGAGCTAAACACGGTGGCCGGGTAATAGTTATCAATAAATGCGCAGGGACCGTAATCAATCGTTTCACCAGAGAGCGTCATATTATCAGTATTCATCACGCCATGAATAAAACCCACTCGCATCCAGTGCACGATTAGAGCAGCTTGTTTTTCTATCACGGCATTAAGTAAGGCGAGGGCTTTATTGTCCGCTTGCATCAGCTTAGGGTAGTGACGTGTTAGTGTGTACTCTAGCAATGCTTCAAGTACATCGGGCGAGTCTTGAATAGCTGCAAATTCAAAGGTGCCGATACGTAAATGAGAGCTCGCTACACGCGTTAAGATACTGCCAGGCAAAGGACCATCTCTTCGTATTGTTTCGCCTGTGGTAACAACTGCAAGACTGCGTGACGTTGGAATGCCAAGGTAATGCATCGCTTCGGAGATGAGGTACTCACGTAGCATCGGACCAAGTGCTGCACGGCCATCACCTCGGCGCGAGTAGGGGGTGGGACCTGAGCCTTTAAATTGGATATCC
>JAUHZG010000147.1 GCA_030425845.1 Gammaproteobacteria bacterium
CTCTAACATCACCCGCCCTTTGATTTGTACCAGCTGTCCTGCGCGCGCATCTTTACCCACCGCATCAATCCCAGCTTGCTCAGGCGTGGCATCATCTAAGCGAAGTGCTTTTTTGGCATAATAGTTGGCTAGCTCAACCGAAACGGGCAAAGTTTGCCCTGTGGTTTTATAATATTCGGCCGCAAGACTGCGTGTTTCGTCCATTAACTTGTCAACGGAGTATAATGACATCAATAACTTCCTGTTTATTCTTCTAAGTATTGTAGCTTATCTGGAACATTTTCCCACTCTTTGGCATCGGCTGGTGCATCTTTTCGCACACTGATCACAGGCCAGTTTGCCGCGAGACGTTCATTCAATTCCAAAATACTACTTTGCTCAGGCGTTAAGTCATCCTCAGACTGTATTGCATCAATGGGACACTCAGGTTCACAAAGTGCACAGTCGATACACTCGTCAGGATCAATCACCAACATATTCGGCCCTTCGTGAAAACAATCTACAGGACAGACTTCAACACAATCGGTGTATTTACACTTGATACATTTTTCATTTACAACAAAAGCCATTACTCTCTCCTTTTGATCGGCAGAATTATAATCCACATGCGTAGGGATCGCCACAACCCATCGCTTTTGTTAAAACCGGCTCTCCCAAGTCTTCTTGTGCTGCTTGAGCGAGCGTCTCGCGGATTGAGCCTGTCTGAAACATAGTAGCGTTAATTTCCTGCTCTAAGGCTTCCACGCGACGAACATCGCACTCGTCTAATCGCAAAAGTTCCCTGGCGCCATCATGAATACAAGGCAGACATTCTAACGAGCGCGTAGAAAGGAATTCAAACCCTGCCTGCGTAACGCTCGCTTGTAAAGCATTATCCGTCATGTTGCGCAGAGGGTAAAACACCTCTCGCTCCCCGTAATGATCGCTCTTGCTCACTTTCGGTGGTAAAGTCGGACCACTGCCTTGTCGCTTACCCAGCAGTACCGCCGTTGTCGCACGCGGATCACGCACATCTAACCATTCTAATAACGTGACACCTTTAAACAACCCCGCACACCATTGAAACTTTTGGCTGGGAAAGTGATGACGTTCTTTTACTGCATCACTAAAAGACTCAAGCACAGGTAATCTCACCACGTCATAGCCCAGAGATTTAGCATACTCCTCCCCTTGCACGACTCGTTGCGTCCAACTAGCCGCCGCCCACCCAGTATCAATTGAGACCATCGTAATGTCAGATAGCCCTTGCGCTTTACACAAGCTAAGAAGTGCGATTGTTTCATTACCGTAGTTGCCAAAGACAATCGCTGGCAATTTCGGAAGTGATTGCGTCATTTAGGTTGCATCCTAATAGCCCCATCAAGACGTATCACAGAACCATTGAGCAACGGATTCTCGATAATCGATTTGACTAAGTGGGCGTATTCGTGTGGTTTGCCTAAGCGTTTAGGGAACGGAATACTCGACGCCAAGCTCGCTTGTACCTCGTCAGGCATTGCCGTGATCATGGGCGTGCCAATAATTCCAGGGGCGATAGTCATCACACGGATCCCAAGAGAGGCAAGTTCACGCGCAGCCGGCAAAGTCATCGCAACCACGCCCCCTTTAGAGGCACTGTAAGCCGTTTGACCAACTTGCCCTTCGAAAGCTGCCACGGAGGCAGTATTGATAATCACACCGCGCTCACCCGTTTCTTCATCTAAAGGCGAAAGCTCGCTCATCAAGCTCGCCGCATGGCGCATAATGTTAAAGCTACCAATTAAGTTGATATCGATCACTTGTTTAAAGTCACCTAACGGCATCATGCCTTGGCGACCCACCATACGTTTCGCCGGTGCAACGCCAGCACAATTGATACAAACGCGTACATTGTTAGCATCTTTAGCAATACTTGCAAACGCTGACTCAACCGAGGCTTCATCACTCACGTCACAGGAAAGCGCTAGCGCCCCTAACTCATCCGCGACTTTCGCCACGGCCTCCAGATTGCGATCGAGTAGGATTGTTGTGACGCCTGCGGCATGTAGTAGTCTCGCACTAGCCTCGCCCATACCACTACCTGCACCTGTAATAATTGCACTTACTGTGTTATCACATTTCATTTCTTAACTGTCCTTACGTTCCTAACTATGTCGTAATATCAAAAACTTTTTTCAAATAGCTTAGATAAGACTCGTCTAAACAAATGGCTTTGCTAGGCTCGTCACTAATTTTGGCAACTGGCTGCCCGTTACAACGAACCATTTTAATGACTATTTGTAGTGCTTTGTCACCGAAGTCATTAGTGAGGTTCGTTCCCACACCAAACACAGGCTTAGCACGCTCCTTGAAGTAATCGTAGAGTTTGATTGCCAACGGAAAATTCAATCCATCACTAAAGACCAGTGTTTTCGTTTTAGGATCAACTTTGTTTCGTCGATAATGTTCAATCAACTTATCCCCCCAGTTAAAAGGACAGCCAGAATCATGGCGGGCGCCATCGAACAGTTTACAAAAATATAAATCAAAATCATGTAAGAAGGCGTCCAGCCCAATGACATCGGTTAACGCGATTCCTAATCGTCCGCGATATTCTTGTGCCCATGTTTCAAAAGCAAACGTCTGACTCGCCGCAAGTCGTGGGCCTAATGCTTGACAACCTTCAAGATATTCATGCGCCATCGTCCCAATAGCTCGCACGCCAAACTCTTTAGCAAATAAGACATTACTGGTCCCTGCAAAATACTGAGGCACGCGTTTGACACACTCACTGACCACTTGGCGCTGCCACGCGCGACTGAAACGTCGCCTTGTGCCAAAGTCAGAAAACGAAAAAGGTTGCTCGCCTATCGCCTCATGCAGCAGATCGAACTTTGAATGCAAGAGAGATAAACCTTTCGTTTCATCAGCCGCGCCGTAACGTGATTGATTGTAGAGCTCACTGATGATAGCAAGTACAGGCACCTCAAACATAATCGTATGCAACCAAGGCCCTTTGATAGTCAGTGTAAAACCGTCTTCTACTTTGACGTCAACAAAACGAGGCTGCAATTCAAAGATACGCAAAAACTCAATGAAATCTTTCTTAAAAAAAGGATACTGGCTTAAGTAGTCCAGCTCTTGTGGCGTAAAACGTAGTGAGCAATAATGACAAATTTCTTCGCGAATAGCCTTGGCCAAGGGGGCCAAATCCACATCTTGAGAACGACATACAAAGTGATATTCTGCTTCCGCACCAGGGAAATGATGCAATACCGTCTGCATCATGGTGAATTTATAAAGATCGGTATCGAGTAGTGATTCTATTATCATTAGTTCATCCATTTTGCTGTAAAGGATTTAGCTTTTAACCCTCATCAAAGCGCCTCACAGCCGTCAAAAAACACTATCCCCTTCGCTCGGCATTCTTCAATTGCCGCAGCCCCCGTCGCCTCGTCCACTGCACGCGTCGCCGCTAAGTTTATCATCACGGCAAAGCCTGCTTTCACCAACTGCAGCGCGGTCGTCTTCACGCAATAATCTAGGGCTAAACCACCAACCAGCACGGTGGTTACCTCTCGCATCTTACAAAACTCTATCACACCAGTACTAAGACGCCCATGCAGATCATGATAACAAGCGCCATATGGATGCATATCAAGTTCAACCCCTTTCCACACGAAAAAATCGTAGTCAGTGGGATGCGGTAAGCCTGGCAGTAATTCAAAGCCTTGCGTGCCAACAATCGCATGCGCAGGCCAGCGAATATCAACATTATCACCTTTCACTGTGGAGAAAACAGGATGTTCCTCATCCGCAAGCCATTGTGCTTTTGTATGATGAGCGTCTTTAGATCCTAAGCGAAATTTAGCGAAGCTTGCTTGGTGGTTAAGCTCAGGGACAATCGTTTCCCCATGCTGTACGGGCAATTCGTCAGGGCATAACGGTGTAAAGGTGCGTTGAGCATCCACATCAAAGCTAGCGGTCGTTTCATAGCAGCGTGCTGTGTTAGCCAAAATCAGACACACCTAATCGTGTCGCCACTTGTTGATAAGCCTCGACAACGCCGCCTAAGTCACGACGGAAACGATCTTTATCCAATTTATCGAGTGTTTCGGCATCCCACAGTCGGCAACCATCGGGACTAAACTCATCACCTAAAATAACTTTGCCATCGAGTAAGCCAAATTCTAGTTTGTAATCAACCAATAAAATTCCAGCATTCAGGAATAAGGGTTTCAAGATTGAATTGACTTGAAAAGTTAAGCGCTTCATCACTGCAACTTGCTCAGCTGTAGCCAAGTTAAAAGTTGCTATATGCGATTCATTAATCATAGGATCATGCAGCTCGTCACGCTTTAAGAAAAACTCCATAATCGGCGGTTCTAAACTTTCCCCTTCCGTAATGGCCAAACGCTTTGCTAAACTACCGGCAGCATAGTTACGCACAACACATTCGATTGGTAGCATCTCTAACGCTTTGACTAATGACTCAGTCTCAGAAATCACCTCGACGAAGTGTGTTTTGATTCCTGCCTCTTCTAACTCTCGCATTAGGTGCGCATTAATCAAGTTATTGAGTTTACCTTTGCCTGGTAATTCATCTTTTTTCGCACCATCAAAGGCCGTTGCATCGTCGCGAAAATGCATAATAAGCAAGTCATCTTTATCAGTAGTATAAATTGACTTGGCTTTTCCTGAGTACAGATTTTGTTTACGTTCCATATTCACTCT
>JAUHZG010000148.1 GCA_030425845.1 Gammaproteobacteria bacterium
AAATAACGCTTCCAAGTTTTCTTGTTTGAACTGGAATGTCACATTCGCTCGTGAACGCACCGACTTAGGTATCGTATTGAGGTAAAAATCACTAGCATCAATAATGTCATACAGTGCTTGTGAACGCTGACAGTTACGCTGGTAAAAGCCTTCAATACCCCCATTGGCTTTAAGCCAGGCAAAAACCAATCCAGACACATACCAGGCAAAAGTCGGTGGTGTGGAATACAAGGACTGCTGTTCGGCCTCAAATTTGTAGTCGTAAACACTAGGGACAATAGGTAGTGCTTGCTCTAACAAATCCTCCCGAATAATGACAATGCCAAGCCCTGCAATGCCGGCATTCTTCTGGGCACCGGCATACACCACGCCAAATTGACTGATGTCCATGGGTTTGGTCAACAAACTTGACGTCATATCCGTCACCAATGGAACAGGCACACTTGATGGGATATCATGAAACTCAATACCAGTTAACGTCTCGTTGTCGGTATAATGTAGGTAAGCCGCATCGTCACGGATTTGCCAGCTTTCACGCGAAGGAATAGTTAAATAGTCGTCCTGCTTAGAAGAAGCCGCTATAGCGATGTCGCCGTATTTCTGCGCCTCATGGTAAGCCGTTTCGCCCCAAAAGCCCGTCAACACATAGTCTGCCTTTGCACTTTTGCCGAATAGATTCATCGGCAACATCGCAAACTGTACTCGCGCGCCACCCGGTAAAAACAAAACTTTGTAATTATCAGGCACAGCAAGCAAGTCTCGTAGATCACGCTCAGCATGCGTGACGACTTCTAGATATTCGGGGCGGCGATGCCCCATTTCCATAATAGAAACACCTGACTGCTTATACTCTAACAACTCGTCGGCAATTTGCTCTATCACCTGCTCTGGAAGCGTTGCCGGTCCCGCTGAGAAGTTAAATATCCGTGTCATCGCTATCCTTACTTAACATTTACTCTTGTGCCGAGAATTCATCCGCTACAGACTCATCGCCCTCAATCACGCCTTCATCAATGCGGACAATACCGTTAAGTGATTCGCCGTCACCTAGGTTAATTAATTTAACCCCTTGCGTATTACGGCCAATGATAGAAATTTCATTCACTTTAGTGCGCACCAAGGTACCTTTGTTTGAAATCAACATGACTTCATCCGCATCACCGACACTACTCGCACCAACCACTTCGCCGTTACGTTCGTTGACAATGATAGACATCACACCCTGACCACCACGAGCGGTGATTCGATAGTCTTCAAAGCGCGTACGCTTACCGTAACCACCCGCTGTCGCGGTGATCACATTCCCTTCGCTGTTGACAATAACCAGCGCAATCACTTTTTGATCTTCTTGCAGCTTGATACCACGCACACCACGCGCGGTACGTCCCATGGCACGCACATCCGTTCCTTTAAAGCGGATTGCTTTACCGGCATTAGAGAATAACATGACATCATGCTCCCCATCGGTAAGTTTGGCACTGACCAGCTTGTCGTTATCAGACAACTCAAGCGCGATAATCCCGCTGTTGCGTGGTTTAGAGAAGGCAGATAAGGCGACTTTTTTCACTGTACCTGATTCTGTCGCCATAAACACATATTGATCGTCGCGGAATTCTTTGACTACTGTAATGGCGTTGATCTTCTCATCTTTTTGTAGAGGTAAAATGTTAATGATTGGACGCCCACGCGATGAACGACCCGCGAGTGGGATCTGATACGCTTTAAGCCAATACACTTTACCAATACTGGAGAAGCATAATAACGTTGAGTGCGTATTCGCTATCACTAAGCGCTCGACAAAATCTTCTTCTTTGACCGCTGTCGCCATCTTACCCCGACCACCGCGACGCTGCGCGCGATAGTTATCGAGTGATTGTGACTTGGCGTAACCCAAATGAGAGAGTGTCACCACGCGCTCTTCTTCTTCAATTAAGTCTTCTGCCGTCAAATCAAGTTGCGACTCTAAGATCTGAGTTCGACGCTCGTCACCAAACTGATCACGAATCGCTTCTAATTCTTCACGGATCACAGCCATCAACCGATCGGGATCTGATAAAATGTCGAGTAATTCTTTTATGCGTGCGATAATGTCACGGAACTCTTGTAAGATCCTCTCTTGTTCAAGTCCAGTTAAACGATGCAGCTTAAGATCGAGAATTGCTTGAGCTTGCATTTCAGTCAAATGATACCCATCATCATGTAAACCAAACTCCGGCCCTAAATCTTCAGGCTTGCAAGCATGATCACCCGCTTCTTCGAGCATGGCTTTAACCAAACCTGCAGGCCATGGACGTGCAAGTAATTTAGCCTTAGCCTCGGCTGGGTTTTTCGATTCTTTGATCAGTGTGATCACTTCGTCGATATTGGCTAACGCAATGCCCAAGCCCTCTAAGATGTGTCCGCGCTTACGTGCTTTGCGTAGCTCATACAAGGAACGACGTGTCACCACTTCACGACGGTGGCGAATAAAGGCTTCGAGCAAATCTTTCAGCGTCAGTACTTGCGGACGTCCTTCGACCAACGCCACCATGTTAATACCGAACACTGATTGCATTTGAGTTTGAGTGTAAAGGTTGTTGAGAACAACTTCGCCTGATTCACCCCGTCGGATCTCGATCACAATGCGCATACCGTCTTTATCCGACTCATCGCGCAACCCAGAGATCCCTTCGATTTTCTTATCGCGTACGAGCTCGGCTATTTTTTCGATAAGGCGTGCTTTGTTCACCTGGTAAGGTAATTCATTAACAATGATAGTCTCCCGATTGGAGGACTCATTGACTTCTACATGCGCTTTGGCACGAACGTAAATACGACCACGCCCTGTCCTATACGCACTGACAATACCGGCACGACCGTTAATGATGCCACAAGTAGGAAAGTCCGGTCCGGGGATCACTTTGAGCAAGTCGTCAATTGTCATATCAGGGTCTTCGATCAACCCCACACAGCCGTTAATCACTTCGGTTAAGTTATGCGGTGGGATGTTAGTCGCCATACCTACGGCAATACCCGACGAGCCATTCACCAATAAGTTCGGTATACGTGTCGGTAAAACGACTGGTGCAAATTCGGATTCGTCGTAGTTAGGGGCAAAGTCGACTGTTTCTTTGTCTAAATCTTCGAGTAAACTATGCGCAAAACGCGACATACGCACTTCGGTATATCGCATCGCTGCCGGCGAGTCGCCATCGACCGAACCAAAGTTACCTTGGCCATCCACCAACATGTAGCGCATGGAAAACGGCTGCGCCATACGTACCATCGTGTCATACACGGCGGTGTCACCGTGCGGGTGATATTTACCGATCACGTCACCGACAATACGGGCAGACTTCTTGTAGGGTTTGTTCCAGTCATTGCCTAGCTCATTCATCGCATAAAGTACACGACGGTGCACGGGTTTTAAGCCATCGCGCACATCAGGCAAAGCACGCCCCACGATAACGCTCATGGAATAATCTAGGTAGGATTGTTTAAGTTCGTGTTCGATATTGACTGGGACAATTTCATTGGTAGCGTCAGTCATAGACTCAAGATTCCTCTGGTAGTATTTAGCCAAGTTTTAAACCACAAATTGTAGCATAACTATAGCTAAACCCCTACTAAGAGGCCGTCTAAATAGCAGATTTATTGGACTTATTGGTTGGTCTTAATGGAGGGTTCCGCGACCTGAATCGTCATTCTCTAATTCGAGATCGATGTAACTGTATTCATCATCGTCATCAGAGTCTTCTAGGGACTCGTCATCCATGGATTTGTGCACTTCTAGTACTTCAAAAACCTCTGAAGTCGAGGCATCAATTAGCTCCACCTCTTCTCCGGCGTCGTTGATCATCGTCATCGAGATTTTGATGTCATTAAAGTGCAACACACTGTACTGCTCATCAAACATGCGCATGATAGCTGCTAAGCTTTCAAGGACTTCTTCAGCACTGTGCTGGCCTCTAAATTTTATCTTCATCTCGCGCCCTCCTTCGGGGGGTGATCTTTGCTTACTTTAAGTATAGTAGAAATTGAGAAAATCACCGGATTCAAGAGAAGCTGAGTCAGGTGCGTTTTCGCTTGTAGTGACCTTTTATCATTGTAAAACAATACGTTAGAGCAAGGGTGATTGCTATGAAGAATTTTAGTGAGGTTTTGACGATCGCGGCAACGCAGAAACTTTGGTCAGTCACCTGACGCCTTTTTTGGTGAGTGCCAGGGAAGTGTCCTTAATGGCAGTCAAGCCAGAGATTACTCACTGCGCGCTAATAACCCCAAGGTCGAACTATCAAACGCACTCTCCTCGTCTGAAGAAGGCTCATCCATCACTGACAACAGCGTTTTGGCAATCAACTTACCCTGCTCGACCCCATATTGATCAAACGGGTTAATATCCCAAATTGCGGCACTCACCACCGTACGATGTTCGTAAAGAGCGAGTAACGCCCCCAAATGCGAGGCAGAAAGTCCTTGCATAACAAGTGTCGTACTGGGCCGGTTGCCCGGTAACACCTTATGTGGCGCGAGTATTTTGGTTTGCTTATGGGATAAACCGGCACGCTCACACGCTGCCTCAATCTCAGATTGCGATACACCACACATCAACGCTCGACTTTGGGCAAAACAGTTGGCGAGTAACTCCTGCTGTAAACTGGGATAAG
>JAUHZG010000149.1 GCA_030425845.1 Gammaproteobacteria bacterium
CAAATATCTAAGCCTGTTAAAACCAAGTTTGGTTTTAGTATCATTAAACTGTTAGACAAGAAGTCACAATCTATCAAACCGTTTGCCAAGGTTAAAGCACAAGTGTTGGCGCTACTTGCCAAACAGCAGGCGCAAAAGACTTTTAGCAACGTGCGCGAAGAATTGGCGAACTTAACTTACGAGCAGCCAACAACCTTAAAGCCTGCGGCGAAAACACTTGATCTTAAAATCCAAGAGACACCGTTCTTTGATCGCAATGGCGCACCTAAAGGTTTAGCCAGTTCACGCTTGGTCCAAAAGGCCGCGTTTAGTGACGAAGTGCTTGGTCAAGGCAACAATAGTGATGTGATCTCAGTCGAAAACAACACGGCCATGGTGGTGATACGCGTCCTCAAACACCAGGCTGCGACAACTGAAAAACTCGACGTGGTTAAGCCTGATATTGTGCGTAAGCTTAGCATGCAAGCCGAAGCAAAGCTTGCTAAAGCTAAAGGGCAGGCGCTTCTTAAAAAACTAAGCGGCAATGCGAATGCTGACGGAGTTAAATGGAAGCGTTACAACGAAATCAAGCGCACCACGACCAATGTTCCTACCGATGTGTTAAATTTTGTGTTTAAGATGCATCATCCCGCGACGGGGCAGAGTCGTTATGCGGGCTTTAGTGATAAAGAAGGCAATTACGTTGTGGTTAAACTTAATCAGATCGCAGAGCATACTGAAAAGGTTGAAAAGAACAACCGTGAAATGCTGGGTTTTGCACACGAGTTGGCAAACTCTTATGGGCAAATGGTTTCACGTGCTATTGTGGATGACATGATGGCGAAAGCTAAAATCAAGCATTATTCTTAAATATGGCATAGTCCGGTTAAGCTGGACTATGACAATGCTCAGTTACTTGTAGGGTAGGTAGGGGCAACGGCCGTAAACTACCGATGGTGATTACGCGCTGCGCGTTAGTCCCCCCTACATAGGGCGGTTGTTGGTGTAACGGGACTATTGTAGGGGTAGCGTGATCTATCAAGCACCGCAGACGCGTGACACTTTATTATGTTACGGCTCTACTCTAGCTTAAGATTCTACTCTTCTTGCTACCACACCAAAGTAGGGATGTCACTGGCTTGCGTTCTCAGAGCTGCACTCAGACCCTGCACACAGCGTCTGGGGCTTGTCGATGCTAATGCCTGTAAGCAGCGTGATAATTCGCCAGAAGGAGAGCGTGGCAAGGGTGAACTTGCGCCTTCAGTTTCTACAGAAATAACAGTGTCTACATCAACATGTAATG
The DNA here is from genome assembly GCA_030425845.1 of Gammaproteobacteria bacterium. Lineage (GTDB taxonomy): Bacteria > Pseudomonadota > Gammaproteobacteria > JAUHZG01 > JAUHZG01 > JAUHZG01. The sequence continues at coordinate 1,283 of JAUHZG010000149.1, forward strand.
GAGGTGTTCTGGTTGCAGACTCTTGGGCTTCCTGCTGCGCTTGCTTGTGGACATGTTTGGCATTGACTAGCTGCTCATCCGCCAGAGCAATGAGGTTTTCATAATTTTCTTGCGGGTTCAGCGCCAAATAGGTAACCAGATCTTGTGCGCTAATACAGTGTGAGTGTTCACAGGTGAGATCGACGAGCACTCTTGTGTCCGGATCGAGCTCGCTATTCTGGTGATGAGGTTCAACACCATGCAAACCTTTAATTTTATTTAACAGCTTTGCGGTATCGTAATGACGCAAATCAACTTGGCACTGGCTCAAGTCTGCGCCTTGGCTATGCAAGTACAGCACGGTATTAAGTACCAACTCTATACGTCCGCCAAAGTGACCAGTAAAGCCTGCGATATACGTGATTTGCCCTGTTGGGTTAGTTTTCATAATTCCGGCGCCCATGACACCCATTTGTGTCTCATGAGGATTGGTGCCAGCAATGTATTGTGTACTGTAGTGTTGCTTTTCGCCTCGACTATGACTAAAAGCGTGTAATACTAACTTACCATTTTGGTTTGGGTTAGGTACTAAGGTGAAAATACATGCCCCAGGTTGTTTGCCATTGAACGTGGTTGAAGTCTTTTGTGTGTCGAACGGATCACGTTTGACAAAACGATACAATCTTCCGTTGATGATACGCACACGTGCTTCTTTACGTATAGCGCGGGTGAAGAATTGTATGCGTTTTCCTTCTGCAACAAACTTACTGACTTTCGCTTGGCGTTGAACCTCGGGCAAGGCTAACCAATCCTTAAAGGATAGCGTAGTTGCACACGTATAGGGATTAGCGGCTGATGTGGTTGTTTGCACATGCGTTTCGTGTAGGGCTTGCATGCGAGCCAGAAGAGCAACTCGTTTTTCCCGCGGACTGGCATGTTTGGATTCACTCTCAAATCTTGATGCTGCATGCATATAGTTTTTTTGCTGTTGCACCCAAATATCACCCGCGAGTGCACGGCACTTGTCCCATTGCATAAACAAACTACCGCTGCCACCATAGGCACGCGTGGACGTCGCACTGTAAGCATAGTGTGGAAGTACAGCGGCGCCTCTTAAAGACATTATCGTCTCCCCCAGTTTTATTGTCGTGTGAGGTTGATGACTACGATGCATGAGCCCCAAATAACCTAGCATAAGTAAATAGCGCTGCTTAGGTGCAAGTTTTAACCAGTCTGTGCGCGTAAGGTGGCTTAATTGCGTAACTAACGCTTGATTGCATGGAAGAAAAGAGTCTTTATAGTGCTTCAGTCTTTCTACTGGAAAGGGTGAGTGGGCAAGTGAACGAGGGAAAAGAGGAGCAGAAGATAAGTCGCGAGAGAATAATGTAGCATGGAGAGTGGCGGCACGTTTATCCATGGGGGACATAGGAGGCGGTGCCTCGGCAGGGTGGCCGTGCTTGTCAGTGATACCGGGTGGTGCAGCAATCTTGTGGTCTTTGCTGTTTAGGATTAACCATTTAACTTCATCAGACATATTGTCACTCCATCACTCAAATAGTTGATCATGTGGCATCTCTCATGGATAACCTTTACAGAGAAGTTAACTGATTTCGTGCTTATTTCCATAATTTGCTCAATAAAATAACTAATAAAAATGGATTGCATCAAAATATCAATAAATTATGACCATCTTTCTCCCGGCAGGTCGGTTGGTAAACAAGACTAGATTAGCTAGTGCTTCTAGTGTACTCTGCTTTGCGCGCAGAGGCTTTTGCGCTACACTCTGCTGATTTGTGGGTGGAAAGCGGCGCCGTGCGGTGGGGAAATAATCGAAGTATTACGCTGAAAAATCACAGCGTGGAATTGTCAATATTTAACCAGCGTCTTGCTGTAGTGGCAGGCGTGATGTTTGATTTTCCGCTTGGCTTATTTGCAAATTCGCGAGCATACACGTTACACCACACTCTCTAGAGATAATCTACTCAACTTAATTCCTCTCGCACCGTCACGAGGCTTAATTTATGATCGGAATGGGGTTTTGCTTGCCAAGAATATTCCTAGCTTTTCTTTGGATATTACCCCCGCTAAAGTTAAAAGTCTTTCACGTACTATCAATTCGCTCAATGCGCTTATTCCAATTTCGGTACGTGACATAAAAGCTTTTAATCGTGAGCGTGGACGTCGGCACCGCTTTGATCCGGTTGTCCTCAAGCCAAACTTAACTAAAGAGCAAGTTGCGAAGTTTTATGTCAATCAATTTCGTTTTCCGGGGGTTACAATACATGCAAACTTGATGCGAGATTACCCGCTGGGTCCGTTGATGGTGCAATCAGTTGGCTATGTTGGCCGTATTAATGCAAATGACATGCGCAATATTGATCTAACTAACTACAGTGCCACCAACTTCATTGGCAAGGTGGGGATAGAGAAATTTTATGAAAAACAATTACACGGCAAAGTGGGTTACCAAGAAGTAGAAACGGATGCGGCTGGACGCCTGGTGCGTGTGATGAGTCGAACGCCACCGGTCGCGGGCCAAAACATATACCTCACAATAGACAGTCGTTTACAGCAAGTAGCAGTAAATGCGATGAAAGAGAAAGAAGGTGCAGTAGTTGCGCTTAACCCAAATAATGGCCAAGTGTTAGCTTTAGTGAGTATGCCATCTTACGATCCAAATGGTTTTGTTCGGGGGATTAGTCAGGCAGACTATGAAAAACTCGCGAACTCACCGCTAAAGCCAATGTACGATAGGGCGATCCGGGCACAATACCCACCGGGCTCAACCATCAAGCCATTCATTGCATTAGGAGCACTTGCGGCTCACTTGCTTAACCCTAATTTCACCATTGACGATCCGGGTTATTATCGGATCCCTGGTACAAGACACGTTTTCCATGACTGGAAACCTGGAGGGCATGGGGAAGTCTCATTGTATAAAGCGATAGTCGAATCGTGTGATACTTTTTTCTTTAACCTTGCCTCTCATTTACGCATTAAAAAGCTGGATACTATCTTGTCTAGGTTTGGTTTTGGGCAAGCGACACACGTTGATATGGGCGAAGAGCTACCTGGTTTAGTTCCTACCCCCGATTGGAAACAAGGGCATCGTGGCTCGAGTTGGTATAGTGGTGACACCGTGAATGCAGGTAT
>JAUHZG010000150.1 GCA_030425845.1 Gammaproteobacteria bacterium
CAAAAATGTATGGCGCTAAAGGCTATGCCTTTGCGAATATTTCTGCGCGTCCTATCGTTAACGAAGATAAGAAAATGGTGTTTGTAGTTTTCGAAGTTAAGCCTGGCAAACGCATTTATGTTCGACGTATCAACTTCTCTGGCAACCTAAAAACCGCAGATTACGTTCTTCGCCGTTCAATGCTACAAAATGAAGGTGGCTTGGTGAATACCGCTTATATCGATGAGTCCTTACGACGTTTGCGTACTCTAGGTTACCTCAAAGATGTCAATGTGAACACCAAACCAGTTGTTGGCAAATCCAACCAGGTTGATCTTGACGTTAGTGTTAAAGAAATGCCTTCTGCTGAAGCGATGTTCTCGGGAGGGTACGGGACAGACGGCTTTATCATCGGCGTGAGTGTTAATCAAAAGAACTTCTTAGGGACGGGCGATCAACTCGGGGTTAACTTTACCCGCAATGATTTCCAACGGACTTATTCGCTTAGTTACACCAATCCTTTCTTTACAAAAAATGGGGTAAGTCAATCCGCGTCATTGTATTTCAATCGTACCACACCGAGTGATTTGAACCTGGCCGATTATAGCTTCAATACCTATGGTGCTTCTTTAGGTTTCGGTATTCCTGTATCCTTGCATAACACAGTGAGTGTGGGCGCTGGTCTAGAAAACATTAAACTCAAACTAGGCGGCAATGCGTCTACTGAGATGACGGACTTTACTGCAGCAAATGGTAGTCACTTCCAACATGGACTATTCAACGCGGGTTGGACGTACAATGACTACGATCAGATCCCCTTTACTATGAAAGGGTTCTACTCCAACCTGGCATTAGAAGCATCTATGCCGATTGGACGTCGTCGTTTGAGTTACTATAAAGCGACCTATATGGCACATTACTACCATCCGTTGTTTGCTCACCTGATTGGTTCAGTCAAAGGGGTCTTTGGATATGGAAATGGGTATGGCTCATTAAAAGGCGGCTTGCCTTTTTTCGAAAATTTCTTTGCGGGTGGTATCAATACGACAGGGGGTAAGGTGCGGGGGTACGCGTCTAACTCATTAGGGCCTAAAGATAGCCGAAACAATAATATCGGAGGCAATAGTCTAATATCCGGTAGTCTGGCGGTAATATTCCCCAACCCTATCTCACAAAGCTTGCGTACGTCGGTCTTTGTTGATGGTGGTAATGTATACAATACTCGTCGTGGCGGTGTTCGGATGAATGAACTACGTTATTCCACTGGGATAGACGCGAAGTGGCGTGTGCCGGTGTTGGGTGCGGTCATTGAGTTTAGCTTGGCCAAAGCACTTAATGCTAAAACGGGTGATGATACGCAGATGTTCCAGTTTACCTTGGGGACTAGTTTCTAGGGGTGTTCCGACTGACAGCAGCGGTGGGGACGTGACTCTGGGGGTGGATACTTCGGCCAAGCCGACGGATAACACGGGGCGCAAGTCATGTACTCACCATTTCCGCCCGAAAATAGGACACATTTGCCGATAGCATCCAATAAATTGTGCCAGGGATTGGTAAACGCTACTAACTTAGATACACTATAGCCGTGCACGCCCGCACAAAGAGGAGCTAGTAATAGCAGGTTGGCGAGGATGCCCAACTATTGCTCTTTTTGCGTGGGGTGAAGACTGTCAAAACTAAAGGAGACTTTCATAATGAAAAAATTTATCGTTGCAGTATCAGCTCTCGCACTAGCGGGTATGGCAAGTTTGAGTGTTGCTGCAAGCAACCTTAAGATTGGTGTGGTCGATATTCACAAGATTCTTCAACACTCGCCTGAAGTGGCTAAAATCAACAAACGCCTTGAAAGCAAGTTCAAGCCTAAGCAAGAAAAGATCGCAATAGCACAAAAAGAACTAAATGCTGAAGTGAAGCGCTTAAGCCGTAACAGCTCTATCTTAAGTCAAACACAACGTGACAAACTCGTTGCTAAAGTAGCGCAAGATCGTCGTTCATTGCTACGCATGGAGCAAGACTTCCACGATAACTTAAGCTTACAACAGCACCAATCTTTACAAAAATTATTTGCGCGCATTCAATCTAAGATCGATACTATTGCGAAGAAAGAACACTATGATCTTATCTTACAAAAGTACGGTACGCCGTTTGCTAGCAACAGCATTGATATTACCGATCAAGTTGAAAAAGCAATCAGATAATTATTGATGTTAAAACAATTTACTTTAGCGCAGCTAGCCGACGTGCTAGCTGCAACGTATCAGGGCGATGCTTCACATCAAGTTGTGGGGATCGCCCCGATCGAATCAGCAAGCCAAGACCAGCTCGCGTTTTTGGATAACCCAAAGTACAAAAAGCACCTAGAGACAACCAAGGCGGGAGTTGTGATTCTTTCTCAAGAGTTAGCACAGTTCTGCCAAAGCAACGCGCTCATCGTCGACAATCCGTACTTTGCTTATGCGACGGTAGCTAAACTATTTCAGCGTGAGAAGCAGTTTTCTACAGGGGCTCACCCAACAGCGGTGATAGGCCAAGGCTGTACAATTAGCGAGACGGCATCTATCGGACCTCATGTGGTGGTGATTGGTGAGAATGCCGTCGTTGAAGCAGGATGTGTGGTTGGCGATTTGTGTCGACTTGGGGATCAGGTTCACCTTTATCCACGTGTAACCTTGTATGATGGTACTCATGTTGGTGCACGTTCTATCATTCATGCCGGAGCTGTATTAGGTAGTGATGGTTTTGGTTTCGCTAAACACCAAGGCCAATGGAAAAAAGTCCCTCAACTAGGCCACGTGATAATCGGCGAGGATGTTGAGATTGGTGCGAATACGACGATTGATTGTGGCGCTTTAGGTGACACGGTCATTCACAATGATGTCAAACTCGATAATCAAGTACAGATAGCTCACAACGTTGAGATTGGTGAGCATACAGCTGTGGCGGGATGTACGGGTATTGCAGGCAGTGCCAAGATTGGTCGTGATTGCTTGATAGGGGGCGCCGTAGGTATTGGTGGTCATTTGAGTGTTTGTGACAATGTTGCGATAACCGCTCAGTCGGGTGTCAGCAAAAGCATCAAAGAACCTGGTGTTTACTCTTCAACGCTCCCTGTACAGAAAGATAAAAAGTGGAAGCGGACATTGGCCCGTTTAAATCAACTAGACAAGACCCATGAGCGCTTAAAACAGTGCGAATTTGCTGTGGGTGAACTATTGATGCGAGAGAAAGCCGAATCAGAAAAGTAAGCCGGATGCGTAAGTCCCTACGGTAAGATAGGCTCTGCGTCCAGCGGCAATATTAACTCGGTGCCGTGCAAAGGCTTTGATTCTGAGCTTAACGACTTGAGCTTGACAGCAACGCCCAGCGACGCAGTGGCTATGTCTCGCGCCATGTAGTGAGAGTGTGTCGAGGCACGTTATGATGAGCAACCCTCAAAACTGAAGGAAACATTTATGACAACAATGAACAGCGAGCAAATTAAAGAACTGCTGCCGCATCGTTATCCTTTTCTATTGATTGATCGCATCGAAAGTATCGAAGAAGGTAAATCATTACACGCGATAAAAAATGTCACTGTAAACGAGCCCTTTTTTAATGGCCATTTTCCACAGTTGGCAGTGATGCCAGGTGTGTTAATTGTCGAAGCGATGGCACAAGCTTCTGGGATTTTAGCTCATGTGTCTTATCCGAATGAGTATGGCAAAGGTAGCCTGTCATTACTTGCCGGTATAGATAAAGCAAGATTCAAACGTATGGTTGTGCCAGGTGATAGATTGGATATTGAAGTCGTCTTCTTAAAGTCGCGCCAAGGGGTAGGTAAATTTGAGTGCACCGCTCGAGTTGATGGTGAGGTTGCCTGTGTAGCCGAACTGATGAGCGCGCAGAAAAAAGGTTAAGACTATGATTCATTCTACAGCTATTATCGATCCCAAAGCTTCTCTTGACTCTTCGGTAACCGTTGGGCCTTACTGTGTGATTGGGTCGGATGTTGAAATTGGTGCTGGCACTGTACTTGAGTCGCATGTGGTCGTTAAAGGTCCCACTACACTTGGCAAGAACAACCATATTTTCCAATTTGCTTCTGTCGGTGAAGATCCGCAAGATAAGAAGTATCACGGTGAAGCGTCTCGTTTGGAAGTGGGTGATAACAATGAAATTCGTGAAAACTGCACCATTCACCGCGGTACAGAATGCGGTGGTATGTTGACGAAAATTGGTAGTCATAACTTACTAATGGCAAGTACCCACGTGGCCCACGACTGTATCTTAGGCAATCATATTGTGATGTCGAACTATGCCGCTGTTGCAGGACATGTGTTAGTGGATGATCACGTGATCATTTCTGCTTATTGTGCGATTCACCAGTTCGCAAAGGTGGGCGCGCATAGCTTTAT
>JAUHZG010000151.1 GCA_030425845.1 Gammaproteobacteria bacterium
AGGGGCTTTGTGTTTGATGAGTGTCACAATAGCGATGGCCAGGACGACAAAGATCACTCCACACACACCCATAGTATAACGCCAACCCAATAAGCCAATAGCAATGGCCATTGGTGCCTCGCCAACCGCGGCGCCTAACATGCCTAGGGACTGGGTCAGGCCGGCGATAAGGCCAAAGCGTGACGGGCTAAACCAGTCAGCTGCGAGTTTTAGTGTGCCAACAAACGCAAACGAGGCACTAAAGCCCATTATAAAACGGCCGATCTCAGCCATCCATAAATTCTGTGCCATGCTAAAGATGACACAGGCCAAGCCACAAAGTAAGGCATTAGCTGCCAGTAATAACTTAGGGCCGAACTTATCAACCAATAACCCCACGGGTAGCTGCATGCCGACATATGAGAGGTAAAAACAGCTGGATAAAACCCCCAGCTCGGCCGCATTGGTGTGAAATGCCTGCATTAACTCAGGGACCATTACGCCAGTCGAGACTCGAATGAAGTATTCACAAAAGAAAAAGCTAGCGCCCAGTGACCAGACTAGCCAAGCGGTGATGGAGTTTTTTGACATGATGTTTCTCGATCTTAAGTGAGGGGCTGTTCGCTTTTAACGCAGTTGCGCCCGTTTTGCTTGGCCGAGTATAACGCTTTATCAGCCCTTTCGAAAAGAGTCTCTTGGGAGTCTTGTTCGGCAAAAGTGGCTACGCCAAATGACATGGTGATGGCTAGTTCGGTTTCTCCGGCGGTAAAGCGCCAGTTACTAATCAATTCTCGCAATTTCTGTGCGACATCAACCGCTTGTTCTAGTGAGGCCCCGTCAAGTAATAGGGCAAACTCTTCCCCGCCAAACCGTGCGACAAAGTCACTTTTGCGCACATTGTTTTTCAGCAGGGTGGCAATGTTCTTCAGCACGGCATCTCCCATCGCATGGCCATGGGTATCATTAATTTGTTTAAAGAAGTCTATATCACACATCACTAAGCTGGTGGGGGATTGGGTTGATTGAAATTGCTCATAACACTGGGTGAAATGTTCTTCATAGGCTTTACGGTTACAAATTTGGGTTAGTGGATCGATATAAGCTGCGCCACGTTCTTCTTGCAATTTCTTTTGTAGGACCTCTGTTGACTGTGCCGTATCGACAAGTTTACGTTGCATGGCTGACAAACGCTGCTCGGCAATTTCGATTTGCGATTCTTGTTTTGTCTTATAAGCAACTAAGGCATCCGTGATTGAATCGAGTTTTGTGTCTACCGTGGTTTGCAAAGAGGCTAGTGAGTCGGCGGTTTTGATATCTTGTTTTAGTTCGTTAATATTCTTGGTGACACTGTCTTGTAATGCAGAAGTGTCCGCAAGCGCTTCGGCACTTTGCTTCTGGTTATCCTCTAAAAAATGTGTCATGGATTCTAGTTTCTCAGTCAAATTTGATAGGAAGCGCTCTTGTCGTATTTTTTCTTGATCTAAGGCGATATTAATTAATCGGGCGATTTCACTGATTAAAGGAGACAAGCTATCTAGAGGTAAGGGGCTATGTACTCGCGCCAGTAACGATTGCTTGTCTGGTTCATGTTCTTTAGTTAAAACAATGTTGGTTAAGAGATCGCGTAGTGCTTGCACCAATGTTGCAGGAGCAAGTTTATCTCGGTTGTGTGTGATAGAGTCTGTACTTGTTTCGCTTGTCCGTTCAGTTGGCGTTTCACCGGTGTCGTCTGAGGAGGCTTTGCTAAATAACTGTTGCCACCACGAAGGCGGGCTGGGTTGGTTGCTAATTTCTTCATTCAAATAGCTCTGTAGCTCTCTTAAGAATTGACTAAACAATTCATGGATTTTTGTGATGTCACTCTCTTTGCGAGAGTTAGCTGTTTTTTTGATAAGATCTTTATATTGGATGTTGAGTTTCTTAGGGAGTTTGACGGGGTTGAGCGCACCGATAAAGTCATTGAGCGTTTGCACTAACTGCTTGGTATGGCTGGTATGTTCTGATTCGATGTCTTTTAACTTATCCGTGATTTGATCACATAACTGATGAATATTATCAGGCTCTGCATTGATGCGGACTTTGCGCCTTAACTCATTAAAAAGTTTGTCTAGAGCCGGTGAGATCCCATCGCCAGCCAAGCTGATACGTGAAAGATCACGCATGAGTGTGGTGATGGTGTTTTCAGAGTTGATAGCAAGCTCACGATATTTTTGCTCTAACTCCGCTAAGCGTGCTTCTTGTCCCTGACTCATTGTGACTCCTTGAGTTTGATAATTTCTTGGCATTTATTGTTAGCGTCAAGCGTGATCTTAAATAACCCTATGATGCCATTGTCACTGACAAACTGCCGTAATAAATTCGCGGGAAATTGGATAACAGGGCCTTCAAGGCTTTTTACTCTAACCGATTGGATGCTACCTTGGTAATAGGCTTGATATTGACTGGGGGTGAGTGAAAGTGAAAAGTGAAACTCTGTCATGAATGTCAAACAGCATACCCTCTGCTTTCTTAGCAATCGCAGAGGGTTGCTTTGAATGATATTAGTCAATCATTTCTTTGAGGGCTTTCAGAGCCGTTGCTTTCACGACATTGCGAGCGGGTTTAGCGGCAATCTTCACTTCTTCACCGGTGAATGGATTGCGACCCATACGTGCTTTCGTTGCTTGCTTGCGAACACGACGGACTTTAATGCCAAGGTTAGGGATGGTAAGCTCACCCGAACCACGTTTCATCAGGTGACGCTCAGCACGTTCACCTAGGGCTTCGAACACGGCTGCAACGTCTTTACGAGTCAATTCTGTCTCTTGTGCGATAGCTGTGATTAATTGAGATTTTGTTTCTTTTTGAGCAATTGCTTTTAGATTTTTCTTGACGGTTTTTTTCGCCGCTGTTTTGCGTCGTACTGGGGCTTTTTTTACCGTGCGCTTTGCTGTGGTCTTACGCTTAGCGGCTGTCTTAGCTGGTTTACGTTTTGCAGTTGCCATAGTTTCTTCTCCATGAAAATAATGTTGTTTGTAACGAATAAAATCATAGCAACAAATTTCAGCGAAAGTACAGCATTTAGGGGGAGAAAACCCATCCAGGTGTACTAAGACATTAAATCAAATGTTTTTACGTTAGTTTTGCTCATCAAATCACCAAGTTTCGCTGTAATTATTAGTGTGATTTGATTATGATGCCAACATCAAATGTTGAATTAATAGGAAAATGCATGACTGATTATAGCCGTATTGGTGGGGCTAATCTTGACTGGGACTCACTAGGGTTTAAATATCTCAAAACGCCATTTCGCTTCATTGCAAAGTGGGCAGATGGTGCGTGGAACGAGGGGATTTTAAGTGAGGACAATCGACTTCCGCTCTCTGAAGGCTCAACTTGCTTCAATTACGGACAGGCGGCTTTTGAAGGGATGAAGGCTTACACGACCAAAGAGGGGAGAGCCGCGCTATTTCGCCCAGAGCTTAATGCCAAGCGTATGGCGACAACGGCCGAACGCTTACTGTTACAGACAGTCCCTGAATCATTATTCTTAAAAGCCGTACATCAAGTCGTTGAAGCAAACCTCGAATACCTCCCGCCTTACGGAACGGGCGCTAGTTTGTACCTACGTCCTTTATTGCTAGGAGTGGGGGATAACCTTGGCTTACACCCGTCTAAAGAATATATGTTTGTAGTGTATGCCTGTCCTTCGGGCGCGTATTTTAGTGACGCGAATGCTAGTATCCGTTTAGTCGTGTATGAGGATTACCATCGTGCGGCTCCTAAAGGGATTGGGCATGTGAAGGCGTCGGCTAACTATGCCGCGACCTTGCAAGCAAAGATGAAAGCAATAGGTGAAGGCTTTCAAGAGGTATTGTATCTTGACGCCGCTGGATCTGGCCATATCGAAGAAACGGGCGCGTCCAATCTTATCTTAATTAAAGGTAATACCTTTGTGACCCCGAAATCTGCCAGTATTTTACCGAGTATCACTCGGATCTCGTTGGTTGAGCTTGCCGCTAGCCTAGGCTTTGACGTGCAAGAACGGCCGGTACATATCGATGAACTGAGTCAATTCGATGAAGCGGCTTGCTGTGGTACGGCGGCTGTTTTGGCACCTGTGCGAGAAATAGTCCATGGCAAGATCTCACATCAATTTAGCACAGGGCCAGAGTCGAAGACGGCGCAGTTATGTCGAGCGTTGTGTGATATTCAAGTGAATAACTCTTCAGATACTGCGCATTGTGAGCAGTGGCTGAGTTATCTCGATTAAGGGCTAAACATGGCGGGAGTATACAAAGAAGAGCTAGACTGTGCGGTGAGTTTAGCCGAGATGGTTGGGGCGTATCAGCGTGAGCATCAATCAAGCGTGA
>JAUHZG010000012.1 GCA_030425845.1 Gammaproteobacteria bacterium
CAGCTGGTTTTCTCTGGCTACAGCCACCTGTTAAAGCTGCGCACCAGCGAAAAAGCGTTCCATCCCGTTGGCCAGCAAAAAATCCTCAACCTGCACCCGGCGGTGTTTGCCATTTTGCGCAGCCACGGTGGCGAGGCGCTGCTTTGCCTGCAAAATGTGGCCGCCCGCAGCGTGCAGATTGAACTCCCTTTAACTGGGCGCGATTTGGTGACGGGAACGGCCGTTCCCCCCCACCTCACCCTCGCCCCCTACCAAATCGTTTGGATAAAACCAGTCGTAAAACCGTTATTGCCTTAAAAGCGAAGTTGCATGAATCCGAAATGCGTTCGAAATTAAGCGGTTTTTTGACTAATGTATTGATCATTACTTCGGTGTACGTATTGGGGCTAGATTATTTTAGAGCGTTTATTAACGAGACAGGGGCAACGACAAATGCCAGTCTGGGGTTACTTATCTTTGGTAATGTGGTACTTATTATCATGGCACTAAAAGCTCGTATTCCGTTGAAAACCTATGGAATAACTACCAATAATTTAAAACCTGCTCTATGGGATGCGCTGTGGATGAGTACCCTTGTTTGTGGATTTCTGACCCTTGTTAAATGGGGGTTAGTGACCTACGTAGTAAAATACCAGGCGTTCCCCGTGTTTGATGCATTCAACTTATTTAATGTGCCTAAGTCGGATGATCCTGTCATGATGTTAGTTTTATACATCTTTTTGTACTGTTTGTTTTGCCCATTACAAGAGCTATTGTTTCGAGGTTTTATCCAAGGCTCGTGTGAAGCCTTCCTCAAAGGAAGAAATGTTGCTGTAAGTGCCAATGTAATTGGTACGGGGCTATTTGCTATCTCTCATCTACACGCGGTGCCACTGCTTGCGATCGGTGTGATCCCACTTAGCGTGCTATGGGGGATCATGTTTACGCGTTCTAAATCTATTATTGGTTGTAGTCTGTCTCATATCATTATTGGCTTTTGGGGGATTTTCATTCTTGGCTTTGAGGTCCTGTCAACGGCATGAGCAAATACGCGTCTTGTTTTGCAGGATAACTTGTTTGTCAGTTAACGATTAGTCGTTGACGATGAGGGTCACCTTAATGATACACTGACCGTCCCTTATTGAGAAAGTGGCTGACACGGAATGCTTGCAGCGAAAAAAATAAGACAGCAAGAAAGCAAAACACAAACAGCGTTAGCGTATCTCGAGCAGTTAGCTGTGACAAAAACAACGTGGGAGACGGATTTTTTATCGAGTGAAACGGGTGCGTTGCCACGTCTGCCAGTGGCCAAGTCGCTTCCTTGCTCACATGCATATTGGGATAGTTTGGCGAACGACATGCCACGTTTGATTCGCTACTACCGAGTTCAAGAAGTACTGGATGATCTGCCTCCTCTTGCAGCCGATAAAAGCGCATTACCGGATGTTTATGTCACGCGAGCGCTAATGATCTTAACCGCCTGCCTGCATGCATATTGTTATTATTCTAACCGTGAGGGTGCATCAAAACCAAGTTGGCAATCACTGCCCAAAGGGATCACCGCACCGTTAGAGATGCTTTTTGCCAGAGAAGGGCGCCAGTCTTATAGCCGGCTATACAGTGATGATTTTGGTTATAATTGGTTCATCTGCCCAGACAGTGGTGAGCTAAAACCAATAGTGACTTATTTTGATGAACCAGAAGAGTGCCAAACAACCTTAGTTGTCGGCGTGTTAGGTGAGAGTGCTTTTGCCCAAGCCGTACAGGCAATGGCGTGTGCAGCCCAAGCGGCTGGCGAAGGGGATAAGATCGGGCTAACGCAAGCACTAACCAAAATTACCGTGGCTATTCGCCATGTGAGTGATCTGTTCCAACAATTAGTGCCCAGTGAGGGAGGTTTAGATCCCAGCCTTTTTGTACAAACCTTTTATACGATAGGCTCGGCAACGCATGAAGAGGGTAAGGCAAACTTTGGCGCGGACGCGTTGTTATTTCGGTTGCTGGATGCGTTTTTTCATCGGCGTTATCGAAGTGAGCTAGGTGAAGCGATCGTGGCGCGACGGGCTTTATTGCCAAAAACGATCCAAATTTTTTGCCAATTGCTAGAGCAAGGGCCTGACGTGCCTGCAATCATTGCCTCTATGAACTACTACGATAAAGAAGCCATTGCGTGTTTACGCCAATATAAAGAGTGTGAAGCGGCATATCGTAACTTATTGCGCGTGCATCGCGTAATTGCCGTACAGTATATGAAAGTAGCGTTATTGACAGCAGATGAAAAAGCCAAGCCTTGGATTGCGCTAGATCAACGTTTGCGCGTCTCTGAAAAAGAGCGCTTTTCAGAGCTAGTGCGCGAAGAGTCGGCTACGGCGCAGTTAGAGTTGCCTTTGCAGTTATTTACCGACCATCGTGCTATCACTGCGTGTGAATTAGCTGAGCACTACACGCTGAGTGACGGTTGGATGGCTCTAGGCGGATATGTATATGATATGACACAGTTTATTCACGCGCAGAGTTATCGAGGAAGCCATAAGTTGCTCTTATGTGACTTAGGTAAGATCGTGACAGACTTTGATGCGTGTTACGACAGTGCTTGGCTGCGCCGATTGCAGCCGGTGTGTGTCGGTAAGTTTGTCACACCAACAGAAATGCTGCCACTTTACGCTGCCTTGATGGATTGTATCCATGCGCTTATCAATGCTGATCATCTATTGGCATTACACGGGCAGTTTACACGCTCTATAGAGAAGTTTTTTTTGATGGATGATGTCTTACTGCGTTATGGAAAGCAGGCACATGCGATACTGATCGAGAAGCTAAATGCTTTGTTAAATTTCACTTGCGAGAAAACACGTTATCAAAGTCACTATACGGCGCATGCATTACAGCGCCAAGCAGATTGGCGCAAACGTCTTCGCAAGGCAGCGAGTGACAGCGGTCATGAAGCAAGAGTGCGAGAAAAAGCGTTCATCGTAGAGTGCCAGTCTTTATGCCAGAGGTTGCATGCCGCTCATGCGAAAGCCCTTAGAGAGTTATTAGCTTACGGCCTAGCACTTGAATCAAATAAAACACCTGACATTTCACTTTCAGAGTCTATCGCAATGACAGCTGCCTGTTTACCAGAGATCGTGGTAGTCCCAGGGTAAGAATTTTTGCTGATTCTCGTTGCCTTCACGCGCATGATCGATGACGCCTGCAAGTAGGTTATAATAGAAGCACCGAGCAAAATCTTGATGTTCGTCTAAAAACGCTTCCAGCTTACTGGTTCCTATTACAAAACAACGACAAGGTTTACTGGTGATCACGGTGGCGGAAGTGGGCTTTTTGTCGATAAATGAAAATTCCCCCACACATTGACCCGGTTCCAACGTAGCCAACTCAATATCGCGTTCTTTGGCATTGTCGGTGCTACCTTGTGGTAGATACACGCGCAAGCTGCCATCGAGTAAGATGTAAAACTTATCAATGATTTGGTTGATATTGACTAAACAGGTTCCGCTGTCAAGCTCACAACACTCACCTTGTGCGATGAACTTGCGCACGTCATCTTGTGCACAATCGCGCATGGCAGGGATTTGGATTAGCCTGTTGAGTGTGTCTTCCATGTGCTCTCTCCTTGCTGTGACATGAGTGTGATCATGAATCGGCGTCACTGGTTTCCATTTCTTGGATCCACTTTTGTAATGAGTCGATAATTTTATTGGCTTGATCGACACTAGAGATGTTGAATTTGGATTTTTGCCAATAGGCATCATTGCGCTTTTGGTAGCGACGGATAGAGAACTTGATTGGACCGTACTCTTGTTTGCTGGCATTCCAGTCCTGGTACTTAAATAAGATGGTGGTCCAGGCGCCACGAGTTAAGATCTCTTTGTCCAATTCTTTACAGGTCACTACGTCATTATCTACGTATTCTATGGTGATATCATCAATTGCTGACACGCTATGTCTCCCTTAAACTAACTATTACACTAGTTTGCCATAGCAAGAAAAGTTGCGCTATGGCTAGATTGATAGTATTGTGCAAACGATGGCCATTATTTTAACGAAGAGGGAGAGTAGATTGCCTAAGAAGACGAAAGTACTTATCGCGAAATGGGTGATAGTGTTTAGCCTGCTGCTCCCTTGGACAGTTTTTGCTGGCGTGATGCGTGACGCAGGTAAGACGGCGTGGTTTGCCAGCCAGGCATCGACAAAGGCGTTGCCAAGTGCCTATGTAGTGGTCGAGCCGAACTGTTGGTATTGCATGCGTTATTATCACGAAATAGAACCTCTGATTCATGCGAAAAAAATGCGAGTACGTTGGATTGTAGTTAGCTTTTTGCAACCAACAAGTTTAGGCAAAGCGGCGGCGATTCTGAAAAACAAGCATCATTCTCTAGCATTACATTCGAATGAATTACATTACCATGAGGGTGTGGGCTCGGGTGGCATTAAACCGCTGAAAGTGATCTCAAAGTCCTTACGTCGCAAAATAGCACGTAACAATCGTTTTATGGATACTCACGAGATTTTCTCTACTCCGGCAACGATTTATCGTGATCAAAGTGGCAAAGTCCATAAGTTAGTCGGTTTACACAGCAGTGCTGAATTATCAGCGATGTTAAATCATATGTCACATTCGTTTAGGTAGTCATGACTAAATCAGCCTTAAAAACTATTAGCATTGAAAAGCTCTCCCGTGGTCGCTATCAACCGCGGCGTGAGTTCGATCCGGAGCTACTGGCTGAATTAGCACAATCAATACAAGCTGCAGGTTTGTTGCAGCCACTAGTCGTGCGCCCACTTGGTGATTCACAGTATGAGATCGTTGCAGGCGAAAGACGCTGGCGAGCTGCGCAGCTTGCGGGTTTAGGTGAAATCAGTTGCCTTGTGCGTGACTTTAGTGATGAGCAAGCGGCCGAAGCTGCAACGATAGAAAATATTAACCGTGTGGATCTCAATCCTATTGAAGAAGCACGGGCTTATCAGCGCATGATTGACGAATTTGGTTACTTACATGAAGAAATCGCTGCCACAGTAGGTAAGTCACGCGCTAAGATTTCAAATACACTACGCTTGTTGCGCCTAGAGCCGCGCGTACAAGATTTATTGACCAGTGGCGCCATCAAAGATGGGCATGGTAAGGCTCTTGCAGGTCTTCCTGAAAAATACCAATTTGACATAGCAGAGAAATGCGCCAAAGGCAGCTGGAGTGTACGCAAGTTAGAGCAAGCCATCAAAAAATTTCAAGATAAACTGCGTGCCCATAAACCAGTTAACATCAATGATCCTAATCGCCGTGCTCTAGAAAAGAAACTTTCTGATCACGTCGGATGCACGGTTAAGATCGATGAGATAGCAGGCAAAGGACACGTGCAAATTCATTTTCAAAATAATGATATCTTGCAAGGGATATTACAGAAGATGGGCTTTAATGTTGATGAGTGCTAAATGAAGTGTTTATTGCAACGTGTGCGTTATGCACGTGTGGAAGTTGATAATAACATCGTCGCTGAGATCGGCACGGGCATGTTAGTTTTAGTGGGCTTCGAAGCAAGCGATGAATCAGCAACACTCTCTCAAGCATTGAAAAAATTAACGGCCTTTCGAATTTTTGATGATGCTAATGGCAAAATGAATTTAAGCGTCATGCAAGCTGCGGGAGAAATATTATTTGTGCCACAGTTTACATTAGTTGCAGACACGTCGCGGGGCAATCGACCTAGCTTTACCAAAGGGGCGACGCCAGCACGGGGGGCACAATTATTTGATGAGTTTAAACAACTCGCACAAACCGTCGACGAGGTAAGGTGTGACTTTGGCGTTTTTGGTGCCAACATGCAGGTGAGTCTATGTAATGACGGACCTGTTACCTTTTCATTAGATTTTTAACATAAACTAGGAGTAAATATGAAGAAAAAAGCATTAATTGCTTTAGGAACAACTTTAGCAGTGACATTGGCGGGAGTCTCTGTTGTACATGCTGGGCATCACGAAGGCGCCAAGGCTGATCAAGTACAGCAAAGTAGTAGCAGTAAAGCCAAAGACAAAGGCTGTGGCACTGGAAAATGCGGAGCTAACCACGATAAGGCGATGAAAGCAAAAAAAGGCGATAAGTCTTGTGGTCATAGTTGTGGTACAAAATCAAAGAAGGCGAAGAAGGCAAAAACCTCACAAGGCAAATGTGGCGCAGGAAAATGTGGTCAAGGTAAATGTGGCTAAGTATTTACGATGACTATTAAGCCGTTACAACCACACATGCTTGTAGAAACTCTGGGTGTGTGTGGTTTAGGTTTGCGCCCTGAGATTTTTAATGACTTAATTGAGTGCTCAACACAAACAGTTAACTTTATTGAAGTCGCTCCTGAAAATTGGATGGGGATTGGCGGCTGGCGCAAAAAAATTTTTGATAGCTACGTCAAGCGCTTCCCACTCGCTTGTCATGGTTTGTCATTATCCATTGGTGCACCTGTACCACTTGATCGCGAATTTTTAGCCGCACTAAAAACGTTTTTAGATTCCAATCAGGTGACGCTTTATAGCGAACACTTAAGTTATTGTAGTGATACGCAAGGGCAACTTTATGACTTGATGCCTATGCCGTTTACTGAAGAGGCGGTAGTTTATGTTGCTGAGCGTGTACGGCAAGTGCAAGAAACGTTGGAACGACAGATTGCACTAGAAAATATTTCTTATTATGCGAAATTTCCCGCGCCCCTGTCGGAGTCTGAATTTATTAATGCGGTACTTGATGAAGCAGATTGTTTATTGTTACTTGATGTTAACAATGTTTATGTCAATAGTGTCAATCATCATTATGACGCAAAAGATTTTATTCGGGCTTGCCCCACTGAACGGGTAGCGTATTATCATGTAGCTGGGCATTGGCAAAAAACACCGGAGCTTATTATTGATACTCATGGGGCTGCAGTGATTCAGCCAGTGTGGGAGTTATTAAGTGAGGCGTATGCAAGCATTGGGTTACGCCCGACCTTACTGGAACGTGATAATGACGTGCCAAATCTGACAACCCTGTTAGATGAGATCGCAACCATACGTGCATTACAGCCCAAGTGCGAGAATGTGTAAGATGTTAGATTTTCAAAAGCAACAAGAAGCCTTGAGTCAAGCAATACGGCGTGGCGAGAAGGGCGACTGTCCTGAAGGGATAGAGCCGACTCGACTGCAAGCCTATCAAGAGGGTTTCTTGCTAGGCATTGATGAAATAGTCAGTCGTTGCTTTCCGATCTTAAAGAGCCTGTGCTCACAGGGTGATTGGGATAACCTAGTAGCACGATTTTACGAAAAACATCCCATGAACACACCGTATTTTCATGAGATCCCAGATGCCTTTTTAGCTTTTTTGCTGGAGCAGGAAACGCTGGAGCAATCGTATTATAGTGAGCTCGCGCATTTTGAATGGATGGAGCTAGTACTAGAAGTTGCTACAGAGGCGTTGCCACCTAACAAAGCACAGATGAGTGCTAAGGCGACTCTTAACCTCTCACCACTGTGCTATGTGTTAGCCTATCATTATCCGGTGCACTTAATCACGCAAGAATGGCAGCCGCAAGATGAGGCAATCACTTACCTGGCGCTTTATCGCGATCGTGAAGATGCGCTAGGGCACCTCGTACTCAATGATGTTAGCGCGAGGCTGCTACATTTATTGCAAGCGTCGCCGATGGCAGCAACACAACTCCTCACTACGCTGGCAAATGAGATGAACCATCCCTGCGTGGAAGACTTCATCAAACAAAACCGAACATTGATTGACAAGTTATGGCATTTGGATATTTTATTGGTGGATTAAGGAGAGAAAATGAAGATTTTATGTTGCTTTAATGCCTGTTTAATTAAGCTGACTCAGCATATCGACTTTGTCGCGCCGCTGGCGATGCGCTTGTTTCTCGTTCCTGTATTTTGGATGGCGGGGATGAATAAATTTAACCATATGGCAGATACGATCACTTGGTTTGGTAATGCACAGTGGGGTTTGGGTTTGCCGTTTCCGACGTTGCTTGCCTACCTTGCAACTTACGCTGAGTTGGCGGGAGCCATTTGCCTGGCTGCAGGCTTTTTAACACGTTGGATTTGTATTCCGCTATTGATCACAATGGGGGTTGCTATTTTTTCTGTGCATATTGATCATGGTTGGTTAGCTATTGCTGCGGGTCATACCGAGGCTCACATGCGCTTGCAAGGTTTTTTGACTTGGTTGAAAACGCATTATCCCATGCGCCATAGTTATATTACGGAGTTTGGTAGTCCTGTTATTTTAAACAATGGGGTAGAGTTTGCGACGACGTATAGCATCATGTTGTTTAGTTTGCTGATCACAGGCGCAGGGCGTTTTGTTAGCGTGGATTATTGGTTAGGCCGTTGTTGTCATAAAAAATCTTGTGGAGAATCATCTAAAAAGCTGTGACACAAACAAAGTTAGCTGATCTTGTGATTCTTAGACAGTTTACGTTGTGGGACTAAAGCAAGGTAAACAAGTGTTTATGAAAAGCTATCATTAGGCAAATACATGTCGGCGATATCGTTAGCATTGCGCGCGCGTGCGATAACAATGCTAAGCAAATTGCGGTAAATGAGCTTACCAACTAAATGATCGTTGTTGAGTAGTGACTCAAGTCTAGCAAAAGGAATAGCTAACACACAGGCATCAGATTTGGCTTGTACGCGAGCTGAAGTTGATTTGCGATCAACAAAGGAGTATTCACCAATACAAGCGCCGCGCTCTAAGGTAGCAAAGACTGTGGAGTCTAAACGCATTTTAACCTTGCTGTCTTGTGGCAGGAGCACGTCGAAGGTGCCGTCTAGTACGATGTACAAAAAATTATTCAGCCAATCTTCATCTAAGATGATATCGTCTTTTTGATAATTTTTGACGGCACTGATCGCCATAATTTCTTTAAGGTGAGAGACACTGACACTGTTAAAAATAGGCGCCGTAGAGAGGATTTCGAGCACATCTTCTTGATTCATAAGGATTCTCATAATGTTAGAGCTACATAAGATAAGTATAGACAAAATTCTGAGAGTCGCTTTGCAAGGCTTGACACGATAACTGTACTTATGTAGCATTACACGAGTACGTAAGGGGTAACAATGGATCTATCTGGTTGGCAGCGATTTACTGAGTTAACGGCAGAACAACAAACACCTGAGGCGGTGCAAGCTTGGCTAGAGCTGTTTCTGACGGCGGAAGAACGTGCAGCAGTTACCGATAGGTTACTTATTGTCCAAGCACTGCTGTGTAGTGACAAACCCCAACGGCAGATAGCGAAAGAGCTAGGTGTGAGTATTGCAAAGATCACACGTGGTTCTAACTATTTGAAGACATTATCAGACGAGCAAGTGGCGAGCTTGAAGGAGATCCTCTCTTAAACTCCCCTTGAAATGAGGTGAGTTTATGACAACAACATCAGCTAGTGAGTTTACAGCGCTCTATCACGCGCACACACGCTTTACCGTATTTGACTCGTTTAAGACAGACGAATTAACGCCAGTTGTACTTTATCAACGTCTGGCGGCTTACTATAACGATATTTTTTTCCTGGAGTCTGGGGATGGCGAACAAGGCAGCGGACAAGACTCTGTCTTACCTGCGCGTTTTTCCTATTTGGCGGTTGATAAGCTAGGTGAATTTAGAGGGGTTGCCCATTGTGCTGAGATTGATTCGGGCGAGCAAGTGACGACTGAACACGGAACGCTGATCAGCTTGATGCGAGCGTATACAAAATCTTTTCCTTGTCATAACACTCATCCGATGGCGGGTGGTTTAGGTGGCGTCATCGGTACAATGAATTATGGTGCTAAGGCAGATATGGGAGAAGCATCACTTAGTAGTCAACAGAGACAGAGTAAGCCGCTAGTGATCTTACGCCGTTATCGCAAAATGATCTGTTTCGATCACAAAACGCGGACACTGGCTTACGGGATCATGATTGACAAAACAGAGCATGACAGTGCAGAGCAAGCGTATGATTCGGTTTGCACTGATCTGGCTGCGCTAAAAATGATATTGATAGAACCGACTAAGCACACATTATCAGATCCCAAAGCCGAGGCAAAAACAACGTCGGCGTTTGTTCCCAGCGTGAGTGATGAAGCCTATTGCCAACAAGTGGCGATCTTAAAAAATCATATCCGGGCAGGCGATATTTTCCAAGCTGTGTTGTCACGTGAATTTAGCAAAAAGACGCATGCCAGCGGACTTGCGATCTATCGTGCTCTACGAGCACAAAATCCAACGCCATTTATGTTCTATTTTTCTCACCAGGGAGAAGAGATCATAGGTGCGTCCCCTGAAAAGCTGGTGAGTGTGGAAAATCAAATCGTTGAGACTTGTCCATTAGCGGGTACAAGACGGCGTGGTGAGGTAAGTGATAGTGAGTTAAGCGAAGAGCTCAAAGCTAATGAAAAAGAAAATGCTGAGCACATGATGTTAGTAGACTTAGCGCGTAATGACGTCGGACAAGTGGCGAAAGTGGGAACGGTCACGGTGCCACGTTTACGTGAAGTCCTTACACTCTCACAAGTGATGCATCTTGCTAGCACCGTGAGGGGCGAGCTAGAGGAAGGTAAAGATAGCTTTGATGCACTTTTTGCCTGCTTCCCTGCGGGCACTTTATCGGGTGCGCCTAAGCATCGAGCAATGCAGCTAATAGAATCACTAGAGGATTCGCCACGAGATCTGTATGGCGGCGCCGTCTTTGTGATGGACAGCAAGGGGCAATTGACTAGCTGTATTGCCATCCGTTTTGCACGCTTGAAAGATGGGATTGTGACATTACGCGCAGGCGCGGGTATTGTCGATGATTCTATGCCACTCGCCGAAGCGGATGAAACACGTAATAAAGTTGCCGCATTAATGCGGGCAATCGACAGTGCTGAGCGGGGTGAACTATGATTTTACTGATAGATAATTTTGATAGTTTTACTTACAACCTTTATCAGCAAATCAGCCAACTTGGAGTGGCCTGTGAAGTGCTACGTCAGGATAAGGTAGATGAAAATACAATTAAGCATTATCAGCCTCAAGCGATTGTGATCTCCCCAGGACCAGGGACGCCCAGTGAGATTGAAAATGTTGTGGCATTGATACGGGAACATTATCAAACCTTACCTATTTTAGGGGTTTGTTTAGGGCATCAAGCGATTGCACAAGCATTTGGTGCTGCTGTAGTTCGTACAGAGCCAGTACATGGTAAAACAGCGCAAGTCTTCCATGGGCGTCGTGATGTGTTTAGTGAGGTTACGCTTCCCATGCAAACGGCACGTTATCACTCATTAATTGTTGCACGTGAGACGTTGCCGGAGATTTTTGATGTGATTGCTGAGCTCGCGGATGAGACGGTGATGGCAATTAAGCATAAAGAATATCCCTGTTATGGAGTGCAGTTCCATCCTGAATCGCTGCTTACTCCTGAAGGCGACACTTTGATGAAATCTTTTTTGATACGAGCAGGAGTGCTAACGAATGGATAAGCTAGTTGCAGCCAATCATTTACTGAGTCAAGGACAAGATCTTCCTGCTGACGCTATCGAATCACTCCTACCTTTATTAGCAGAAAAGGACAATCAAGCGAAGAGTGCAGCGTTTTTAGCTTTACTGCAAGCAAAAGGCGTAAGTGCCGATGAATTAATCACATGTGTAAACTATTTTTTAGCCCACAGTGAAGCGTGTACGCAAGTAGGAGAAGCGATAGATATCGTCGGTACGGGTGGTGATGGTGCGAATACACTGAATCTTTCCACTGCCGCAGCGCTAGTCGTTGCACGTTGTGGGGTCAATGTCGTCAAGCACGGCAATCGCGCTGTTTCATCACGGGCAGGCTCAGCCGATCTCATAGAAGCCCTAGGTTATGATCTAACGCGAGGAGATATTAGCGAGCAACTAGCACACGAACACTTTGCCTTTTGTTATGCGCCACTTTATCACCCGCTACTAGGGACATATCGATCACTACGTTTAGCCCTGGGCATGCCAACGATTTTTAATTTACTTGGGCCGCTATTAAATCCGGCGCGACCTGATTATTTATTATTGGGTGTTTACGATCCAAGTTTACTGCCGTTATACGCGAAGGTCTGTGCACAGATGGCTTTCAAACGAGTATTAATTGTTCATGGTAATGGTTTGGATGAGATCACCTGTCTTGGACCTGTGCAAGTGGTTTTGGTAGAAGACGCTGAAATAACATCGCTTACTCTCGATGCAAAAGACTATGGTTTACCCTATTGCACGCTTGCTGATCTGAGAGGTGGATCGGCAGAAGAAAATGCACGTGCAGTTAAGGCTATCGTCAATGGGCAGCCACACAGTGCGTCTAGCTCAGTACAGCTGATGGCAGCGAGTGCATTATATTTAGCCCGAGATGTTGACTCGATTGCACAAGGTTTGATTAAGGTGCGATCCGTATTACAACAAGGAGCGTGCGTATGAATTTTTTACAAACCTTAGTTGAAGGAAAGCAAACTGAGATCGCCATGTTGCGTGAACAAAGCGAGTCCTTAATGGTTGCCGCTAGAGGTAAAGCAACACCGATGATTAGTGTCGACACGCTATTTCCTCTGGGAGGAATGACGTTGATCGCAGAGCTCAAGCGTGCTTCTCCCTCTAAAGGGATGATCAATGCGGGTTGTGATCTAACCCATCAAGCACACATTTATCAACAAGCGGGCGTGAAAGTGATCTCTGTGTTAACGGAACAATCGTATTTCAAAGGTTCACCTGAAATATTGGATGCGTTAACGGCTGAATTTGATGAGACAGGTGTGGTGTTTTTACGTAAAGATTTTATTGTCGATCCTTTGCAGTTGTACCAAACGGTTTTACTTGGCGCCAAAGTGGTTCTATTGATAGCTGCTGTGTTAGGTGAGCGTCTAAGTGAGTTTGTGACGTTGGCCAAAGTGCTTGGATTGCAACCCTTAGTGGAGGTTCACACCAAAGCCGAATGCGAACTCGCCAAAGCAAGTGGCGCCAATTTGATTGGCATAAACAATCGTAACTTAAGTGATTTTACAGTTTCGCTGGATACCTCTTTGACGCTTTCACGCGAATTTGATCAACATGACTGTTTAGTGGCCGAGTCTGGAATTACCGAGCGTAGTCAAGTGAGCATGCTGCAAGCTGCGGGTTTTAGAGCAATATTAGTGGGCGAGCACTTAATGCGAGCCGATTCACCGGCTAAGGCTATTGCGGAGTTGTTGTCATGAAGCGTGTCGCGATCAAAATCTGTGGGATCCGTGATGCGCACACTTTAGAGGTGCTAGCGGCGAACCAAGTTGATTATGCGGGATTTGTATTAGTGCCAGACTCTGTACGCTTTGTGTCATTATCTAATGTCAAAGAGCTTGCACAACGTGCGCTAGCCTTAGGGCTAGAACCTGTGGCGGTGATCACAAAAGATTCGCCGTATACACTAGATGACGTGATCAGTGTGACACAATGCCTGTATTTGCAGTTGCACGGTGAGTTCGACGCCAATGAGTTGACGGGCTTGCCAGAGAAAATTCAGCTTATCCAAGCTTTGCCATTAGAGGATGAGACGGTGAGGAAGTTGCATCAACTTCCTGCGCGCGTTGATCAGATTTTGTTTGATGGCTGTCTCCCAGGTAGTGGTAAGCCGGCTGATTTTCACTTGTTACCCGCATGTGAAAAGCCATTTTTTCTCGCCGGTGGGCTATCAGATGAAAACGTGAGCCAATTAATCCAACACTGTCAACCCACTGCAGTTGATGTGTCGAGTGCGGTAGAGTCTATACGCGGTATTAAATCAGCGAATAAAATTAAAAATTTTGTACAAACAGTAAGGAAGGCCGAGCATGCTCTTACAGTCAACCTGTGATAATGGTTTTTATGGTGAATTCGGCGGACGTTATGTCCCTGAGATCTTAGTACAAGCATTAGAAGCGCTCGCACAGTTTTACGATAAACTGATGCAAGACGGGCAGTTTGAGCAAGAACTAGTAGAGTGCTTAACACACTATGCGGGTCGTGCCACTCCTCTAACCGAGGTGCCTCGTTTTAGTGAAGCAATTGGTGGTCCTCGTATCCTATTAAAACGCGAAGATTTGTTGCACACAGGTGCCCACAAACTAAATAACGCATTAGGTCAGTGTTTATTAGCGAAGAAAATGGGTAAGCATAAAATTATTGCTGAAACGGGTGCCGGTCAACACGGTGTCGCCACCGCGACCGCGTGTGCGCGCCTTGGTCTTGAGTGCGAAGTCTTTATGGGTGCCACCGATGTTAAACGCCAAGCACCTAATGTGGCGCGCATGCGTTTATTGGGTGCGACAGTAACTGAAGTGCATGATGGACAGAAAACCTTAAAAGAAGCGGTCAATGCCGCATTACGACGCTGGGCCAGTTGTTATCACGACACGCATTATTGTTTAGGCTCTGCACTAGGCCCCGATCCTTTCCCGCGCATGGTTGCGACTTTCCAGTCAGTGATAGGGGTAGAAGCGAGAGCGCAAATGTTACAGCAATACTCATGCTTACCGAGTCATTGTGTTGCGTGTGTTGGCGGCGGATCGAACGCAATAGGTTTATTTAGTGCGTTTTTAGAAGATGAAGTGGCACTCGTTGGTGTTGAAGCAGGGGGAAAAGGTGCTGCTTTAGGAGATAATGCGGCACGTATGCAAGCTGGGGCACCTGGTGTGTTACATGGCAGTCTTTCGTATGTTTTACAAGATGCAGGCGGTCAGATTGCGCCAACGCATTCGATCTCTGCTGGGTTAGATTATCCTATGATAGGTCCCATGCATGCTTTTTTCGCGAAGAATGGTCGTGCGCGTTATACCCAAGTAGGCGATGAAACTGCACTTGCAGCGTGTAAATTACTAACGCAGACGGAAGGCATCTTACCTGCGTTAGAATCCTCCCATGCCCTAGGGTTTGTGATGTCACAGGCAAAAGACTTCGCCAAAGACGATGTGGTATTAATTAATTTATCAGGTCGCGGGGATAAGGATCTGGATCAACTTATGCGGATGGAGGCACAAGCATGAATCGATTAAACCAGCAATTACAGGCAAATGCTAAGCATTATATTGCTTATCTGACAGCCGGTTATCCTGATAATCAAGCCACTATTGACTCTGCTTTAGCACTGATTGAAGGAGGAGTGGATTGTCTGGAGTTAGGTTTGCCTTTTTCTGATCCGGTTGCAGATGGACCCAGTATTGCGCATGCCATGAGTGAAGTACTTCAGCGTCATTTTACGCTAGAGGATTACTTTTCCATTGTGCGCGCAATACGTAAGAAATCACAAGTCCCTATTGTTTTATTTACCTATGCCAATCCTTTGTTTCGCCAACATGCGCGACTTCTTTCGTTGTGTCAAGAATGTGGTGTGGATGGGATCTTGTTAGTGGATTGTCCCTTCGAACATGCACAGGAACATTTCGCACAGTGTCGAGCGCATGGGATCTCACCGATTAATGTGATAGCACCCGATACGCCTGAACATCGACTCAAAGCACTTAGCGAACACAGTGACGGTTTTGTCTATTATGCCTGTCGTCGTGGTACGACAGGTGCTAGAGCAGATTTGCCATCCGACTTATCTCAAAAGGTGGCACAAATTAAAGCCCAAACAAGTTTGCCAGTCGCGGTCGGCTTCGGTATTAGTGCGCGTACACAGGCGGCTAGCGTGCTAGAACAAGCTGATGCGTTTGTGATTGGTTCTGCGTTTGTTAATGCTATTACTCAAGGTGCCAACGCAGAAGCGTTAACCGCACTCGCTAGAGAGCTTGATCCACGTTTATCTAAGGAAGCCTGATGATTTTAACTTTACACTCAAGTACAACATTACACGAAGTCAACGCACTCGCTAAGCGTTTAACGGGCATGGGGTTGACACCACTGGTGCAACACCAAGACGGCGTTTTCCAAATTGCTTTGATCAAAGGGATCGATGATAAAGTCAATCTTAGCGCATTTGCACAGTTACCTCATGTGAAGGCGGTCGTGCCCATGCATGAAAATTATAAGCTCTCCGCGCGTGAGGTCAAAAGTGATAGGACGGTGATACAAGTTGGCGATTGTGCCATTGGGGGGGGGGACTGTGTTGTGATGGCTGGCCCGTGTGCGATAGAAGATGAAGCGCAAATATTTCAAATAGCTAAGGCCGTAGCACAGGCGGGTGCGCGCTTTTTACGTGGCGGAGCGTTTAAGCCACGTACCTCACCGTATTCGTTCCAAGGTTTGGGAGAGCAAGGATTACAGCTGATGCAAGCGGCAGCCAAAGAGTATGGCTTACTCAGCGTTTCGGAAGTAGTGGCGGAAAAAGACGTGAATTTAGTCGCAAGCTACATAGATATGCTACAAATCGGTGCACGCAACATGCAAAACTTTCCTTTGTTACAAGCGGTGGGGAAAACCGATAGACCGGTGTTACTCAAACGCGGTCCTAGCGCAACTTATCAAGAACTGTTACTCGCGGCAGAGTACATCATGAGTCAAGGTAATGAAAAAGTTATCTTGTGTGAGCGGGGTATTCGTACTTTTGAACCTTACAGTCGTAATACTCTAGACTTAGCGGCGGTGCCTATCTTACATGAATTAAGCCATTTGCCTGTGATCGTGGATCCAAGTCATGGTACCGGATTACGTCATTGTATTGCGCCAATGTCGTTGGCCGCGAAAGCGTGTGGTGCAGATGGACTTATCATCGAAGTGCATCACACTCCCGACGCATCAGTCACTGATGCGAAGCAAGCGATTAGCTGTGAAGCGTTTGAGGACTTGATGGGGCGCTTGGCTTTGTTGGATTAGTCTCCTTTACTTCTAGAAGCGGGTCTAGGAACCGGGCTTGTCGAGCGAGAGCGTGCGACGGTATCATCATCATCTTCTTCTCCGTCACTTAGACTAGGGGGACACATCACTGCGTTAGAGGATGGCCTGTGTCCCGCCGAATTAAAGAGACGCGCGCAGTTTTCTGCGCTTACAGTTGATGACGTTGATGAAGGTGGTGATGGCGTCGGCGAAGCAGTACGTGAAGGTGGGGAGAGCAAACAGTTAGCATCATTTTCAGCTGTAGTGACTTCTTCGAGCTCGTTTCCGCTTGTATCGTAGCGAAGTTTCCCTAAGACGGCCTTTGTGTGGTGGGCACACCTTGCTGTCATGAGGATGAGTTCACTGCGCCTGAAATCACCAGCCTCTAATTCTTCTTGAGTGAGTGCTACGTGAGGCGCTACAGGCTTGATCTTACCTTGTTCCTGGGATGAAAAAAGCTTGAAAGGTAAGTCATCGCCAACAGCTTGATATGCTTTTTCAATAGGACAGGCACTTTGAGCTTGACACTGAGTTAATAGTTCGCTGGGAAATTCTGTCGCTTCCATCAATAATGAATCGTCTATTATAGCGTGTATAGGTGCCCCTTTTTGAGAAAAAGATCGCATGAATAGTCTAGTTATCATAAATAAAGGCATGAAGATGAGTCTGTTAGGCTTTAGTGAGTAAGTGAAATTGTTGTGGTGGGTTTGATAAGCTAACCCGGATTTTGTGCCTAGAGAGACAAGTAAGGGCGGGTGATCGTTGGCGTACTTTGCCCTGGGCAAAAGAATGCAACCCGCAATTTGGGGACTTTTTCCTAATAAGTAACATCTATCATAATAACGTGACAAAGCTACTAAGAGGTTTCGCTGATAATAAGGATGGGCTGGTTTTAGATTTCCTGCTGCGCTTTTCTCTTCAATGTTTGCTGCTTGGTCGAGTGCATCTTGATGAGCACGTTCAAATTTTTTGATCACCGTTGCAAGACGGTTAGGTGTAAACGCCATGTTAGTAGTCTCATTAAGTGAATTTCTATATTTATACGTACACTATAAAATGAGACTTTTGCGATTTCAATGCCTTTACCATTTTAATAACAATTTTTTGTTGTGTAATGGGAAGGGTTGTTCTAATGAAGTGCAGTAGCGACGATTTTATCGCGATATTCGGGTATATTAGGATAGTATAAACAGTGCGCAAGAATTGATAGGAGGGAACATGAGTGAGCAGTCAGCTTACATCGTACCGGAGATATGGCGTTGGGATCAAAAAGCCAGCGCGGCTGGCACTGCCAATTCGTCTAAACTGAACCGGCCAATCGCAGGCGCAACGCATGAGAAGTCCTTGCCTGTGGGCGAGCATCCTTTACAGCTGTATTCTCTAGCGACACCTAATGGTGTTAAGGTGACTATTCTACTCGAAGAGTTACTTGCTCTTGGTGAACAAGGTGCTGAGTATGATGCCTGGCTCATTAAGATTGGAGAAGGTGATCAATTCTCTAGTGGCTTCGTCGCGCTTAATCCTAATTCGAAGATCCCCGTTTTATTAGATACGACGACGAATCAACGAGTGTTTGAATCTGGCGCGATATTGTTGTATTTGGCTAATAAGTTTGGGCGATTCTTACCTACTGATCCTACAGCTCGCGTGGAGGCGCTCAACTGGCTGTTTTGGTTGCAAGGCTCTGCGCCTTATTTGGGAGGTGGCTTTGGGCATTTTTATCATTACGCACCAGAGAAAATTGAATATGCGATTGACAGATTTACCATGGAAGCGAAACGTCAACTCGATGTATTGGACAGAGAGCTACGCAATAAAAAGTATCTGGCGGGTGATGAGTACAGCATTGCTGATATGGCGACATGGCCGTGGTACGGTAACTTGGTGCAGGGACGTTTATATGACGCGGCGACATTTTTGAATGTCAGTGAGTATCCGCATGTTTTGCGTTGGGCTGACAAGATTAATGAACGTCCAGCAGTACAGCGCGGACGACAGGTGAATCGTACCTGGGGTGATGCCAGTGAGCAATTAGCTGAACGTCACAGTGCCAGTGACTTTGATTAAACTAAGCATGGTTAGCAATGTTGTCTTGCTATGTTGTGCTAAGGATTTATCCGGGCATATGCTTCGGCCGTCGCCGAATTGGGGTATTTTTCAGCATATTCTCTAATACTTGCCTGGTTGAAGGTTTCAGGGTGGCGTCCCCAGAAGCCACCCGTTACTCCTGCATCTCGCGTGTACTCTTCGAGAAACTCAACAAGGAAGCGGCTTGAAGCTGAGTCCTCTTCAATCTTTTGTTCTAAGAGGCAATCTGTGGCTTTTTTACTTGCTGAGCCCGGATGTTTTTCAGCATAAACAGCTAAGCGAAAGATATCGTTGATGGTAAGTTCGCTTTTCCAGTGCCTTAGGAATGCTGGTAGATTAGACACTAAGCGATATAAAAGATTAAAGGCGTCAATAAAGCGTTCAGCTTCCTCATTAGACATACGCAGTGTGCGGTTGCAGAGTTTTCGGTGAGTCGCTTTGAGTGAGGTGAGCATGGCAGAGAAGCTTGAGATATCATTGATCTCAAGTTGATCTGGGTTACCACTTATTTGCTGGCAAGAGCTGTCTTTAGAAGATGTAATAAAAGCAGGTGCAACAGTAAATTTATCACTTAGCTCGTGATTTTCAACAGTCTTAAATAAAGTAGTGTATACGTCATCGTAAAAAACGTGCTCTTTAGTGCGTTCACCCTCACCAATATTCGACGGCATTTGATCAAATCGTGTGCCGACTATCACCACTAGGATAGATGCGTCTGCCTTTCTTGGGCATGCACTCGAAAGGATGTCATTGAGAATAGTGCTGGCTGTTTTCGCTTCCATTTTGAGTTTGCTATGTAACGGAACGGTGAGTAGTACAATATCGGTTTCAGTGATGGTTTCAGTTCTTTTATTTTCTGACATATCCCACAAGGTGAAGACATCTTTTTCATCGGGCAGTCCATCAACTGGCGCCTTGTAGTCATAGGGGGGGTTGGGGTGAAGATACGGTAAACAGAATCAAACCTGTCATCAATTAACCTCTTCACAAAGGTGCTCTTACCTGAAGCTTGTGCTCCAACGATATGTACTACAGTGTTTGTGGCTAGATGTGTTCCGTGTGTAGGCATGTCTATTATCTTCTCTTGTTGCTCAAGAAGTGAAGTATAAATTTAGCTAAGGGTTAACAATACCTATTAAAAAGTAACTATAATAAGTAGGTAAAATGGTGGGGTGATGCTTACCTCGTCTGCTGGTCATTGCATGCACAGAAAGATAGTGAGAGTCTCTCAAGTGGAAAAGCTCACAATGAGCTCTTAGCTTATACCGACATTGCTTCTTCTTGCTGAGTCGCTTGCTGTCGCAATTGACTGAGATCATGATTCAGCTGGTGAGTTTGCGCTTGTGATTCAATAAGTTGATCGATTGTTTGAGCGAGCTTTGTTTGCAAGGTATTCACCTGTTTCTGTAAATGTTGATTGGTTGTTTCAAATTGATTCTTTGACTGCGTAAGGAGTTCAAGAGTGGTCTCAAGTTTAGTCAATGAGTGAGCTGATTGATTCGCTTTATGTTCGAACTGTTGTAGTTGCTGCAACAGAGATTTATTTTGCTCTTTCGACTCTTGGTGTGCACGCGTTTCAGCTTGTGATGCCTGTAAGACTTGCTGGTGCTCCTTGTCTTTTTGGTGAAGTGCCTGGATGAGCTCGCGCTGTTCGTCATGCCATCGGCTGCGTTCAGCACTGAAAGCGAGTTCACGTTGTTGCAGTTGTTCACTAGAGTGCGCATGAAGCTCAGAAAGTTTTTTTTCGAGAGCGCGTTGATGATCATGAGTGCGTGCGATTTCACTTTCTTTGTCGTTCAAGCGAGTTTTTGCCTGATC
>JAUHZG010000152.1 GCA_030425845.1 Gammaproteobacteria bacterium
TATTCAGACAGGGGCTTCCGCATCAGTGGGCATTGCCAGTGGGGTCATCTTTGCTATGCCGGCGCTGTTAATGTTGCATGTTTGGACCGACATTAGTTTTTTCAACACATTTATCATGTCTATTACAGGTGGCTTGCTAGGGGTGGTGATTTCTATCCCTGTTCGTCGTGCGCTAATACATGAAGAGAAGTTAGCCTTTCCTGAAGGGCGAGCAATCGCTGAAATTTTGAAATCCGGGGATAAGAACACAAAAAATG
Organism: Gammaproteobacteria bacterium; assembly: GCA_030425845.1. Taxonomy (GTDB): domain Bacteria; phylum Pseudomonadota; class Gammaproteobacteria; order JAUHZG01; family JAUHZG01; genus JAUHZG01. Next base: position 258 of record JAUHZG010000152.1, read on the forward strand.
ATAGTGTGCCGCTGTATTTTGGGATCGTAATTGGTGCCTTGATGAGCTTCTTGCAAAGTGCGACGAATATCATGGCCGCAAGTTATCAACGCTGGACGCTGGCTTTCAAAAGTTGGATTGTTGGATTTGGCGTAGGCTTTGATCCTAGCTTAATAGGCGTAGGCTACTTAATTGGGTTCGAGGTTACTTTCAGTGTTTTATTAGGGAGCTTACTTGGGTGGGATGTGCTTGGACCTTACTTAATTAAAAAACATCATGTGTTGGCGGCTAATTTAAGTGATGAACTAGTACATGTGTGGCTAACGAAGGTTCGCTATATAGCAGTAGGGACGTTACTTATTTCTGCCTTTTTAAGTATTGGCTTGTTACTACCAAAATTCATTGATTCAATACGGGTTGTTTTCAGCAATGTTCATAGCAAAGCCGTGGATTTGATTGAAACAGACAAAGACTTACCTTTACCCATCTTAATACTATTGTTCACGTTCTTATTTATGGCTGTTATCGGGGTATTATTATACTTGTTTAATTTTCATGATGTGACGAACTCAACAACGATGATAATCATCATGTTCTCCTTGGCTGTGTTTGATCTCTTTTTCGCCTTGTTGATTTTTACGATTATTTCATCTTATTTTTCCGGATTGGTTGGCGTGACTTGCAGCCCTGCCTCGGTGATCAATATGGGAATAGTACTGGTTGTTGGTTTCACTTTTGAGCTACTTTTCACATTTGCACCGCACTTTAAAGATAACACCCACGTGGCAACACTAACGGCCGTGCTTGTCGTTATTATTACGACAATAGTTAGCTGTGCGCAAAACGTGGCTTTATGTAATATTCAAGATTTAAAAACGGGACAACTGGTTGGGGCCAAACCATACAAGCAGCAGATTGCACTTATTATAGGTGTTGTTGTGGCTGCGTTAGTTGTCGCACCGTCTTTGAGTATTCTTTATCGCGCTTATGGAATTGGTTCTATCTTCCCAAGGGCTGGCATGGATCATGCGCATGCTTTGCTAGCGCCACAAGCGATGATGTTGGCAACCCTTGCTAAAGGGATCTTTTTACATACCGTTCCATGGAAATGGTTAGGCTTAGGGGCTGTCATTGGTTTACTCTGTGAAGTGTACAACCTGATAGGCGGTAAATATTTTAGAGTGTCAGCAACAGGGTTAGGTATAGGATTATATTTGCCGCTAGTGGTAACGACTCCTTTAGCCATTGGTGGATTTGTTGCCTTTTTTGTCAAACGCTATCATCAAAAACACTTAGAGTCAGAAACGCTGAATGTCAGAAAGCACCTGCATAATAGAGCGGTGATGGTGTCGTCAGGACTCGTCGCAGGTGGTTCAGTGATGGCAGTATTACTAGCTGTACCGCTCGCCCTTAAAGGTAGTGGACTATCCTTCAACATACTTCCTGTTAATAACTTGCATCTCAGCTTTTTGGTAAGCTTGTTGATCACAGGGATGGCGTGCTACTACTGTTATAAAGTGGCGACATCCTACCATGGCAGTGAATAGCTTCTTAGCGAGTTCTCTCAAACCTGGGCTATGCCATGTTGTGACACTACGTATTAGTGAGCTGGCTCATTTGCGTGAGAGACTTACGTCGGTGCTTTGTGCTGATGAGCTTGCGCGCGCGCAGCGTTTTCATTTTGATAAAGACACGCTATGTTACATCATCTCCCATAGCGTACTCCGCCTTTTGTTAGGGTTTTACCTGGATGAGGCGCCTTACTCACTAGCGTTCAGTGAAGGCGAGTTCAAAAAGCCAAAGCTACAAGACAATGCCGGCTATACATTCAACCTTTCACATAGTGGTGACTATGTTGCTTATGCTTTTACTTGTACACCCGTTGAAGTTGGGGTTGATATAGAAAGGCATAAATCAACAACAAACTTTTTGGAACTAGCCGAGCGTTTTTTTCACCCTAATGAGCTCAAGTGGTTGATATCTCAAGCACAAGAGGGGGAGTGCGAACGCGCTTTTTATCGATTATGGACAGGAAAAGAAGCATTCATTAAAGCCATAGGTATGGGAATGCATTTTCCATTAGACGACTGTGAATTTGGTCCTTCCAAAGAGGAAGATTTCACCTTGTTGCGAGTTAAAGAGAGTTTAGTGCCATCATGGTTCTACCATGCTTTTCCGGCACCCGAGGGCTACAGTTTAGCATTGGTGACGAACCAGTCTAATTTAGCGCTCTCCCTATGGGATTCGGGCAATAATTGGGCTAAAATAGTAGAAAGTTTACTGTAGAGGTGCACATGAATATCAATTTTCTCGACTTTGAACAACCGATTGCTGAGTTACAAGCTAAAATTGAAGAACTACGTTTGGTTGGTTCGGATACGGAACTCAATATTGGCGAGGAGATCACTAAGCTTGAGGAGAAAAGCCGTACCCTCACTGAAAGTGTGTTTTCGTCACTCTCTACCTGGCAGATGACTCAATTGGCTCGTCACACTTTGCGTCCGCATACCTTTGATTACGTCGAGAAAATTTTCACCGACTTTGATGAGCAATTTGGCGATCGACACATTAGTGCGGGGGCTGCAATTGTGGGTGGGACAGCTCGCTTTGATGGACAGCCCGTAATGGTTATCGGTCACCAAAAGGGACGAAACACTAAAGAAAATCTCAGCCGTAACTTTGGTATGCCTAAACCGGAAGAATACCAAAAAGCATTACGTTTAATGCAAATGGCTGAACGTTTCTCTTTGCCTATTTTTACATTCATTGATACACCAGGTGCGTATCCAGGCGTACAAGCCGAAGAGCGAAATCAATCCGAAGCCATTGCGCGTAACTTGCTAGAGATGTCAGATCTACGCACGCCCATCATTGCTACAGTGATTGGAGAGGGCGGCTCAGGTGGAGCACTTGCAATAGGGGTTGGCGATAGACTGCTTATGCTTCAATACAGTATCTATTCGGTGATCTCACCTGAAGGCTGTGCTTCGATACTATGGAAAAGCGCGGAAAAAGCATCAGACGCGGCTGATGCATTGGGAGTATCGGCTGATAAGATAGAGTCACTTGGTTTAGTCGATCAAGTCGTTCCTGAACCACTCGGTGGTGCACATCGTGACGTTGATGCAATGGCGAAGACACTAAAAGCGGTGCTTGCGAAAGAGCTACATGAGTGTCAAGCTATCAGTATTGACACGCTACTGAAGCAGCGTTATGAAAAACTGATGCGCTATGGCACAGCTAGTGAGAAATGAGTTCTGCCGCTGATGCCGTCACTACAGCGTTAGCCACAGCGCTAGAGGCATTTGATCCTAATGCGCCATTAGTTATCGCCTTAAGTGGTGGATTGGACTCTTGTGTCTTACTACATGCGATAACCATGCTAGGTTTACCCTCTATTCGGCCCTGTGCCATTAAACACGTCAACCACCACCTTCATTCTAAGGCGAGTGCCTGGGCAGATTTTTGTATGCATCTTGCTGCAAACTATAGGCTCTCGTTTGAGCTGCTGCATGTAAACTTATCTGCAAACGAAGGGCAAAGTCTAGAAGCACTGGCGCGCGAGCAGCGTTATCGTGCCTTGTTACCAAAAAGTGACGGTGAGTTAGTCCTTACCGCACACCATGCCGATGATCAGGCAGAAACCTTCCTATTGCAGGCCTTGCGCGGAGCCGGTCCCAAAGGTCTCTCAAGCATGCCTATGAGCAAACCCTTCGGAAGGGGGCAGTTAGTTCGACCATTATTGTCGCTTACCCAGCAGACACTGAGAGCTTATGCAAAGGACTATGCACTAGACTGGGTAGAGGATCCGTCCAATGAGGTTCTAACATTCACGCGTAATAAGCTAAGGCATCAAGTATTTCCGGTGATTCAAGAGCACTTTCCCCATGCAGTTGAAACACTGAGTCGAAGTGCAAGACATTGTGCGAGTGGGGGAGTTGTAGAGAAGTTGTTGCTTGAGGAAAAACTCGTGACGCTCTGGGATAAAAACGATGAGACCTTAGCATTAACACAGT
>JAUHZG010000013.1 GCA_030425845.1 Gammaproteobacteria bacterium
ATCGATTAACCTTTATGCGGTTAAATTCCTTCAGTATACCGTTGATAGTGGGAACGGGAACGGGAACGGGAACGGGAACGGGAACGGGAACGGGAACGGGAACGGGAACGGGAACGGGAACGGGAACGGGAACGGGAACGGGAACGGAAACGGGAATGGAAACGGCCATGGAGCTGGTGGTGGAAACAGTGGAAATGGCGGTGGCAATGGGGGTAACACTGGAGGCGGTAGTACCGGTAGTAGCTCAGGCTTAGGGGCCTTTGCAGCTGGCACAAGTGGCGTGATACTACAACTGCAAGGCCATCGTTGGCATGTGATACACACTGGAGGGGCGACATTACGCAGTATTGCATTACTGCCTAATCGCGTGTGGATTGCTGGTGATAGTTGTACCTTAATCTCGTCAACGGATGGCAGCTCATGGCAAACGGTGAACTTATCTTCCTTGTGCGCTAGTCAAAACCTCACAGGTCTTACAATGATAGATGCCGACAATGACGGCTTTGCTGATTATGGTTTTGCGGTAGGGACCAGCGGGCTTGCACTTGAATATCGAGACCACAGTTGGCATCGATTGGCGCCAACAGGGTTGGCTAATCCTACAAGTGTTGTTGCGTTAGGTGCATCTGATATGTATGTCGCAGATCAGTCTGGCAAGATCATGCACTTTGATGGTGGCAGTTTCAGCCAAGTTTTAAATAGTAACCGTGCCATTATGGGGTTGGCGCGCGTCGCCCATCGTGCGAAACATTTTGCGCTGCATGACGTGATCAAGCAATAAAAAAGTTCCCTCATTCGTTAAAGTTTTTTGCTATGCCCGCCGATACCTTTGGGTGAACGGAAAATCAAAAGTATGTGTAAGGACACACACGGAAGATCTATCTCTATCGATAGGTTGACTGTGGTGTCCTTTTTTTTTTGATTTTCTTTGGGGAAACTTCTTTCTAAGGGGAACAATCATGGGATTGGGAATCAACACTAATGTTGCGTCTTTAAACGCGCAACGAAACTTGAGCGGAACAACCAATTCGCTCAATACGTCGCTCCAGCGTCTATCTACAGGGTTACGTATTAACTCTGCTAAAGATGATGCGGCAGGGCTTGCGATCTCTGAACGTATGACATCGCAAATCCGAGGGTTAAATCAAGCTGTACGTAACTCAAATGATGCGATATCAATGGCGCAAACAGCAGAAGGCGCGATGCAAGAGGTCACGAATATCTTGCAACGTATGCGTGAGCTGTCAGTGCAATCAGCCAATGATACGAATACGGCAACGGACAGGGTGGCACTTCAGTCAGAAGTCACGCAGCTACAGTCAGAGCTGAACCGTATTTCTGAAACGACGACATTTAACGGTAAGAATTTACTGGATGGCACACTTAGCAGTCAGTCATTTCAAGTGGGGGCTGATGCAGGTCAAACAATCAATGTGTCAATTGACAGTACGCGTTCAACCAATATTGGTAATAATGCGGATTCGACTGATGGTACTTTCACTGCTGCGGTTAATACCGGTACAACCAATACGGTTGCTGCTCAAACACTTACGGTATCGGGTACCTTGGGCTCTGCGGGGGTTACAGTGGCTGCGAATGATAGTGCACGAACCATCGCGTCTTCTGTGAATGCTGATACCGCATCAACTGGGGTTAGTGCTTCAGCGAGTACTACCGCGACACTTGATACGTTAAGTGCCGCTGGTACGGTAACACTTGATGTTGGCGGTGATGGTGGTGCAGGTAATGCGGTGACCGTTAGCGCAGCCATTACTAATACGGCCGATTTACGTGAACTCGCGGATGCGATCAATGATGTTTCATCGACGACAGGTGTCTATGCAACGGCAACCAGTACAGGGGGCTCGATCTCATTAACTAATAATCTTGGGGATGATATTTCCATTGCTAACTTTGCTGTCGATACAGCAGGTAACCAAACCGTCAACTTAACCGGGGGTAGTGGTGCCGCTGCTACATTGACGGAAGGTGGTGCTGATACTGGTGTGGTTGCGGGTAGTGTAGATTTCTCTTCAACCAAAGGTTTCACTATCCAAACTAGTGCTGCTGGTACCGTGTTTGCCGCTGCGACGAATACTTCAAGTTTAGCGGCGGTTTCTAGTGTAGACGTATCTTCTCAATCAGGTGCTGACACAGCCATCACCATCATTGATTCGGCTATTACGGCAATCAGTGCAAACCGAGCTGACTTAGGTGCGGTTCAAAACCGTCTCGAGTCAACGATTAATAACTTAAGCACGACGTCAGAAAACGTCTCGGCAGCGCGTGGGCGTATCCGTGATGCTGACTTCGCTGCTGAAACCGCAGAACTGACAAGACAACAAATCTTGCAGCAAGCGGGTATTTCTATGATGGCGCAAGCAAACTCTGCGCCGCAAAGTGTTCTATCACTCCTTAGATAGAGTCGTTCTTTTTGCACCGGGGGGATCCCCCGGTGCTTTTTTTTGTTATATTTAGCACACAATTCGATAACGAAAAAACAACACCCTACACCGCTGCGCAGCATAAACACTCCCTAAAAAGTGTTATATTGCAGCATTTTGATTGAAAGTGCCGCAAATACGCGCTATATTGTGCTGCAATGGCTCATGAGAAGAGCAAATAATTACTTAAGTTAAGCTGCCGCTTAACACTCTCTACGGACAGATTGTCATTGGTCGATAACCATGATTATGTCGGTAACGCATAGGGACACACTGAACTTTCAGACAAATTAATGGACACCCACCCACGCGGGCTGGCGTTGCTTTTGGCGCGTGTTGTTTGTGGAGTCTTTACGTGTTTGCTGACTATCTTCCTGCTGATTTATCTGCTGGCGCACAGTTTTTTCCAAAAAGTGATAAGCCTACCGTTACGCCAGTCGGCGTTGTTGTGCTCAATAGAGAGGACAACCCCATTAGGGGGACGCAGGTAGATGCATTGATTCGCACTCCCTCAACCGATTATTTGTGCTTTGATTACAGGGATATTGCGCATGCTGACTTGAAGGTTGAGCGTTTAGCGCGGACACTCAGAGCGCGCCACGTTTTAGGTATGTTCTTACAGTCTGGTGGTAAGCTTACAAGCGCAGTAAAACCCAATAATAACCACAGAGCAGCGCTTCGAAAACTTCAGCAAACTCTAACTAGACAGCGTGATGAACTTGGCGCGCAAGTGAGAGGCCGTATTACGACAGCAGCGTTATTACTTTCTCTTTCGCAAGTTGAAACCTCTCTAGCAAGAGTGGATAATCAACTCCAAACAACTCGAGATTTCAAGTTGGTTATTCGCTTTACTAATCATGAGCAGCTTATGACGGCAAAAGACGTGGCACAGTTTCAACAAACGTTTTTTCAAGCATTAGAGGCAGTCATTAGGGACAAATCGCTCTTAGCCTCACTCGATGTTCGCTGTGTGATAGGGGATGGAAGTTGTTCACTTAGTTACAGTGAATATGAGGCGCAACCACAATTGTTATACCGTGCGGGAATGGCGGCTTTTTGGCAAGAAAAAAGACGTAGTAGATCGAGCTCGGTTGACTCTGCTAATTCTGATTCTGTTTCATCGTCAGGCGTATCCACAGAAAGTGATGTTAGCGGTGATGATGACGGGTCAGAATTAAATGCTAATGGACGTCGCCCTCATGATGGCCGTCGTGAACTTGGAAGAGTTCGTAAGAAGCAAAAGTTTAGCGTAAAGTTTACTGAGCCCCCACCCGATCAACGGCGATTGACTGAATTTTTCCATGGAGCTCATTTTAATGAAGCCTCCTTGGGCGGTTATCGAGGACCGCAAGACGAAAACCAACGCGTTCCTATGCCTTAAGAAGCTGAGACACTCGGCGAGTTTTCTGTTAAATCTCTGTCGGAAGAAAGCATTCTTTTTCCTTTTTCGTCGTGGGCTCACGGGCCCACAGTACCTAGATAGCTCTGCGCTCTCACCAAAAACAGTGAGAAACACCTTATTGCATTTGAGCCAGTTGTGGTAGCGCGTTACATTAACTACAAGATGAAGTTAGGGGAACGTGATGAAGCGTGAATTTGCCGAACATTTGGCCTATTTATTAGCACAGTATGGGGTTGGTCAAGAGGCCGTTTTGCCGGGGGCAAGTAAATTGCGCCTTGACACGGGGGAGACTCACTTTGTCGCTGAAGGGATGGATGATTTCCATCGAGGTGTGAGACCTGATCAAATCGTACGCTTACCTTCCTCTCACAAGACCACGACATACCAGGATGCTGTCGATTCAACCATCGCGCTTAGTGAGTTTCCTGGGCGAGACGTCATGATTTATAAAATTAGTGCGCCTCGCTTAGACATGAATGCTAAGGCGCGCAAAAAAAACGAAAGAGCTTTGATGCATGCGTTAACCGCTCGCTATCTCTTTAGTCAGGGGTATTTAGGGCCAGGCGGTAAGCTAGCGAAAATTATTGGCAAACGTTTGAGCCGGATTCGAGAGATCCAGTCCAAAATGCAGGGTTTAAGAGAACAATTAGCAAGCCTAGATACAAGCAATGATATCTTAAATCGCACAACGCTAGATGTTCCCCCTTCTCGTCCCTTCATTTCAGCCCGTGAATATGAAGCAGAACGCCATGCAAAGAGTAGGTACTTGATAGAGGCACGCCGACTAAATGCCGTTAAGCGACGAACCTGCAGAAGCGAATTACGCGAATTGGGCGTAGAGCTTGCTTCCTTGTTTCGGCTGGAGCTAGTTTTACTGTTTGATTTAGGCGATGGTGCTAAGCCTGGCTTGGCAGGACTTTTACGAGACTGTCTGTTCCAACACCTAGAAAAATTTCTTGGGGCACAAAAACTTAGGGAATTGAACTTTAGCTGTGTGATTAAAGCAGCTGGGCAGCTTTCCCATTTTCATTATACCGAGTGGAATAAAGTAGAGGCGTTTGCGGCGTATCGGGCGGGCAATCAGTTGATCGCTAGTTTTATGCGAAAGCGTTCAGAAGAGGCGCGGGTGCCCCCCGCTTTTAGTGAGAGTAATCCTTTTGCTTCTGTTAGTTCTGTGTCACCTGTATCTACGGCTTCTGCTGCTTCAACCGCTTCTGCTGCTTCAACAGAGCCCTCGACTCCTCCACTGCTATCAATTGGATCTTCCAACTCGGAATATTCTAGTCGAACGTTGTCTCGGACTAGCTCAGCAGCAAGTATATTAGAAGGACTAGGCATGAGTGGTACACCGGCGCCTGTGCCGTCTCAAACGCAGGGTAGTCCAGACACATCAAATGTGAACGGTGAAAATCATGCGTCTCAACGCGTGGGAGAATCGACGGATATAATTCTTAATCATATGCGTGCTAAGAAACGGGTTAAGCTGATGGAAGGTGGTCAAGGCCAGCCAAGCGACGAGGCAGTAGAAGAGGATGTACCAGAAGCTTGGAAAGTCAGCCGTGAAGGGCAACTTCGAGCGATGATAAGACAAGAAGCGAAAAGACGTGCGGATACAGGGCCAGAACACGAAGACACTGACGTGATGAGACCAAGAGTGTCACGATAAATAAGGGGGAGCTATGCCTGACTTCTCGTCACTTTGTCGTGGGAGAGAAGTTGCCTAGCCGAAGTGATATTCAAGCCCTGCCGCGTAGCTTTCGATGCTTGGGATTTCATGGCGCTTTTGGATGCGAGTGGCTGACATCTCTATTGCAAGTGTATCGGTGAGCTTATAACCTAAACCCGCACCATACAGCGCATGCCACTTACGACGCGTGATACCATAATGACTGGCAAGTGCCTCTAAGCCTCTTTCTCCCTCATTGGTGAGTTCGGCCGCACCACCTTTGGCATAGACGTAGAGCCCGAAACTAAACGGCCAAATCGCGCGTGCTGTAATATCCAACGCCGTTTGGCTTAAGCGACCATTGGTCGTGCCACCATTGATGTTGTCGATGTCGATTTTACCTAAGTTGGCATAACCGGCTTCAAGCGCACAATAAGGCGTGAACTGATAACCAAAATACATTCGGCCACCAAAACGTGTGTTGTCTATCTTGCTGCTGCTATTGATGACAAGATTGCTGTTTTTAAGGTGGCTAGCGTTGTAAGTCCCAGCGGCCCCTAAGTAAAAACCAGTAAAGTCGCTGGCCGCCATGGCGGTAGCAGCTAAGGTACAAGCGGCAAAAGTAGCAAGAGCGGCGGCAATGTGTCGTCGTGTCATAGTGGGACTTCCTGTTTTATATGGTTTGAGCTTTTCAATGTAGCGCAAAGTGCGTGACCCCACAAGTGTGGGCGACTCTTCGCCAGGCCCGAGACCGCAATGGTGGATCACGTGCTGTGCGCGAATCCTTTCTACTGCCTGTCATTCTCTGGCTTGAGCAGAGAATCCAATCTTATTGGACCCTTTGGCTAAAGGGTGACAATTGTAGCACGGGACAGATGTAAGCTAAGTTAGCCCTTGCCCGGCTACCTCCGCTCGCAAAACCAATTCGGGTAACAAATTGTACAAAAAATTGCTGTTTTCGTCCCTGATTTCCGGTAGAATCGGCCCTAATTCTGGGTAGGGGGCTGGATTGGTCCATCACTTCGCCAGAGTAACTGCCACCAAATGAGGAATGTATGCAAGAGTCGATTTCGCACGAGAATGTCTCGCCTTTGGCGTGGGTGATTTGTTTAGTGGGTGGCTTATTTTTCTTTTATGAATTTATTCAGATGAATGTGCTCAATGCCTTGAGCCATCCGCTGATGCAAGCGTTCCACTTGCGTGCGGAAGGCCTTAGCCTGCTTTCTTCCATATTCTTTTATATCGATGCCATTTTATTGATACCGGCAGGTATTTTGCTTGATAGAGTGTCTACCCGCAAAGTGATGTTGGTGAACTTAAGCTTCTGTATCTTCGGGGTTGTGTTGTTTGCCTTGGCTAAGAGCTTTTCTTTGTTACTGGTGGCCCGGGCGCTCACTGGCGTGGGGAATGCTTTTTGTTTCTTAGCGTGTATGCGGCTTGCTGCGCTGTGGTTTCCCCCCAGTCGCTTGGCGCTGATCTCAGGTCTCATTATCACTCTGGGTATGTCTGGTGGTGCCGTGGCCCAAACGCCGATGGTGTGGTTAGCCGGTTTAATGGGCTGGCGTGAAGCGATGATGGTGAATGCGGGACTGGGAGTTGTTATCTTGTTGGCGATTTTTGCCTTCGTGAAAGATAAAGCTGTTGCCACAAACGAAACGCAAGCGAGTGAACCCCTTAGCATCGGTAAAAGTTTACTGGTTGCCGCGAAGAGTCGCCAAGTATGGTTCGGTGGTGTCTACACGTGTTTGTTGAATTTGCCCGTTGTATTGCTTGGTGCCTTGTGGGGAAGTTTGTTTTTACAACGTGTCTACCATTTACAGGCGGCCGGAGCGGCAACGGTCTGCTCGATGATTTTCATCGGTATGATTATTGGTTGTCCAGCGATAGGCTACCTTTCTGATAGTATACGCCGACGTAAACTTCCCATGATAATCGGTGCCGTACTTTCAGTGTTAGTTGCATTACCGATCATCGAGGCACACCAGCTTTCGTTTACCGTGTTGATGATCCTATTCTTTTTGCTTGGCTTAATCACTAGTGCACAGGTGGTGACGTATCCTCTGGTCTCTGAAAGTGCTAAGCCGCAAGTGATTTCAACCGCGATGGGGATCGCTTCTACACTGATCATGGGTGGTGGCGCGGTGATACAAGACTTCTCTGGCTGGCTGCTTGATAGTCATTGGCAACATACAATGAAAAATGGCGTCGCTTATTACACGGCTGCAGATTATCGGTACGCTTTGATGGTGATACCGGTGGCATTTGCTTTGGCCCTTGTGTGCGCATTCGGCGTGCGTGAGACTTATTGTAAAGGGGTAAATTAATGGCTGGCGCTATAGTTAATCACGAACATCACTCTCATTCGGGCGGCATGCCGCAGTCGACACGTTCATGGGCGGTGGTACTGTTTGCTTCATTATTCTTTTTTTACGAGTTCATCCAAATGAATATGTTCAGCTCACTAGGCACCGAGCTGATGTTAGCGTTTCATATTGATGCCACGGGACTCGGTAAATTGGGGTCGACTTACTTTATCGCGAATCTATTATTTTTGTTTCCGGCAGGAATTTTACTCGACCGGTTTTCCACTAAAAAAATTATTTTGTGGTCATTAGGGTTTTGCTTTTTAGGCACCTTTTTCTTTTCATTAACCCATGCGTTTTGGTTAGCAATGGCATGTCGTTTCTTTACCGGCATAGGCAGTGCGTTTTGCTTTCTTTGTTGTGTGCGGTTAGCGTCGCGTTGGTTTGAACCTAAGATGATGGCATTAGTCACAGGGGTGGTGATCACAGTGGCCATGGTGGGCGGTATGGTGGCACAAACGCCGCTGCGTTTACTGATCAATCATTTTGGTTGGCGGGAAGCGTTACGATTTGATGCGCTATTAGGATTCGGGATTTTATTACTGATCTGGTTTGGGGTACAAAATTACCCTGAAGATACCCATGGCAAAATAACAGAGCAGCGTTCACAACTACATGCGCTGGGTTTTTGGCGTAGTACGGCAATGGCGTTACTAAGAATCCAGAACTGGTTAGCCGGACTGTATGCTTGCTTGATGAACTTACCCATTTATCTGTTGGGAGCCCTGTGGGGATCAATGTACTGCACGCAAGTCCAACATTTATCTGCAACCGATAGTTCCTTTGTTACCAGTATGATTTTCTTAGGCACAATCATTGGCTCTCCTTTGGTAGGACGTATATCCGATGCTTTGGGGTATCGTAAAAAACCGATGATCTGGGGCGTTTTCTTGTCATGCGTTGTCTTTGCGCCGTTGATGATGGGGATCCAACTTTCTTTGGCCGAGTTGATGGCGATTTTCTTCCTGTTAGGGTTAACCACAAGTACACAGGTGTTGTCTTATCCCATGGTGGCCGAAAGCAACCCTATTTCTCTTACCGCAACGGCAGTAAGTGTGGTGTCTTTCACTGTTATCGGTGGTGGAGCCGTTTTCCAACCTTTGTTTGGTTATCTGATGGATAGTGCCTATCATGGTGTGGTGACGACTAAAACGCTACGCGTGTATACGCCAGCCACTTTTCATCATGCCATGTTGATTATGCCTGTAAGCTTTGTGATCTCATTGATTGCACTGTTTTTTCTTAAGGAAACACGCTGCCAGCAAAACGCGTCTACTGAAGTGTAGTCAGAGACTTTAACTGGAAACATCAACAGGTTATCTCTTTTTTCTTAATGCCAATGTTGTAGTTCTCTAGTGGGTATTGCGTTTTGTCTTTCCACTGGGAGTGCGGTAATGTGTGCTCTCGCATTACCACAAGCGTATAGCTAGTCAAAGAGTGTTCATATGGCAAAGAGCAATTTCAATTTAAATACTTTCAAACAAAAGTTAAGTGAAGCTGACTTTCAACAGTGTAGTGAGATGCTGCCATCAGCTCAGTCGTTACAGAATGCGGTACTCGTCGGCATTGTCGAATGTGTGCTGGCGCGATCGAATGCTTCAGACTCTCTAGCCTATTATCATTTGGCTGAAAAAGTGATTAGTCTAGTACTAGCTAAGATAAATAACAGCACGCAGGAGCTTCGAGCCGGGAGTATAAATGGTTTTTTTCGTCCAAAGGACAGTCGTGATTATAGCCGTGAGCAGCTAGAGCAGTTAAAGCAAGAAGTTGCCGCTCACATCAAGCGTTCGTCCCCTGCGCCGATGGCGGTTGAGTCTGACTTAGAAGAAGATGTTAAACCAAGTAGTGGTGATGAGAGTGACGATGAGTTGAGTTATCCGGTAACAAGCTTAGACGCATTGCAGGCTCTCACTCAACATCTTGATAAGTTAAGAGGTCAAGCTCGTGAGGACGGACAGAATAGTAAAAAAACTTCACTGGCGCTAGGGCAAATTAAAGCGCTTGCTGATAAAGGATGCCCAAGGGCGGCTTGGTATTACGCAGAGCTGATGGGCGAATTTGGTACATACAAAAAGGCGGCATCGCATCCTGACGATTCATTCTACTTTCCAAAGAAAACGACCAATAATAAAGCATGGGCGGAGCATCTCGCGGCCGTGGCTAGACAGGATTATGAAAGGGCTTTAGATGAGGGGGAACCAGGGATTGTTGCGGATATGGGATTCCACTTCTTTGCCGGCAAGCTATTTAAGGTAAATCGGCACCTTGCCAGGAATATGCTGTGGATGGCATTTAGCGAAGGTGATAGTCGTTATGCGTATGAGCTAGGGCAAATGTGTTTTCATGGTCAGGGAGGAGATGTTGATTATGCACTAGCATTAGACGCATTACATGCGGTTACTGATGCTCATCCCCAATATAAGGAGGCAAGGTACTTGCTCGCTGAGATAGCGTTGCTGAAAGCAAGACTCGCCAAAGATGAGGAGCAGTATCAGGCACAGCTAAGCCATGCTAAGGCGCTATTTGAAGCTGTTGCTGTACAGGGGCATCCTAAAGCGGTTCTCGCTAGAAGGCTCTTAAAAAAAACACGGATAGTTCCTGGAGCAGATAAAAGGTTAATAAACATGCTTCGTCGCTTAGGGCAAAAGACGGATTATACAGATGAAGAACTTAAAGCTTTGCGAAATATTGCACTTCGAGCTGATCCTGAGCCACAACAACAAGCGAAGGCACTGCTGCTTGGATATTATCGAGACGTGAGAGATGGGCAGTCTAAGTTGATCACAACACTAGCCTATCTTTCGATCAGGTTTCCTGGTGAAGATTCGCCGAAGTTTACACTGTATTACGAGTTGCTATGTGAACTTGAACCCTCATTTCGAGGACGTGGAGTAAATTATCGTCAGCTGTGTCGGGAAACTGAAGAAAAAGAAGGTCAAATTTATGATGAGGCCATTTCATCTGGTTCTGATGATGAAGCAGAAGAAAACTATCAGCATGCTGACAATCATACTACGCGTGATCATGCTGATGCTGAGGAGCTAGTCGGTAAAGTCAATGCAACCCTGCATAAATTTTTGGATGAGCTTTGTTCTGATAAAGCGATTAAGCCAAGTACTGTTGAAAGTGTCCAGAAGCGGATACAACGCGAACTCACTAAAGCAGTAAAAAGTTATAGTCCAGTAGGCCGTAAAACTCATAGCATTCAAGTGCAGGAGGATTTGGCGACAGTGAATCATTACGCTTCGCAAAGAAAGCTACGCGAAGCACTTGCGCAAGTTAGTACAGACTTCTTTGTTGTGCAGTCAAGAGGGATACATAGCCGGCCTTTGCATTGGGGACAAAGTGCTAGACGCGAATATCGAGAATTAGTACGCAGGTCTTCGCATCCAGTAGTGGGCTTACCTGTCTATAGTCAAGCTGTCTATCGAGACGCACAAGTAGAGTACAGTGACATTAGCGAAAGTAGCGTGTTGAGACTCGCACAATCGTCACGTTTCGTCAGCGAGAAATGGCGCGACCTTTTTGATAAACCACCCTACAGCAAAGACGAGTTGTCACAAATCTTTCATGACATCATGTGCAAGCGAAAGTTTTCTTCAAGGCGGGAACAGATACAGCAGCTCTATACGACGAACTACAGTAAATTTTTTGAATTTATTCACTGGCTAAGACAGGAGGACTCGCATTTTCCTGAAGGTAACCCGTTTGTCTCAACAGGGGATATTCAATCTACTCACAGTGCACGCTATGCTTATGGCGAGAAGTTTTATGCAAATACGGCAGATCAGCGTTTGTCACCTGCTTATGATGCACAAGGAGTCCCTCACCGTCCTTACGCGGGGGTATTGATGATTAGCTTTCATCCCTTGGACGATTATGCAGATGTGTCTGGTCATGTTCATATTCCTTCGAAGAACCTCGCTTGCGACATTCAAGTGCCTGAGCATATTACAACGGAGCGTGAGTGTAGTTTTTTAGCCTCTTTATCTAGTGAGAGACTCGTTTATATCCACAACGCGAAATATCCGGAGTTTGATAAGGCTGATTACCGACCGAGTTACTTTTTAAAATATGGCTTAGATGAGGCGGCATACAAAAAATTTCGACAATTACTTACGAAAAATGATCTCCATTCACCTCGGCATCAACTCGCGTTAGCGCTACTGGGCGAGTATTTAAGTGCATATCAGACGATGTTTTTTTTACGCTATGGCTATCGGGCTTTGTCCAAAAAAGACAGGGTGATGCTTTTTCGTGACAGAAACGGTAACTATAGTTTTAAGCCGACTTTCCATATGCAAGCCTCGCCCTCCGGAGATGATATGGGTAATTTTCTCAGACGCTTAAGTATGAGACAAAAGCGTGGTGCAGGAGGTTCTCTGGGTTTTTTTGCGACCCCTAGCAAGCCTAGCAGAACAAGCGGCATGAGTCTGTCGGAGCAGCTTGCAGCTTATTTTAGCAGGCCACAAGGTCGCGAGCTTTTTGGTATTTTGAATGACACACAAATACAGCGGGCAGCAGCGGGCCATGGGTATACCGTGGTCCAGGTTTCGGGTGATGGTCGTTGTTTTTTCCATGCTGTTAAAGCTCAAATGCAACAAAGCGAAATTGAGCCGGTACCGACAGTGGAGCAGATGACTCGTCGAACAATTGATTACTTACTCGAACACTTTAGTGAGTTCGCGGGATTTACTACAGGGCATGAAGTTGAAGAGATTGTCGACGGCCTTGAGCAGGGGAGGACTTGGGCTGACCATGCTGTGATTGTGGCGCTCGCAAGGGCTTATGAAGTGAATGTTGTACTGGTAAGAGATGATGGGGCGGCGCCTACCATTATCAAATGCCATGATGATTGCTCCACGCTTTATCTTGGTTATCAGGTTGGCCGACATTACGTGTCATTGCAGCCAGCTCATGATGGCGAAGGCTTAAGGCAAGCCTTAGCTCAATCCGTTCAAGAAGCTGATTCATTGGACCTACCCAGCGTGCCTAAACGAGCAAAACAGACGAGATAATTGTGTAAGTTACCCCCTAAAAAAACTTATTTACACCATCAATCATTTCAATCCTGCGCTCCCCTCTGTCGCTAAGTCTGTGGTATAATTCTCGCTTTATTATCTTTTCGAACCCCAGTTTTTCTATGGACTGAATAAGGGTGGCAAATTGTCTAACAATTTGCCAGGTTGGGGTGCGGCGCGAGGGGACCTATGACAGACAAAACACATCATGATTTGGATCCACAAGAAACTCACGAGTGGCTAGAAGCATTCGACTCAGTCGTCAAACATGCCGGTAATGAGCGTGCACGCTTTTTGCTTCAGCGTTTGATTCAGACCTCTGCCAGTAAAGGCGTTGGCTTGCCTGCACTGACGACAGACTACGTGAACACTATTGCAGTAGAAGATGAAGCGCGTAATCCTTGTGATCCGGTTTTGTCAGAGAAAATTCGCAAGATTATTCGTTGGAATGCCTTAGTGATGGTATTGCGTGCCACCAGTTTCGCGGCTGAGCTAGGCGGTCATTTAGCGTCATATGCCTCCAGCGCGATTCTTTACGAAGTGGCGTTTAATAACTTTTATCATGCGCCTACCGAACACCACGGTGGCGATTTAGTTTTTTTCCAAGGTCATTCTTCACCCGGGATTTATGCACGTTCTTACCTTGAAGGCGTGTTAACCGAAGAGCAAGTCGGGGCGTTCCGCCAAGAAGTCCAAAAAGGCGGGGTGTCGTCTTATCCGCATCCATGGTTGATGCCTGACTATTGGCAAATGCCAACGGTCTCTATGGGCCTTGGCCCAATACAAGCTATCTACCAAGCACGGTTTTTGAAGTTTTTACATAACCGTGGTTTGGCAGACACAACTAATCGCAAAGTGTGGTGCTATTGTGGTGACGGTGAGATGGATGAGCCAGAATCTTTAGGCGCTATTTCACTGGGGGTTCGTGAGAATCTCGATAACTTAATTTTCGTGATTAACTGCAACTTACAACGCTTAGACGGACCGGTGCGAGGTAACGATAAAATTATCCAGGAACTAGAATCGGTTTTCCGTGGTGTGGGTTGGCACGTACTGAAAGTTGTCTGGGGCAGTGGTTGGGATAAATTACTCGCTGAAGATCATGATGGTTTATTAGTTCAACGCATGAATGAAGTCGTCGATGGTGAGTATCAAACTTACCGTGCAAACGATGGGGCTTTTGTTCGTGAACATTTCTTTGGTGCGTACCCTGAGCTCAAAGAGCGCGTAGCACACATGAGCGATGAAGAAATCTGGGAATTGCGTCGTGGTGGTTTAGACCCACAAAAAGTCTTCGCCGCTTACGCTCAAGCGGTCAAACATACTGGGCAGCCAGTTGTCATTCTGGCGAAAACCGTCAAAGGTTTTGGTTTAGGTGATGCAGGTGAAAGTCAAAATACCGCACATAACACCAAGAAAATGAGTGTCGAGCAGTTAATGCGACTGCGCGATCGTTATGAATTACCCATCTCGGATAAAGACGTTGAAAACTTAGCGTTCTACAAACCGGATGAAAACTCTCCTGAGATGAAGTTCTTAAAACAACGACGAGCGGCTTTAGGGGGCGATTTTCCCAAGCGTCGGGTTGATGCTGATGAAACACTCAATATTCCCGCGCTAAGTGCATTTGAGCAAGTGTTAAAAGGCAGTGGTGAGCGAGAGATCTCTTCGACCATGGCTTTTGTTCGTATCATTAATACATTGTTGAAAGATAAAGCGGTTGGACCACGTGTCGTGCCGATTGTTGCCGATGAGTCGCGTACCTTAGGGATGGAAGGCTTATTTCGCCAAGTGGGTATTTACGCGCATGAAGGGCAGCAGTATACGCCGGTGGATGCGAGTCAAGTGATGTATTATCGTGAAAGCCAAGATGGGCAGATCCTACAAGAAGGTTTAAATGAAGCCGGTGCGATGTGCTCATGGATAGCCGCCGGCACCTCCTATAGTAATAATAACGTGATGATGATCCCTTTCTATGCCTATTACTCAATGTTTGGCTTTCAGCGTGTGGGTGATTTGGCTTGGGCCGCTGGCGATCAACAAGCACAGGGCTTTTTGATTGGAGCAACGTCAGGGCGTACTACTTTAGCCGGTGAGGGGTTGCAGCACCAAGATGGGCACAGTCATTTGATGGCACAAACCATCCCGAACTGTATTTCTTATGATCCAACTTATGCTTATGAAGTGGCGGTGATTATTCACAATGGTTTAGAGCGCATGTATGCCAACAAAGAAAAAGTTTTCTTTTACGTGACGGTAATGAATGAAAATTATCATCACCCAGCGATGCCAGAAGGCGCAGAAGAAGGTATCATTAAAGGGCTTTATTGTTTAGAGAAAAAAGCTAAAGCAAACGTACAGTTATTAGGTTCGGGCTCTATCTTGACCGAAGCGGTAAAAGCCGCTGAGCTCTTGGAGCAAGACTTTGGTGTTGTCGCTAATGTGTGGAGTGCGACTAGCTTTAATGAATTGCACCGAGACGGACATCGTTGTGAGCGTGAAAATCGCTTAACTGGAAGCACGCTAAAACCTTATGTAACCGAATGTTTAGAATCAGTTGACGGTCCTGTCATTGCTGCGACGGATTATATTCGCCAGTACACTGAAAGTATTCGCGCGTATGTGCCACATACTTATGTCACACTCGGTACGGATGGTTTCGGACGCAGTGATACGCGTGCCGAGTTGCGCCACTTCTTCGAAGTCGATGCCAAGATGATTGCGTATACGGCGATACATACATTAGTGAGCGAAGGGAAACTTGATAAAAAACTCATTGCCCAAGCAGTGAAAAAGTGGGGGATTGCCGTTGATAAACCCAATCCTCTCACAGTGTAATAAAGGATAACAGATGAAAGAGATAGTCATTCCAGATATTGGTGGCGCCACGGATGTGGATGTGATCGAAGTTTTAGTTAACGTTGGTGACAGTATCGAAAAAGATCAGTCGTTGCTGACGCTAGAAAGTGATAAGGCGTCAATGGAGATCCCCGCGAGTGAAGCTGGTGTTATCAAAGAGCTCAAAGTCGGCGTCGGTGATAAGGTCTCACAAGGTGCCGTTATCGCTTTGATCGATGCGGCAACCGGTTCTCAGTCTGATGCGCCAGCACAGGCGAGCAAGCCTGAAGCGGCTGTGACTGAGACGGTTTCAGAGCAACTGATCACTATTCCCGACTTAGGGACGGCCGATGCGGTCGATGTGATTGAGGTCTCAGTGAGTGAAGGTGACGAAGTCGAAAAAGATCAGACTATCATGACTGTTGAAGGCGATAAGGCATCAATGGAAGTACCCTCGCCAGCGGCGGGTAAAGTGGTAAAGCTATTAGTCAGTGTAGGCGATAAAGTTAAAAGTGGTGGCGATCTGATGCAACTCGCCTTGTCTGGCGGGACTTTGCCATCGGCGTCTGTGCAGCAAGAAGTGGCTTCCAAACCGCCCGCAGCAAAATCTACTCCGGCTCCGGCCTCGACCAAAACGTTTGCGACAAAGACAACCGCTCAAGCATTGAAAGACGCGGACTTTGATGCGGCAACAGTGTATGCCAGCCCCTCGGTACGTCGGTTAGCGCGTGAGCTAGGTGTGAACTTACATAGAGTCAGTGGCAGCGGTAACAAAGGGCGCATCACACCAGACGATGTACGTCAGTTTGTAAAAGACGTTATGCAGCAAGTAGAGTCGGGTAACATAAGTGCGGGTGGTTCCGGACTGTCGGTGGCGCCCATGCCTGAAGTGGACTTTAGTCAGTTCGGTGAAATCGAAGCCAAACCGCTCAATAAGATCAAGCGTCTTACTGCTAGCAACCTCCATCGTAACTGGGTGACGATACCTCATGTCACACAATTTGATGAAGCCGATATTACAGAGCTTGAAGCGTTTAGACAGTCTCACAAAAAGCAAGCGCTAAAGATGGGTACACGCTTAACCCCGCTAGTCTTCATTATGAAAGCGGTAGTGAAAGCATTGCAAGAGTTTCCACAGTTTAACGCGTCACTCTCTGCAGATGGACAGTCTCTCATCATGAAGAAGTATTACCATATTGGTGTCGCAGCAGATACACCCAATGGTTTAGTGGTACCTGTGATTCGTGATGTCAACCAAAAAGGCGCATTAGCGCTTGCCAAAGAGTTGGGGGATGTCAGTGAGCAAGCGCGTACTAAGGGGCTTAGTGTAGCGCAGATGTCAGGTTCGTGTTTTACCATTTCAAGCCTGGGCGGCATTGGTGGTACAGCGTTTACTCCGATTGTGAATGCACCTGATGTGGCGATTTTAGGAGTCTCTAAGTCGCAAATGAAACCAGTGTATAAAGACGGTGAGTTTGTTGCGCGTCTGATGTTACCGTTGTCGCTTTCTTATGATCACAGGGTGATTGATGGTGCTGAAGCAGCACGCTTTACGCGGTTTTTAGCGGAGTGTTTAACCGATATGCGCACGGTGCTTTTATAAGATAGGTTTAATCAAACGTTAACTAGAATATCAATTTTTCAAGAGGATTTTAACATGGCAGAACAAACATTAGTGACAGAGGTTTTAGTGATTGGCTCAGGCCCTGGCGGTTACAGTGCGGCATTTCGTGCGGCGGATTTAGGTAAAGAGGTGATCCTAGTTGAGCGTTATGAGAATATTGGCGGCGTCTGTTTGAATGTGGGGTGTATCCCTTCTAAAGCACTATTGCATGCTGCGAAAGTGGTTGATGAAACCGCGGAAATGGCTGAGCATGGCATCAAGTTTACTAAACCTAAGATTGATGCGAAGAAACTGGTCGCGTGGAAAGATAGCATAGTGAAAAAACTCACCGGTGGTTTGAAGATGATGGCGAAACAGCGTGAAGTGCAAGTCGTTCAAGGCACAGGTAAGTTCATCGGCGATCACGAAGTAGAAGTCACGCATGAAGGTCAAGCGACCAAGATACGTTTCCAACAAGCCATCATCGCGGTTGGCTCTCGTGTAGTTGAATTACCTTTCATTCCTGAAGATAACCGTATTTTTGATTCGACGGGTGCGCTTACCTTGCCTAAAGTTGACGGTGAGCTGCTAATCTTAGGCGGTGGGATCATCGGGATGGAGATGGCAACCGTTTATTCTAGCTTAGGTGCGAAGGTGACGGTGGTTGAAATGGCTGACATGATCATCCCAGGTGCAGATAAAGATATTACTAAGCCCTTATTCAAACGTATGTCCGATAAGCTTAGCTTTTTATTAGAAACCAAAGTGACGAAGGTTGAAGCAAAGAAAGATGGCATCCATGTGACTTTTGAAGGTAAGCATGCGCCAAGTGGTGATCAGAAGTTTGATCAAGTGTTAGTCGCAGTGGGCCGTAGACCTAATGGCGACTTAATCGATGCAGAAAAAGCCGGTGTCACTGTTGATGAACGTGGCTTTATCGCTGTTGATAAACAAATGCGGACTAACGTGCCCCATATTTTTGCAATTGGTGATGTGGTGGGTAACCCAATGCTTGCGCACAAAGCGATCCCTGAAGGACGCTTAGCGGCGGAAGTGATTGCCGGTAAGAAGCATTTCTTTGATGCGAAAGTGATCCCATCCGTTGCTTATACCGATCCTGAAATTGCTTGGGTGGGTGTGACTGAAGCAGAGGCAAAAGCGCAAGGGATCAATTACGATAAAGGTGTTTTCCCCTGGGCGGCGAGTGGACGCTCCCTTGCCAATGGGCGTGATGAAGGTGTCACCAAGATGCTGTTTAACAAGGACACCAACCAAGTGATTGGTGCAGGTATTGTTGGAACCAATGCGGGCGATCTTATTGGGGAGGTGACTCTTGCAATAGAGATGGGCTGTGACGCTGAAGATATTGCTTTAACGATACATCCGCATCCTACCTTGAGTGAAACTGTTGCTGCAGCGACGGAAGCCTTTGAAGGTACGATCACCGATTTGTATTTACCGAAACAGCAAAAAGCCAAGAAAGCGTTGAAGGATAAAGCGAAGGCGTAGCTGTAGGGTAGGTTAGCCCGTAGGGGGCGTAACCATCTATTGGTGGATTACGCGCTTTTCGGGCTAAAGTGGTTATCCTCCGGCCTAAAGATGTCGTCCTCCGGCTTAAAGGTGTCATCCTCCGGCTTAAAGATGCCATCCTCTGGCTTGACCGGAGGATCCAATATTATTGGACCCTTTGGTCAAGCCAAAGGGTGACAGCATAAGAATCCAAGAATGATTCGAGTTAAGTGCCCCCACTACGTGTAAGGAATACATTTATGTTAAAACAGTATCCCCCCCCTTCATTCACATGGGCACACACCTTCATTGTGCTTCTTACAACGTGGTGTTTATCTACGCTTGGTTTTGCCTCTAACCCCATCCACCCGATCTATTCCATTACCCATAACTGCTTACTGGGGGCTAGCACAGCCAAAGGTACGTGGTTAAATGCGGACGACGCTTTTAAACAAACACCCGAAAACTTAATCTATCAAGTCACAGGTTTGCTGAGCATCGCAGGCAAATCCAAAGGTTCTAAGGTAACGATGCTTAGTGAGTGTGGTGGTCATGAATTAAAGCTGGCAACTAAATACCGTTATCAGCCACAAATGATGGCAATCGCGGCACCTTGGCCACTGCATCCGCGCAAGGTTGTGAAGTTAAGTCCTAACAATAAAACCTACCAACAGCTGACGCGAAAAGTATTGGCACGACTTGGCGTTAAGCACCCACATGTGCGTGTTAAACAAATTTTTCGTATGGACTTAGAGGGAGATGGTCAACAAGAAGTCTTGGTTTCTGCGACAAACCAGCCTAAGGAAAAAATGGGTTTTAACACACGTGTAGCAAATGCCAATTACTCAGTAGTATATTTGCGCCACATCGTAAAGGGCAAAGTCGTTGAGACTATTCTGGATAGCCAACTTTTTCCAGAGCCGATGCGTGCTGCTCCCCATATCTATCAGATAGCCGGAGTCTATGATCTCAACGGCGATGACAAGATGGAAATACTCATCTCAAGCAATTATTACGAAGGTTCATCAGTGCACGCCTATGCGCTTGTGGCTAATAAACACGTAGCATTGCCGCTTGGTTGTGGCTGTGGCGTGTAAGACTATGACGTGGTTGTTCCGTATGTTACTGAACTTTCACTATCTAATAACACGGCGCTTGCCTGACTCTTCTACTTTTCATGAACACTCTGAAGGGTGATAAAAATTCCGAATATCGATAGGTTTACTGGCCGGGGCTGAAAGGAGAGACGTTTATGGACGCTAAAACAATGATAAGAGTATGGCTTGCCGTAGTTTTTATTTTGACGGGTTGTATGTTAAATGCGGCGCCACCGACACCAATCCAACAATTAGTGATCTTTGGTGACAGCTATTCTGATAATGGCAATACTTTTCGCGCCTCGAACAACACATATCCTGGACCTGCTTATTACTTAGGGCACTTTGGTGACGGTCCGACGTGGTCTGAGTATTTGGCGACGTTACTTAAGCTTAATCCAAACAACGCAAAAGTCTTTAGAAACTATGCTTACGGGCAAGCGCAAATAATTGGCTCGGTCCTACTCACGACGCATGATGTAGCCAAGCCCTCATCCCAATGGCGATTTAGCATCCCAAGTCTATCTGGTGAGATCGATCAATATCTCAAAGAGGGGGCAATTGAGCCAAGGCGATCGCTGTATATGATTTTTATTGGTGCTAATGATTTTCTTAACAATGTCCCCAAGACAACCACTCAAAATAATCAAT
>JAUHZG010000153.1 GCA_030425845.1 Gammaproteobacteria bacterium
AAGCGTCAACCGTTCAGTGCGGACGCGCTAGACGAAGTTGTTGTGGGTTCTACTATGCCTAGTCCAGATGAGGCGAATATCGGTCGGGTTGTGTCGCTTCGTGTAGGAGCAGGCAAGAAAGTCCCTGCATGGACTGTCATGCGTAATTGTGCCTCTGGTTTACAAGCTATCGATAGTGCTTACAAAGATATTCTTTGCGGACGGCATGAGTTAATTCTAGCCGGCGGTACTGACGCGATGAGTCGAGCGCCATTATTATTCAACCACAAAATGGTCAACTGGTTTGCCGCGTTAATGGGGGCGAAAAAGCCTCTGGCCAAATTAGCCGTCTTGCCCAAGTTTCGTCCGGGTTTTTTAGCACCGATTATTGCTCTATTAAGAGGATTGACCGATCCGTTTACGGGCTTATCGATGGGGCAAACTACGGAGAAAATTGCTTATAACTATGGGATCTCTCGCGGTGACATGGATGAGTTCGCGGTGAACTCACACATGAAAGTCCTCGAAGCGCAAAAGAATGGCGTATTTGATAACGAGATCAGTGCCGTGTTTGATAGCAAGGGGAATTGTTATACCCAAGACGACGGTGTTCGTGCCGATAGTAGTATCACCAACCTGGCCAAGCTACGTCCTTTCTTTGATAAAAAATTCGGGCGGGTGACTGCCGCCAATAGCTCGCAAGTCACCGATGGGGCGGCTTTTGTCATTCTTGCGTCACAAGCGATGGTCGATAAATACGAGCTCAAGCCGATAGCAAAGATTGTTGACGTTGAATGGGCAGGGGTTGCGCCAGACGTGATGGGACTAGGGCCTGTGAATGCTTCCGTTCCGTTATTACAGCGCAATGACTTAAGCATGCAAGACATCGATTTGTGGGAGCTTAATGAAGCGTTTGCTGGGCAAGTGCTAGGCTGCCAACGTGCGTTAGCTGATAAAGTTTACTGTCAAGAACACTTCGATTTAGAGAGTCCCTTAGGGGCGATCGCTGATGATAAGCTTAACGTCGATGGGGGCGCGATTGCTCAAGGTCATCCCGTCGGAGCAAGTGGCGCACGACTTGTTCTGCATTTAGCACACGCGCTAAAGCGTACTGGCAAAAAACGTGGTATTGCAACACTGTGCATTGGCGGAGGCCAAGGTGGTGCGATGTTGTTAGAAGCTGTGTAACCGATGTTTCCTCAGCTTTTGAAGCTTTACCCTTTGGCTCAGCTACAGCTGCGCCCCGCGGCTTGGCCGTGCGGGTCCTACTATCTTTCTCCCAAAACAATTAACTGAGAGTAACCATGACAAAAGAATACAAACACTGGCACTGTGAAAAAGACAATGAAAATATTTACTGGGCACGACTGGATAAAGCTGGCGCGTCGACCAATAGCGTTAATCATGAAGTGTTGCATGAACTCAGTGATATCGTTGATGAAGTGGCACAAGGTACTTGCCAAGGGTTAGTGATAACGTCAAATAAACCCAAAGGGTTTATTGCTGGTGCCGATTTACATTATGTCAGTCAATTTAGCGCGGCAGAAGATATCGATGCGTTTGTGAAGTTAGGACAAGATGTTTACGCCAAGTTAGAGAGTTTATCTTTGCCGACAGTGGCGTTAATCAATGGTTTTTGTATGGGCGGTGGCCTTGAGATGGCATTGGCTTGTGATTACCGAATAGCCCTTGAAGATGAAGGCACCAAGCTTGGTTTACCCGAAGTGAATATCGGAATCCACCCTGGGTGGGGCGGATGTGTGCGACTACCTAAACTTATCGGTGCATTGAAAGCGTTTGATGTGATCTTAACCGGACGTCCCATTCGCGCAAGCGCGGCGAAACGTATGGGATTTGTTGATGAAGTGGTACCATTGCGTCAGTTAGAACGCGCTGCGCGCTTTTATGTTACCCATAAGCCTGCTAAACACAGTGCTTCTTTCTTTGAGCGCCTAACTAATAAGCCTTTTGCACGCAAGTTACTCGCTAAAATCTTCATGAAAAAAACACGTGCTAAGATCTCACCTAAGCAATATCCTTCACCGTTTGCTGCTATCCATTGCTGGGAGCACTACGGTATCGGACATAAGGCCTACGAACAAGAGCGTCGCTCGATGGTAAAAATGGCTATCACCGATACGGCACGTAATTTGATTCGTGTTTTCTTCTTGCAAGATAAACTCAAAGAGCTTGCCAAGGTCCGCAACATCGACGTCAAGCATGTGCATGTGATTGGTGCAGGTGTGATGGGGGGTGATATTGCCGCGTGGTGTGCGCTTAAAGGTATTACGGTTACTTTACAAGATCGGGAAGATAAGTTTATTGCCCCCGCTATTAAACGCGCACATGCGCTCTACAAAAAGAAACTGAAAAAGCCTCGTCTCATCACAAATGCATTAGATCGATTGATTCCTGATGTGGCGGGTGATGGTATTGCCAAAGCGGATGTGATCATCGAAGCAATCGTTGAAAATCTAGAAGCCAAGCAAGGTTTATTTAAACAGCTTGAGCAACAAGCGAAAACGGATGCTATCTTAGCGACGAATACGTCATCGATTCCGTTAGATGAGATAAGTGAAGTGTTAGAAGACCGTTCTCGTTTGGTAGGGATCCACTTCTTCAATCCTGTGGCTAAGATGCCATTAGTTGAAGTGGTGTACTCACGGGCAACGGATCAAGATGTGAAAGAACGCGCACAAGCTTTCGTGGGTGTGGTGGGTAAATTAGCGCTGCCGGTGACGTCTTCACCAGGTTTCCTTGTCAATCGTATTTTGATGCCGTATTTGTTAGAAGCGGTGACGTTACTCGATGAAGGATTTAGTGCACAAGCCATCGATAAAGCGGCGCTTAAGTTTGGTATGCCTATGGGCCCAATCGAATTAGCTGATACGGTGGGCTTAGACATCTGCCTGTCTGTGGCAACCAATTTAACGTCACACTTTGGCGGCACGGTTCCTGAAGTGTTAAAACGAAAAGTGGCTCAGGGCGACTTAGGGCGTAAAACAGGAACTGGGTATTACACCTACAAGAACGGTAAAAAAGTCAAAGACAAACAAACTGAAAGTTCGCGCAATTTAACCACTATCCAAGATCGTTTGATTTTACGCTTGGTGAATGAAGGGGTGTCTTGTTTACGTGAAGGCGTGGTTGAAAATGCCGAGTTACTTGATGCGGGTATGATTTTCGGCACGGGCTTTGCGCCATTTCGTGGTGGGCCAATTCATTACGCGAAAAAGCGCGGTATTTTACACGTGGTGGAAGAGCTCAACAAACTTCAAGAGCAATACGGTGGTCGTTTTGCTGCTGATGCCGCTTGGGAGCAATTGGAAGCATCATAATCTCACGCCACAAACCGTGACTTTATCCTTTGCATGAACGCAACCAGACAATGCCCTATAGTAAGCTATCTTTAGGGCGGGCTAACAACGTGCGTAACCCACTATCCCATGGTGGATTATGCGCTGCGTGCTAATCCCCCGGACGGGACAGGGCCCGCTACTCACCGCGGTTTGACCGCAGTGTCCAATGGTAAATTGAGCAAAGTACAGGACTTAAGGCTTACGTAAGCTAACATTAGTGCTGCATCGCTAAAAATACAGGGTAGTGTTACTCCAGCCAATACGTTACAATCGCATTGCATCTAGAAAGGCGAGAGCCGGTAAGAATTGAACATGAAAAGAACACGACTATTAGCACTCTTGTTTGGGGCATTCACAACGCTTTCTACTTGTTTCGGTCTTAGTTTTGATAGGCCAGCAACTCACAACGCTTTAATCGGCAACATCCAACAGGCGACTGCACGCGAGGGCGATAGTTTCCACACGCTGGGGCGTCGTTATGATGTGGGCTACTATGAGCTAATAGAAGCCAACCCCGAGATAAACCCAAACTACTTACCGGCGGGTACTAAGGTGGTTGTGCCTTCTGAGTATGTCCTTCCCCCCGGGGAGCGCAAAGGCATCGTGATTAACCTTGCCGAAATGCGACTCTATTATTACCCCAAACGTTCACACCTTGTTTACACTTTTCCAATCGGAATTGGTCGCTTGGGCTGGAAGACGCCGCTGGGTAAAACTACAATTTTACGCAAAGTGAAACATCCTACTTGGTATGCGCCGGAGTCTATTCGTGAATACGTCAAGCAGGTCAAAGGTGTTGAGCTTCCTCGCGTGATCAAAGCGGGTCCGAATAACCCACTTGGGGATTACGCGCTTAGACTGGGGCTCCCTGGCTATTTGATTCATGGAACCAACGAACCTA
>JAUHZG010000014.1 GCA_030425845.1 Gammaproteobacteria bacterium
AAATAGATATTACCATTGCATAATCCATCGTTCGTTAATCTTTGTCCAAACTAAAAAAGGTTTGCCGTATAGGCAAACCTTTTATCATTTCTTTTAGAGTATAGACTATAAAAGTGCGTCGATAGCGTCTGAATATGCATTTTTTGGTGCAACTCCAACTTGGCGACCAACAACTTCACCATTTTGAAATACCAATACCGTAGGTATATTTCTTACACCATACTTAGCAGCAAATTCTTGATTTGCATCAACATCTACCTTACCAACTACAGCTTTACCTTCGTATTCTGTGCTAATTTCGTCAATGATTGGACCAACCATACGACAAGGACCACACCATGTTGCCCAAAAATCAACCAAAACAGGGGTGTTAGACTCTAAAACTTCACTTTCAAAGTTCTGATCGGTGACATGGATAATATTCTCGCTCATACTGGGCCCCTTTTCTTGTGGTGTAACTTACTTTAGAATCACGCGGCGCATTTCTAAACAGAACTGTGCGCCCGGTACAGTATTTCGTCATAACTAGACAGAAAAAGCAAGTAACCTTTATGAATCAATTTAAGTGAGAACGAATGAGTAAGATTATCAATTGGCTGTGTAAGTTATTCGGTGGGACCAAGACCAGTAACACAAAAACGAATGCACACTTAACCTCGACTACTTTTGCCGAACTTGGTTTGGCTAAGCCTCTATTGAAAGCGTGTAAGGCCAGTGGCTTTACTCACGCAACCCCCATTCAGGCACAAACTTTACCTAAGATTTTGGCTGGCAAAGATATTATGGGACAGGCACAAACGGGTACCGGTAAGACGGCGGCGTTTCTACTGGGGACTTTCCAACGTTTATTGACCGCGCCAAAATCAAGTGAAAAAGGCTCCAAGAAACAACCTCGCGTGTTAATTTTAGTGCCGACTCGCGAGCTAGCTGTGCAAGTGAGTAATGAAGCGAAGACTCTTGCACGCTTTACGGATCTTAAGATGGTGACACTCTATGGTGGGGTGGGATACCACGAACAGGAGACGCAACTTAAAAAAGGTGTTGATTGTATTATTGGTACACCTGGTCGTGTCATTGATTTCTATAAGAAACGTTTATTTAATCTAAATCACATCGATGTGATGATCATGGACGAAGCTGATCGCATGTTTGATCTCGGTTTCTTGCGTGATATTCGGTTTGTTTTAAGACGTCTACCCAAATCTTCGAACCGCTTAAATCTCTTGTTCTCTGCGACGTTGAGTTACCGAGTGAGCGAGCTTGCGTATGAGCATATGGGCAACCCGACTAAAGTGGTGATCGAAGCTGAAAAAATTACTGCCGACAGGGTAGAAGAGCGACTTTACTTGCCTGCGAATAACGAAAAAATTGGCCTATTGCTTGGTCTTCTTAGTGAAATCACACCTAAGCGAGAGATAGTCTTTTGTAACACGCGTCATGAAGCGGAGCGTGTGTGGCGTTTTCTCGGTGCTAATGGCTATAAAGCGGGGCTATTATCAGGTGATATTGCTCAAAACAAACGGCTACAAATGCTAGAAGAGTTTACTGATTCGCTGCCAATTTTAGTGGCGACGGATGTAGCGGCCAGAGGGCTGGATATTCCCGAAGTGATGCATGTGTTCAACTATGACTTACCGGGCGATCCTGAAGATTATGTTCATCGCATTGGACGTACTGCGCGTGCGGGTGAAAAAGGGGTGGCGATAAGTTTTGCATGCGAGAATAACGCGCACAACTTAGCGGGCATTCATGAGTACCTAGGTTATGAGATCACACGTCATGATATTACAGATGACATGCTGATCACTCCCAAACGACCTAAGCGTAAGCCCCCCTCAAAGCCCAAGGGCCGACACACTGGTCGCGCGCAAAATTCACGTGACAATAATAAAGGGCGCCAAGGCAAACCTCGCCACACAAAGAGAACGCACCAGCGCGAGCGTTAAAGGAGTTAACAACATGGAAGCGATTTACATAGGCGTGGATATTGGTTCCAACAGTTTTCGCTTGTTGGTGACACAATGCATACGAGACAACCTGTGCATCTTGCACGAAGATAGAGTCCGAGTGCAACTGGCGAAGGGGCTTGATGAGAATGACTACTTATCCGAAGAAGCCATTACGCGTGCAGTTGACGCGTTGGAAACGTTTCAAAAAAAAATCAATCAGTACGAGAATTATCAGTTAAAAGTTGTGGCGACTAATACTTTGCGTGTCGCTAAAAATGCTTCTGCTTTTTTACAGATAGCGTCTACTGTGTTTGATAAACCCATTGATATTATTTCGGGAGTGGACGAGGCAAAATATATCTACAAAGGAGTGACTCGCCACTTAGGCATACAAGATAGAACACACTTTGTGATAGATATCGGCGGTGGCAGTACAGAGCTTATTGTAGGCGTTGACCAAGAACCTAAGCTGCTAGACTCACTGCCAATGGGCTGTATTAGTTTTCAGCGTGAGTTTTTTGATAATAAGCTTATTCTCTCTAGCCAGTTTGAACAGGCACATGAGAAAGCGAAAACATTACTGGCACCCGTGGTGTCAAAATTTAAGGAACTGCCTTTTAATGAAGTCCATGGTTGCTCCGGCACGGTTGGGGCTATTTGGAATGCCTTAAATCATTATGGTTTTCAGGACAATGTGATCACGCGAGAGTCTATTGAAGAAATCATGCGCGAGATTGTCCGGTTAGGTTGCTATGATCAACTGGCACGTCTAGGGATCTCAAAAGATAGAGTACATATCTTCCCGGGGGGACTAGCTATCTTGCATGCGGTGATCACGCTGTTTGATATCACCGAGCTACATGTTTCAACTGCCGCGCTAAGAGATGGTTTAATCTATGATATGGTTGACAAGACATAGTAAAGTAGCAGGGGCATAAGTTTATTTCTTATTCGCGGAATAATGACTAATGAGTTTTGCCTGAGCACTCATGACTTCTTCGCTTTGCGCTTTTACTCGTTGATACGAACCGTCCGCTTGTAATGTCCAGCTTTGACAGTGATCGTTAAGGTACAATAATAACCCCTCATCGATAATGCGCCTTTTAAGGTGGTTCGCTTCAATGGGAAAGCATAACTCGACTCGGTGAAATAAATTTCTATCCATCCAGTCAGCACTGGAGCAGTAGAGATCTTCATGACCATCATTGTAAAAATAAAAAATGCGAGTATGTTCTAAGAAGCGATCAACGATGGCGTGAACGGTAATATTTTCGGAGAGATCTTTTATCCCTGGTCGAAGGGAGCAAGCTCCACGAACAATCAACTCGACTCTCACACCTGCGATAGAAGCGCGGTACAACCAGCGTATGATTTTTTTCTCAGTTAGAGAATTCATTTTTAGCATGATGTGAGATTTTTTTCCGGATTTTGAGTTCGCAATCTCATTTTCGATTTTATGTACAAGTGAGTCGTAAAGGTTAAACGGTGCTTGATAGAGTTTTTTGAGTGAAATGATTTTCCCCATGCCAGTTAATTGCTGGAAGACATGTTGTACATCAGAAGTGATATCTTTATCAAAAGTAAGTAGCCCGATGTCGGTATAAAGTTTCGCGTTAGTTGTATGATAGTTTCCCGTGCTTAGATGAGCATATCGTACCAGTGCACCATCTTCTTCTCGGACAAACAATAGCATCTTAGCGTGTGTTTTATATTGAAGAACTCCGTATACAACGAGCGCTCCGGCCTCATGTAAACGGTTGGCGAGCTCGATATTCTCTTCTTCATCAAAGCGTGCACGTAGTTCAATAACAACGGTAACCTCTTTCCCTGAACGGGCGGCTTCCTCTAATGCATAGACCATCTTTGAGTCAACTCC
Organism: Gammaproteobacteria bacterium; assembly: GCA_030425845.1. Lineage (GTDB taxonomy): Bacteria > Pseudomonadota > Gammaproteobacteria > JAUHZG01 > JAUHZG01 > JAUHZG01. The sequence continues at coordinate 3,826 of JAUHZG010000014.1, forward strand.
ACTGCGGTATAATGTTGCTTTGATGACTCTTACATGTGGATCGTGGGCAGCTTGATTAATTAAGTCGATGATAGACAAAAAGGTTTCGAAAGGATGATATAAAAGGATATCTTTTTGTTTGATTACGGAGAATATATCTTTGCTATTTTGTAATGCTTTGGCAAGTACAGGATGATACGATGGAAATCGCAAATCTTCCCTGTCGATATCAAGTAATGGTTGATATCGATTGAGGTTAACGGGGCCTTTGACTAAGTAGCAGTCTTTCTCAGTCAAGCTGTGTTTATCTAACAAAAAATTGACGACTGTTTCAGGGCAGCCTTTTGCAATTTCTAGCCTAACTGCGCGACCGTACCGCCTAGAAAAGAGTTCACTCTTTAGTGCTTCGGGTAAATCTTCGGATTCTTCTTCGTCAAGTTCAAGATCACTGTTGCGGGTTAGGCGGAACTGATAAATACCCGTGATGGCCATGCCCGGAAAAAGTTTTTCGATGTTCATATAAATGGTGTCACTTAGTGATATATAGCGATAGAACTCTTCGTCGCTTGGTAGAGCGATAAGGCGTTTTAAGGCTCTTGGTGTATGTACAATGGCATAACCACTATCTCGTCCAAAAGCATCGACACCCTCTAACGTGACGAAAAAATTTAGACTTTTATTAACTAGTTTTGGAAAAGGGTGAGTCCTGTCTAAACCGATAGGGCTTAGTACAGGTAGAACGTGGCTATCGAAGAAACTAGCTGCCCATTTTTTTAATTCGCTATCCCACTCGAATTTATCAACGATGAAGATATTTTCTTCTTTTAACGCTGGAAGAATGTTTCCATTTAAAATGGCATATTGTGTTTTTACAATTTTTTGAGTGATATTACTTATCTGTGTGAGCAGCTCATCGGCGCCTAGACTATCTGCTCCCGGGCGATAGTTTCCAAATTCGGAGCGACGTTTTAAGTTGGCAACCCGAATTTCAAAAAACTCATCGAGGTTACTCGCACTTATCATCAGATAATGTAAACGCTCCAAGAGAGGAATAGACTCTTGTGTTGCTTGCGACAGTACGCGCTCGATAAAATGTAGCGTACTAATTTCTCGGTTAAGAAAATAATCGGGATTTTTTAGGTCAATTTCCATCGTTTCCCTATGGCGCGCTGCTTCGTTGCTATACTCAAACTAAGTCTAGCACATAGCTAGTGCTGCAATGTCGCAATGAAGGAGCAATGTGATGAAGAAAAGCGGTTTAAGTGCGTTGGTGATGGCGGGTGTCATGTTAGGCGTTGGAAGTGTTTCAACGGCGAATATATCTATGTTAGCAGGGGTCAAGTTTGCGGCTTTTGGGCATGCAAAAGCAAAAGCGAAACGCATTGAGCGTCGTGCCATGCGCAAAGCTAATCGGATCACTAATCGACAAGAACGCGTGACACAACGAGCACAAAACAAGGCGCAACGTCTTGAAGATCGTGCCGAGCAATTAAGCGATAGCAAGCCTCGTAAAGCAGAACGATTAGAAGCACGGAAAGAGCGGATTGAAAATCAAGCGGAACGTCAAGCGAATCAATTAGAAAATAAGAAAGCGCGCATTGAGAATCGCGCTCAGCGTCGAGTTAACCGCGTACAACGTCGCGCTGTTCGCCGTGCGTTTGGCCAGTAAGTTTACCTCGTAGTCTTACATAGGGTAGGCTAGCCCGCAGGGGGTAACCTACCATGATTTCTCTCAGACAGTTCAGTCAAGCCGAACGATGACACCAAACCAGAGCCCGCGCTGTGCGCGAATCCTCCTACAACTATAAACCTAGAAACGGCAGTTGGTTCACCCATTCTAGCGCAACATCTTGATTCATCTAGCATTACAAAAAAAAGTCTTCATCACCAACAAGGTGACTTCAGATTTTTTTGAAAAGCTATCTAAATCAATCTGTTACCCTAGAAATGTGCGCCCAACTGCCGTTTCTAGGATAAAACGTTGTCATAGTCCGGCTTGACCGGACTACCCAATCAGATTAAAGCCATAGACTTGCCGAAAGATAATACGTGCGAGCACATTCTAAAGTCACATCACATGATCGAACTATTTACTCAAAATTATGTAACACTTCTTTGATCTTGCTAATGCTAAAGCCCCAAGCACGATCGAGAACCATCTTCGGTGGCCAAATGACTTCATTAGTATTTGTTTTAACATCGACGAGTACAGGACCCTCTATCTCAAAGGCTCGTTTGACAGCCGCAGGTAAATCCATACCATTATTAACACGGAGCCCTTCGGCTCCCATGGCTTTAGCACATTCGGCAAAATTAGGGTTTTTCAGATCAATACCCCAGGGTATAAAACCCGTTGACTGCATTTCAAGACGCACTAATCCTAGCGCGCTATTATTGAAGACAAACACTTTGATCGGTAGTTCATACGACACAGCGGTGATAAAGTCACCCATTAGCATACTAAAACCGCCATCGCCACACATAGCGATCACTTGACGGGACTTGTCTAGAGCTTGCAAGCCAATGGCTTGCGCGAGTGCATTGGCCATACTGGCATGATTAAATGAAGCAATAAAGTCGCGTTGACCGAGCATCTTAATATAGCGCGCCATCCAAACGATCGTTTCACCTGTATCGGCGGTAAAGAGTGCAGAATCGCTAGCGTGCTCGCTGATAAGGTGCGCGAGATACTGTGGGTGTATCAGCTTATCATTGTTCGCAGCCAATGTTGGTTTAGCAAGATGTTCGAACCAGTGATCACGTTTCTCTTGAGCGTGTTCTAGGTGTTTGGTGTTGGTTTTTTCATTGACTAATGGAGTAAGGGCATTAACGGTTTCTTTGACGTGACCGACTAAGCCTTGTGCTATCCCTACACGTTTGCCTAACCTTGCAGGATTGATATCCACTTGAATGATATGTTTACCTTCAGGATAAAATTGACGGTAAGGGAAGTCAGTACCAAGCATCAACAAGACATCGCAACTCTCAAGTGCATGCACGCCGCCTTTGTTGCCAACAAAACCAGTACCGCCTACCCAATAAGGATCGGACTCATCTAATACAGCCTTGCCTTTTAACGCGTGTACAACAGGCGCTTTAAGTTTTGTCGCAAGAGTTTTAATCTCATGGGTGGAACCACGTGCTCCCCAACCTATAAATAAAGTGATATTGGTTGCGCTATTGATATGTTCAGCAGCTAGTCGTAAGTTTTCTTCACTCGGCAAGCGCGCACCTTGAGCTTGTACGATAGGATGAGCCAAAGAGAGATCATCAATGTTTTTTCCGCCGATATCCGATGGAATAGATAAGTGCGCAATGCCGGATTCGGCTAAGGCTGTTTGAGTAGCAAGGCTAATAAGCCGTGGTAGTTGACCTAGTGAGTAGACAGTTTGATTGTAGACGCTAACATCGTCGAATAAGCGATCGAGGTTCACTTCCTGGTGATAGTCACTGCCTATCTCATCGCGCGGCACTTGACCGGTGATGGCAAGCACTGGAGCATGATCCATTTTTGCGTCATACAGACCATTGAGAAGATGGATGGCACCGGGGCCTACTGTCGCGGCACAGATCCCCAGTTTACCAGTTAACTTTGCTTGGGCACCGGCAGCGTAAGCGGCAACTTCTTCATGACGTACGCCTATCCACTCAAAACGCTTGCCTTTCTCTTTCGCTAAGGCATCTGCGAGGGGATTAATCGCATCGCCAAAGACACCAAATAACTGGCCGGTGCTAACTTTCTCAATGGTATCTAGTATGACTTGGTAAACGCTGTGAGACATAAGGCCTCCCTGGCATGAATGTGAGTTTTTAGCTTACCATGCTTTTTAGCACTACGAATACTCTTGGTCGCCACTTAGCCTTCTAGTTTTAAGATAGTTTCCCATTCTTTTTTTGAGACCGGTATGATAGATAAGCGATTACCTTTTTGTAGTAAGCGCATGTCTTTGAGTGTAGGGATTTCTTTAAGCTCTTGCAGGCTAATACAACGTTTAAGTTTACGCTTGTATTTTACATCGACCATTTCCCAGCGGACTTTTTCTGGTGTGGATTTAGGATCATAGTACTTGCTGTTCGGATCAAAGGCGGTGTGATCAGGATAAACTTCATTCGAAACAACCGTCATGATGCCAACGATCCCTGGGACTTTACAATTAGAATGATAAAAGAAAACTAAGTCGCCTTTTTTCATGTCACGCATGAAGTTGCGCGCTTGGTAATTGCGAATGCCATCCCAGCTGTCGGTTTTGTTGGGGCAGCTTTTTAGATCATCAATACTAAATGCGTCAGGCTCAGATTTCATTAACCAATAGGCACTCATAGTTACTCCTCGTCGGCTCTTTTTCAGGGAGCAAAGACAATGGGCGATGGCGCTTGTGATGTCAAGGTGTTAGCCGTTTACGCGTTTCTCAACTATCAAAAAATCAACAGCGGGACCGGAGGATAACAGGAGTCAAGCCGTAGAGTGGCAATTGTGAGTCCAGAATAGGGTAGGGGTAAGGCGAATCAAGCTACGAGTAAACGAAGTCAGCGCACTAACTTTGTACTAGGTTTGATACCATTATTACCTCTTGCTCGGTGATAACCATATCGAGCGCGATGTCCCAATCGTCTTCCGGGATAGTTTGATTTTCTTGGAAGCTGTAGGCTAATCCCACTAGCAGAGGGCGCTCACTGGTTTGGTTACAAAAGCTAAACGTTCTATCGTAATAACCGCCTCCCATACCAAGGCGGTGACCTTCTCTATCAAACCCCACCAACGGCACGAACACTACATCTAAATCTTCAGGGGCGATAGCAGAGTCAGGAGTGGCGATTGGCTCGGGGATCCCATAACGGTTTGACTTTAAGCTCTCGCCACTACGATAACGACCAAAATATAAAAGGCTATTGCGAGGGTGTAAAACGGGTAAGTAACAGCGCTTAGCATGATACTCCGCTACTTGGCGGATTGGGGTAGGACAGATTTCATTGTCATTGGCGAGATAAAATGAGATATCTCTTGCCTCGTTAAAAAAAGATAAATGTTCGATTTTATCTTTAATCGCTTCGCTGGCACGTTGCTTTTGTTGATCGGTAAGGTTTTGGCGTTCGGCTCTTAGTTCTTGGCGAAGCGATTGTTTCATAGGCGACTTTCTCCATGTGGCTTTTATTATAGTGCGTAAGGCTCCAAGCCTCGCCTGTAAAATAATGCCCGGAGGGAGAAGCGCTCTCTGTAGAACCCCATGTTAAGGTGGGAAACGTATACCTCGCTTCAGGCTTCTGAACTGAATCAGCTTGCTCAACGGCAAGACAGGGACAATCCCTGGGTCCGACTTGTTGGTCAAGAAATGTCAAACTTCTCCCCCGGACCATTTCATTATAACGCTTTAGAGGGGTAAGTCGAATTGTCTTCATGTGTGTGGGGATGGACACCGCGGCCAAGCTGCGGTGTGTAGCGAGAGGGGCATTATTGGTGTAAGGGGGGATCAGCGCGCAGCGCGTGATCCAGCATGGGGTGAGGGTTACGCATGAGATGAGCGCTTATCTGAAGTTGTTCGAGTTTTTCTCATTTGTGGTATACTCGCGTCACAGTGCACATTCTATATATAGGGTAAGAAACCAGTCATGTCCGCATCGTCTAATCAGCTTCCAAGCTACTTCGATTTTTCAATCGCTTACAACGAAACAGAGTCCGCTGCCAGCATCAGCGAGATCCACGGTATGGTCGCTGGTGTCGGGGTGCTAGGTGAGCGTCTTAACGGGATAAATTGGTTTGATGCGGTCGGTGGGGCCGTGTCTGATGAAAGCAACACGTTAAGTGAGATGCAACATGATCTTATTCTGAGTCTTTACCAAATCAATGCATCGCAGTTGCAAGGCAGCGGGTTTGATTTTCAATTGTTGCTACCCGACGATGAGGAGCCTTTAGCTCATCGAGCAATGGAGCTGACTAACTGGTGTTATGGTTTCCTATTTGGCTTAGGCTTAGGTGGAGAGAGCGTGATGGACGCTTTATCCGAAGAAGCCGAAGAAGCGCTACACCATATCAGTGAAATCGGCCAGATGGATCATGAAAGCATTGAATCTACTGAAGACGATGAACAAGCGTTTTTTGATGTGTGCGAGTATGTGCGTATGGGGGCTATTATGATCTTTACCGAGCTGTGTCCTGAACGTGAAGTTACACGCGTTGAAAACGATGACTCAACTATTCACTAAAATAAAAGGAAATAAGAATGCAAGCGTTCAAAGCAAGACGACAAAAATTACTTGAGCAACTGGGTAACAAAGATATCGCCATCGTCGCCGCGGCACCAGAAGTACTGCGTAATGGCGACGCACATTTCGCTTATCGTCAACGCAGTGATTTTTATTATTTAACTGGCTTTGTTGAGCCTAATGCTTTGGCGGTGTTTATTCCTGGTCATAGTGACGGTGAATTTATTTTATTTTGTAATCCTAAAGATCCGTTGATGGAAACGTGGGACGGTAAGCGTGCTGGCGTTGAAGGGGCGGTGGCAGAGTTTGGTGCCGATGTGGCGTACGACATTGATGAGCTTGAAACCCGATTGCCCGAGCTATTATTAGGTCGTGATAAGATCCACTACTCTGTGGGGCGCGAACAATGGTTAGATAGCAAGTTAATGGAGTGGACCAATGCGGCGCGTGTCAAAGGGCGCAAGGGCGTCAATACACCACAAGCGTTTAATAATATTGACGTCATCGTACACGCGATGCGCAGTGTGAAAAGTGATGACGAAATTGCTTTGATGCAAAAGTCTACTGATATTGCAGTACTTGCGCATACACGTGCCATGCAATCGGTACACCCAGGAATGATGGAGTACCAATTACAAGCGGAGCTCAATTACATCTTTAATCAGCACGGTGCTGTTGATGCCTATACTCCTAGCGTAGCGGGCGGTAATAACGCGTGTATTTTGCACTATTTAAATAATGATCAAGCGCTCAGAGACGGTGATTTAGTGTTGATTGATATGGGCGCTGAGTACCAGTTTTATGCGTCGGATATTACACGCACTTTTCCGGTCAATGGTAAGTTTAGTAAAGAGCAACAAGCGCTTTACGAAGTCGTGCTTGAAGCAAACTTGGCAGGTATTGATACCGCACGTTCGGGCGCGCTATGGACGGATCTACAAGACACGGCGGTACGCATTTTAACGCAGGGCTTAATCGATCTGAAAATTGTGGATGCCTCGTTGGATAACGCTATTAACGATAAACTCTACCTTCCTTTTTACATGCATGGCGTCAGTCATTGGATGGGATTAGATGTACACGATGTCGGCTTTTACCGTACTAATGACGGTGAATCAGCGCGCAAGCTCGAGCCTGGTATGGCAATGAGCATGGAGCCAGGCTTGTACATCGAAGAAGGGATGCAAGGCGTAGACAAGAAATGGTGGGGCATTGGTATTCGCCTGGAAGATGATATCGTGATCACAAATGATAAAGCGAATGTACTCTCGCGTGACTTAGTTAAAACGGTAGAAGACATCGAAGCATTAATGGCAGAGTGATATGACAGAGCAATTTGATATTGTGATTGTTGGTGGGGGCGTCGTTGGGAATGCGATGGCGCTGGCCTGTCGAGATCTTTCAGTCTCTGTCGCGCAAGTGGAAGTCAAGCAAGTATCTGTGCGTACAGATTTCGATTACGATGTGCGAACCATTGGTGTGGCCTATACCAGTCGCACTTTGCTTAAGCACTTAAACGTTTGGCCACATGTGGCACCTGTGGCGGCACCTATTTCATCACTGCATATCTCCGATGCGGGCCATTTTGGCAAAGTGCGTATGCACGCGAGTGAGCAAGGTGTGGATGCATTAGGCTTTGTTATCGAAATGCCCTATTTGTTACAAGCCATGCAAAACGAGCTGCAAACTCAAGAAAATCTCACCACGTTTTGTCCCTATCAAGTGAGCGCGCTGGCAGACGGTGGCGATCATACTGAATTAACACTTGACGGTGAGCAAGGCACGAAAACAATTGGCGCAAAACTTGTGATAGCGGCTGATGGTCAGTTCTCGAGTTTACGTCAACACGAAGGGATAGAGGCTCAGCATTGGGACTATGAACAAACAGCCATTGTCGCGAACTTAAGTTTTTCTCATGCCGATAATCGAGTGGCGTTTGAGCGTTTTACACCGGAAGGGCCGCTTGCCGTACTGCCATTGACTAGTGGGCGTAGTGGATTTATTTGGACCCTTGAAAATAGGTACATAGATGAGTTCATGGCGATGAGCGATGACGCTTTCGCGCAAAAAGTCTTAGACAGGTTTGGTTATCGTTTTGGTGAAATTACACGGGTTGGTAAACGTCGTGGTTACCCGGTAGCGCTGATCAAAGCCGAAGAGACTGTTAAACCGCGTTTTGTGGTTATCGGCAACGCTGCGCAAAGCATTCATCCCATTGCCGCCCAAGGGATGAATTTGGGGTTACGTGACGTGGCGCAATTACGTGAACACATCAAATCAGCCTTGCAGTCAAAGGCCGATTTGGGCGCGCTCGATGGCCTAAGTACGTATAGCAGAGCCAGGCAGCGCGATCGCATGAGTTTGGTTCGAGGGATTGATGTGGCAGTTCGTGCTTTTCGTAACCCCTTGAGCGGTGTAATAAAAGCGCGTAACAGTATTTTGCTTGCGCTAGAGCTTATTCCTGGGGCTAAGTCGCATTTAGCTAAACGTGCAATGGGGCTACAGACTCCCGCGCCTGAATTGTGTGTGGAAGATTAAGATGAAACAACAAGTCGATGTGATCATTATTGGAGCCGGTGTCGTCGGCTTAAGCTTAGCCGCTGCCCTCAAGGACAGCGCGCTTTCTGTTCTGATTTGTGATAAACAACGCCCTAGTAGTGTGGTGGACTTATCGGTGTCACATCCGCGCGTCAGTGCTATCACTCATGCCTCACGTGACTTCCTAAAAGCAGTTGGGGCATGGAACCTCATTGCTTCTTTGCGCGTGAGTCCTTATCGTGAAATGCACGTGTGGGATGCCAAAGGAGGAGAGATTCATTTTAATGCGGCTGAAGTCGCGCGGGCGAACTTAGGTTTCATCATCGAAAATGCTGTGCTCACGGCAGCTTTAATGCAAGTGATAGACAATGCCACCAATATTACTTGCCAAATGCCGGCCATAGTGGAGAGCATGATCACTGACGAAGAGGGTGTGTGTGTCACCCTGGCCAATGGACAAGTGTTTCAAGCGCAGTGTTTAGTCGGTGCTGATGGCGCTAACTCGTTCTGTCGGGAGACATTTGCTTTTCCGCTACAAGAAACAAGCTATGAGCATCATGCCATTGTCTGTGACGTTAAAACAACTCTGTCACACGAGAACAGTGCCTATCAGCGTTTTATGCAGCAGGGCCCTTTAGCCTTTTTGCCTCTGCAGGAGGCTCACCACTGTTCTATTGTTTGGTCAACTGTGCCAGAGCATGCCAAAGAGATCATGGCGATGGAAGAGGATTTTTTTCGTGATTATCTTAGCAAAGCATTAGAGCTGCGCTTAGGTGACGTGACAGCGGTTGGGATGCGTTATAGTTTCCCTCTCACCAAGCGTCACGCACGTGACTATGTGAAGCCACACGTCGCGCTGGTTGGCGATGCTTGTCATACTATTCATCCGTTGGCGGGCCAAGGCATGAATCTTGGACTGATGGATGCAAAAGCTTTAGCAAAAGAGTTGTTAGCGGCAAAAGCCAAACAGCGTCATGTCGGTAGTCTCTCGACTTTAAGACGCTATGAACGCGCGCGCAAAGAAGCTAACCAAACCATGCTGCTCGCAATGGATGGCTTTAAAAAGCTGTTTGCCAGTGAGAATGACTGGGTAGTCAAGGCGCGTGGGACAGGGCTTGATATTGTCGATAAGTGCCCGCCATTGAAGCGCTTGTTTATGCTACAGGCAATGGATTGATTTTTGCTGGGTGCCACATGTGCCATTTTTCGGCTTGACCCTAGGATAACAGGAGCAAGGCCGGAGGTTGACTCTTCCTTAGGTTTCAACGTATTGGAGCTTCTAACATAAAATGCTAATCTAGGGACTTACTCGTTCATTTGCAAAGGAAAGCGCCATGAAACCACGTGCCAAAAGCCGCCCGGATCTTATTCTTGGTGTAGCTATCCCACTTTTTCTATCGGCTATCTATGTTGGTGTGTTCCACCGTGAAATGCCTTTACACCTGCTTGTGTTGACACTACTTTTCCCTGTGCTGTTGCTAGTGTGTTTGTGCCTGCCAACTACTTGGCGAGCATCTAAGCAGGGGCGCAAGTCTTATGCGCTACCGGTGATGGGTGTATTGACAGTATTGCTACAGCTAGGTTTTGTGAGTGTGCTCATGGCTTTTAGTGCGGCAATGACAAGTATTATGCCGCCAGTGCCTAAGTTAGGGTTGCCAGAGCTACTCACAGGTGAATACCGCTATGCCTTTGTGATCTTATGGTCTGCGGTGATATTACTCGCGGCTGGTTTTATGCGTTTACGTGATCAAGATAAAGCACCTACAGTTTGCGCTTTATTTGAAAATGTGCTTCCCGAGGGTAAGTTCCCACCTTGGCTGATGTTAACGATTGATTTAGCTTTTCGTTTTGCCTGTGTTTTTGCGCTTTCCGCACTGTTTGGTTACTTAACCATTGCTTGGGTCAACATGATAGCGGGGGCGAAAGTTGTGCCCATCGCGGCCAGCTACCAGCAAGAGCACTTACTTATCTTTATGATGATCATGGTGCTGCTGTCACAAAAGATCATCAACAAAAAATTCAACACACTAGCGGGCAAAACGAAAAACGCTGGCGTATGGTTTGCGCTTTGTTTGGCGGCGACGGTGTTAGTGATCCTATTGCTGCATATTTTCTTAATCATCATGGTGGGAAAAGATCATTTTTTAAAGCGCTTGTTTATCTATCCGGCTCACCCTTACACTGAAATTAGCTCACTTATTAGTTATGGGACTATTCTAGTCACTTTTTGTATTGGTCTGCTGCGTTTACTTGCAGGGGCTGTCGCGACGCTTGCAAAAGGACACCGTATAGCGGTGATGATTGTGGTGAATAGCTTGCTGCCCTTATTGCTTACGGGAGCGTATCTGTGTCCACATTACGCACCGGTGTTGAACGAGTTGATGACAGACACTACATTCCAAACGCATAACTTTTTGTTAGCGACACCGCTGTTCTGTATTTTTATGATGGTATTTAAGCAAAGTGGCTGGTGGCTTTTTGCCGGTGAAACAGATGGCACACACACCAAAGCGAACCCAAAGCTCAAAGCGATTAAGCACGCGATGCGGTTGGCGATTTTGTATGTGTGTATCGCATTGACTGGGATGCGTGTGATAGCAGTGATTAATCTTTATTGCGTGTATGCAGGTTTGTTTGCTATCGGTTGTGCAGTCGGGGCGGTGTTACTATTAAGCCGGCGTCCCGAGTGAGCGGTGAGGCTCACTCGAGATGGCTTGTTTAATCTTATTAGCTGGCATCGCTCTCAATTTTAGCGCCAGAGTCTTTTGCAGCGGCGTCGGTTTTCTCGGTACCTTTTGCCTTATCACCTTCAGCTTTGTTTTTATCTGCCAGGCTCTTCATCGTGTTAGATGAACTTTGTCCAATCGCGTTCCCCATTTGGCTACCGAATTGAGATGACGCGCCTCGTACTGCCTGTACCCCTTCGCGAGCGGAGTCAGAGCCAAAACTTTCCGCCATTCCACCTGATAACCAGCGAGTGACTTTATCGGGTACTAGATAGATGAGCTCGCAACTCTTCTGTATAACAGCCATAACACTGGTCACATAAATCACCAGTGAGCCTAAGAAGATAAACGCGAAACCGCCAGGGTTAAAGCTAGAGTTAACGATAGAGCACACATACCAAAAACCTTGGCTAAATAACCATACACCCGCATAGCTAAGGCTGATCCCCGCGACTAAGCCAATCACCATCATGGAAGGTCTTAAGAACACATTCAGTAAGAGCATCATCGCTTGCTCTGATTTACCAAAGACTTCATGCCCCTCTGGCCAAATGAGACCCAGTGCCACTAAGGGGGCAGCCACCATGGACTCAATCACCGCAATCATCCAGCCGATGGCGGCAAGCGTAAAGATGATAAAGGGGATAAAGGGTAAGTAGACAGCAAGTACCATTCCTCCCGCAAACAGCATGGCAACGATGGCTGTGACAATCGGGGCCAGCCATGTGGCAGCGGCCACGGCGGCTTCGGCCATATTGACGGAGGGAACGAGTCCACTAACGAAAGCCGAGATAGCAAAGCCAAGACCAGTTAACCAGATAAGCCCAGCATAATCCATCATGTCATTCCCTAATCGGGCAAGCCACAACAAGGGATTACCCCCGCTGACATAATTGTTCGAATGAGTGGGGCCTAGCAAGGTATCATGCATCTCTTGCATGTCCGCCGCAAGCGTGTTGACCATGGCGATACCAATACCTACCATCGTCCAAACCACCGGTGAAGCTGTACCTGAACCACTACTAGCGACACCCATGATAATCAGTCTTGCGGTGAAGAAAGCATCTAAGCCCCATAAACGACCGTGGAACGATGCGTCTCCTGTAGGTCCTCGGTCAATACCTTGTGGTTGGTAAGCTGAGGCGCTGTTAATGTAGTTCAAAATGGTATTGCTAGGATAGCCTGAGGGGATGTTACCGATATCTGGGCCACTTAAGCTTGCGTTAACGAAATCTTCACAGGTAGAGGTACCACCAAACAGTGAAGAGTATTTTGATTGGCGACAAAACTTATCGGCTCCGCCAGCATTGTCAACCTCTTTTTTCAGGTTATAAGTGACTTGAGGCGGATCACCTAATGATTTAGTGATGTTGTGATTCATCGCGACTAAATCAAAATAGTACTCGCCAGCTGAGATCCACCCTTGTTTTTTCATGTCACTAAAATGCGTTGTTGAGGAACCAATGCCGCTACCTTTTATCGTAGGACCGTGGCTCGCATCAACATTACTAGCTGATAACTCGGTATTTACTGTTTGCCGAACAGCGCTCATTTGGCTGTTATAAGTAGAGTATGTTTTGTAAAGTAGACTGCCATTGGTATCAAACAGTGTGTTGGTATTGCCATTGAACCAAGCGGTACTACTTCCTGGACCACAGGCCTTCATTCGACCACTGTCTTTTTTGCCATCAACAGGACAGGAACCGTAGGGAAGGGCATCTGGCGAGCCGCTCTCGGCTTTATCGTAGTTGGGCGCAACAAGCTCGGCTTGACTTTGCAGAGAACTAAACATCTCTTGATAGGCAAGTGTACGTGCTTTGGCAAGTGTGAGTGCACTTTTCGAATTCTTTTCTGTGCCACCTTTGAGGTTGGTATTCCAACTCATGGTTCCACACAAATTGTCTAAGTCGGCATAGGGAGAGTTACCATTAAGCATAGGAACATGCGCTTGATTAACTGGTTTTATCTGACCGGTATGCGGGTTAGTGAGTGAACCTAACTTCATGGGTTGGATAGCATTAAAAAAGTTAACGTAGTTCGTGCCGCCTTGGGCTTTATTAATGTAATGCTGCAAGTTAGCCACGCACACTAACATTTTCATTGTGTTGCCAGGGAGCTTGGTTAGTTGCTCTTTACCGGCTGCGGTTGGCTGGGTGGTGGCAGAGATTATAGTGCCGCCTTTTTGCAGGTAATTGACGGCGGCATTCCAGGTGCTATCTGCGGCGCCAATCCCTTGGATGACAACCCACATAACGATGACTTGAATGATAGAGTAACCGGTGGCTTTAGGGATCAATAACGCACAACCGAGAACGGCGCGAACTGGGATCCAAATTGAGGAGTAACGTTTTCCCAGTAGTTCCCCTTCATGCGCTGTATTGAGGGTACCCATTAGGAAGAGATAAGCAAGTAGCAAGCCGCCAAAAGCAAGTGCGGCGGCATTGAAGACCGCAAACATTTTCCCCATGATTTGACTTCCGCCGCCGGAGAGTAGTCCTCCGACACTACCAAAAATCATTGAAAGGTAATACATCGATAAATCACTAGACGGGGGTGAAAAATGTAACGGCGATAATATACCTAAAGAGCTGTCACTGGCGAGAGCGGCAAGCGGGAGTAATAATAAGAGCGCTGCAAAGAGACGTTTACGCATGAGTTTTTTTCTCCTTGCCGAGTAAACCATAATGAAACCAATCATGAACCGAGGTACCTAAGCGCCTTGACTTGAGTTGATACCACCAAAAGTGATAGCGAAAACTGACGGCAGCGAGTAGTGCGCCAATGGCGAAACTAATGAGCATGGCGGGGAAGGAGTGGGCATGGGTGAGCATGATGATGGCATACGCTAAGGCGAGTAACGCACAAACAAAGCAAGCAATCGCAGTTTGTAGATAAAAGATTTGGCGTTTTTTGACATCGTGCTCACTTAATCCTAAGCGGAGACATAATGCTGAAAAATCTTCACGAGCAGTTGGGGTAGATTGGATCTTTTGTTGATCGTAGAGTGTCTTGACGGCGTCACTGATAGTCTTGGTATCTTCACTAATTCGCTCAGTACCTAACCACGGGCGAAAATCAACAAACGGCTTAACGAAACGACCGATGCGTTTAAACATGTTATCTAACCTCCGAGATCAGTGATCCCTTTTTTTAAAATGGATTTATAACCTTGCTCTATAAAGCGATAAATCCGCGTTTATTATCGTCTTCATGACAGGTTTTTATGTGGCTAGTCATTCCTAGGCTAGAGTACCTTGAACAAGGTGTCTAAATATTATACTCAGTTAGTGCTGGTTGCAACCTATTCAAACGAAATCAAATTGAGTAGGTTGGAATAAGTAAGCAACTCACCTTAACCTATTGATTCGTCTTCCTTGCAAAGCAGACCATAGTGAAACCACTCTCTGAAAGTACATTTCACTCGACGCGATTTGAGTTGAAACCACCAAAAGTGGTAACGACAACTTAGGAAAAGGAACGTGATCCCTATAATCGTAGAGAGAACAAAGGCGGCGAAAGAGAAGGTGTGAACCAACATCAACGTCGCATAGAAGAAACTAAACAGCGCACAGACGAAATAAATCAGCGCGACATTTAAGTAAAAGGTTTTACGGCCTTCGACTTCATGTGGCTCTAATCCGTGCTTACGATACGCCTCGGTAAAGCCTTCCTCTTTCTTAAACATGTTATCTAACCTCCAAGCTCATAGAGCTTTTGCTATTGAAGTAATTTGTCATCATGATCAGTACAGAATGCCGGTAAGTCCCTAAGTAATGCATTACTTGTAAAAGTTATGAGCAAATGGTAGGGGAGAAAGAGATGGCTAACAATTATTCAAAATGACGAAAAAGCGATAGGTTTGACAAAAAATCAGCAGGTTACGACGCTGGTACTGTGCGTTTTTTGCTCCCTTGTTTTAGTGATAAAGGGAGTTAAAACTAGATAATCGACTTTTTGTATAAGTGTAAAGCGGCAAATTTGCGCTTAATTGCCGCTTTAGTGAGAGTTTATTTGTGTGCTAGGAGGGGGGCTTTATTGCTAGCAGTGTGGTGCCGGTTGACCTTGGTGTGTGCGCGAGAGTGTTTAACATGGTGTTTCGTGGTTTTGGCCACTGTTTTGTGATGACTCGCCTTCGCTACACGTTTCGCTTGCTTGTGAGGATGGGGGTGTGAGCGTGGCTTGCGGTGAGTTTGATGCTTGGGTTTACGCTTGAGTGGGCCATGTGCTTTTGTTGAATGGCGTAGCCAGCTGTTAATCGTAAACAAGTCACTTTCACATAAGGTACCGGCGTCTTGTTTTAACGCCAAGGTATCGTTGATATAAGTATATTGATCGGAGGCAAACAGTTGCTGTGCTTGATACAGATCTTTTTGTGTTTCAAGAACATCGATGATGGTATTGGTTCCGACACGGTAAGCCGCTTCTGTACTTTTTAGTGACGCTCGATGAGAGATGATAGATTGCTTATCAGCGCGTATCTTACTGAGTCCGGCGACAATGTTATTGTAGTTTTGACGGGTAGAGGCAACCGTAGCGCGGTATTGCTGCTCGAAGGTATCAACGGCTGCGCGGTATAGGTAATGTGCTTGCTTTGTTTGTGCGTGGACCATGCCCCCGCTAAATAAAGGCACGGCAACTTGTAAGTCCAGTGATTTGGCTACCGTGTCAGCAGGGAAAGGGGCGACAGGCGTGGGATCGGATAAGCTATGACTGATGGTCCCAATCGCACTTAACGTAGGCAAGTGTCCGGCAAATTGAACGGCAACGTTAGCACGCGCCGCTTGCATAGCAAAGTGTGCGGCCATCAGTAACATGTTTTGATGAATCGCATGCTCTACCCAGGCGTTAATATTGCTAGGATCGGGTTTGACCAGAGGGATACGTGTCTTAAGTGGCGCTAAGTTTGTGTAATACGTCCCGGTAAGTTGGCGTAAAGTTTCCCGTGAATTGTTTAAGGCA